>NZ_JAMXSK010000022.1:0-95506 GCF_024124645.1 Pseudoalteromonas sp. Ps84H-4 | reverse complement strand
ATAGCAGTTTCGCTCGCGCGGAGAAAATTGCGATACTGAGAAAAAATCGATCGCAACCATCTTAAATGGTTTCAAACTAAGAACATACCCAAGACAATTTATTAAAAATTAGTTTTCACACAGTCTGTGCCGAATTCAGACCTTAACAAACACATTCACGGCTAAAGCCATACCTACAAGTACACTTTGCCTAGAACCTAGAGCCTTCGTTAGAGGAAGGCGCAGCAACAAACACCCACACCGCGCGGCTGATCGCTGAAGGCTGAAAGCTGATAGCTCTGTTTTGGGTTTCGCTTCGCTCTACCCAACCTACGCCAGGCTTTAAACTTTCCCCTTTCTAACTAGCAATTCACGACCCAATTTACCCTTTGTTGCAATTTTAATCTTGGTTTAGTACCTGAGCTATGTAAAACTATTTGCGTTTTTAAACCACAATCAGGTGACATGAATGTCTCAAATAAAAGCTTGGAAACTTATTAGCCTGTTTTGTTTGGTAAGCTTGCTTATGGGCTGTGAGTCGAAAGAAGAGCAGCTTAAACAAACAATACAACAATCCATAGAAAAAGCTGAGGTTGAATTAAATCAGCTTGGTACAGCGCTTGATAATGGCTCTTTGCGTAATGCGACGATACTTAAACAATACGGACAGGTGCTTGCTGAGCAGCAGCCGCAACTTTCTGAGATCGCGCGAGTAATTAGTCTTGATGCCACTCGTGAAGGGGCTATCTATACAGGTCTTAAACAACGTTTAGCAGATGTTAAGTCTACTTATCTGATACCCCCTTATGAAGATACCCTTCATCAACTTGATCTTATTCGTGATGCTGCCAAGCCATCTTTATTTCAGGATGCGCTGACTGATCCTATTAATATGCTTGCCGATATGTCGCAGGGCTCACTAGCGCGGGTTGGTGCAATTAGTGAAGCAGCTGAAGGTGAAAGCGTTGGTAACCAATTAGTTGGCAACCCTAACTATGGGCAGTGGCAAACAAATAGCAGCGGTACCAGCTTTTGGGTTTGGTATGGAATGTATCGCATGTTGGGTGATGTATTTGACCGAGTTGAATATGGTCGCTGGAGCCGTCATAGAAAGTACAGTTATTACAATGACTATGGCCGTTACCGTTATTCGAGTCCAAAACAGATTAAAGCACAACAGACTGTAGAGACGCGAACTCGTCAGTCTTATCAACGCCAAGGTAAACAATTCACTAGTCCGTATGCCACTAAGCGCAGTGGTGCATCTGGATTAAGCCGTAGCAGCTATACGCCGCCACGCACACGTAGTAGCTATGCTTCTAGCAGTAGTTACAGTAAAAGCTCTGGGTCATTACGCAACAGCTCGAGCAGAACATCACGTGGCATTAGCCGCGGTAAGTAGTGAAAAGAATAACCACCGGAGTTACAACATATGTATGAATTTAATGGAATAACAACTTGGTCGTTGCAAGCTTTAGCAATCGACTTTGCAATCATTATCGCTTTATTTGTCAGCCTAAAATTTATCAAAGGCTGGGTGTCTAACTTACACGCTAATGATGAAATAACTGAGCGTGACAATTTTGCTTTTGGTATTAGTTTTGCTGCGGGGCTTGTGGCACTGGCAATTGTTCTTAGTGGTGTAAGCAGCGGCTCATTTGCACCAACCTTGCAACAAGAAGCATTACAAATGCTAGGTTATGGTGTGATGGCAATTGTGCTTATTAAGCTTGGTCATTTCTTCCAAGACAAGGTAGCGCTTCGTAAAGTGAGCCTGCATGACGAAATCGTAAAAGGTAACGCAACTGCTGCACTGATTGATTTTGGTCATGTAGTGAGTGTCGCTATTGTGATTCGCTCAGCTTTATTTTGGGTGGCAACCGAAGGCTGGCATGGTATTCCAATCGTGATCGCGGCCTTTGCAATTGGCAGCATTGCAATGCTACTGATCAGCCAATATCGAGTGCAGTTATTTAAGCGCACTAATCGCAGTGGTGACTGCTTACAACAGGCGGTTATTGACGGCAACTTAGCTGTAGGTATTCGTTACGCTGGCTTTTTAGTGGGTAGTGCATTGGCATTAACTGCTGCATCAGGTATTGCTCCTTATGCGGCTGACAATATTGTAGCTAGTTTAGGTTACTGGGCATTAAGTGCAGCGGTAAGTTTAGTTGCCTTCATTTTACTACACTTAGTGACTATCAAAATCATCCTATCTGGTTGTGATATTTCAGACGAAGTAAACCGTCAGAAGAACGTAGGTGTAGCCGCTATTTCAGCAGCGGTTTCATTTGCGATTGGTTCGACTATGGCAACCTTGTTAGGTGCCTAATTAGTGTCTATTACAACAAGCGCCCCAAGTAGAGCAAATCTACTTGGGCATGATTTCCTGTTAATAACTGTTATGGCCGTACTCGCTGGGTGCGGCCTTATTTATGAATACCTTCTATCTCATTATGCAGGTCGTGTCTTAGGCTCGGTCGAGAGTGCCATATATGCCATGATTGGCACCATGATTGTCGCTATGGGTATCGGTGCATTTTTAGCGCGTTGGTTTAAAGATGCATTTACTGCTTTTGCTTGGCTTGAGAGCATTATTGCTTTGGTCGGCATGGGCTGTATTTTAGCGATTGCGAGTGTTATCGCTGTCAGTTATTCATTACCACATATCTTCTCTGAAATTTTTAACCTGCCTCCAGATACCGTACTTAACGGCTACGTGTTTGAAAAGCTGCAAGAGTGGTCGCGTTTCTTGCCCTATGTGTTTGGTCTATTACTTGGGCTATTAATCGGTATGGAGATCCCGCTAATTGCGCGTATTCGTCAGCAAGTCTACGGGCGCTTTTTAGAAAACAATGCGGGTACCATTTACGGGGCAGATTATATTGGTGCCGGTGTCGGTGCTGCTATTTGGGTGAGTATTATGCTTGCGATGCCAATTATGCAAGCAGCAGCTTGGACGGCATTATTTAATATTATTGCCGGTCTCGTGTTCTTATGGCGCTATCATCAACATGTTCGCTTCGCTAAGCTACTGTTAATTTGTCATGGACTGTTGTTGGTGTTTTTTGCGTTTGTGCTTGTGCTTGGCACTAGCTGGATGAAAAACCTAAGTAATGTTTTATACAAAGATAAAGTCATCTACTCGCAAGCAACTAAGTATCAGCACTTGGTGTTAACTGAGCGTTTGAGTCGCAATCAGCCGAATGCAATTACTGATCTTTATCTAAATGGCCGTTTACAGTTCTCAAGTGTGGATGAGCAAATTTATCATTCAATGCTTGTCTATCCTGCCATGTTGGCTTCAAATCGCCACGACCGTGTACTGATCATCGGCGGTGGTGACGGGCTGGCACTTCGTGATGTTTTGAAGTGGCCTGTAAAGCATGTAACCTTGGTTGATTTAGATGGTCAACTGTTAAACTTATTTGGCAATGATGTAGGTGACTATGATGCGCCAGAAGAGATCAGAACACGTTTAACAACCCTTAATAATCACTCTATGAGCGATCCTCGCGCTGATATTCGTATTGCAGATGCATTTTTAGAAGTCGAAGCAATGCTTGCTAAAGGTGAGCGTTTTGACACTATTTTGATTGACCTACCAGACCCTAATCACCCTGATCTCAATAAGATGTACAGTGATTATTTTTATAATCATGTGCGTCAGCTATTGGCGCCTGACGGGGCTGTGGCTGTGCAATCAACATCGCCTTATCATGCGAAGAAAGCATTTTTGAGTATTGCTAAAACAATGAAAGCAGCTGGTTTTGGTTATGTTGAGCAATACCAGCAAAATATTCCTTCGTTTGGTCAATGGGGTTGGACAATCGCGACCACTGCTGGCAAATCAGCAAGTCAGCGAATTCGTGAAATTAACGAATTACCCGTGCCATCTCGTTGGGTAAGTAAAGAATATTTATTGGCTTCTTTTGTATTTCCGAATCATTTTTTTGAACAAGTAAACACGATTGAAGTCAATAGATTAGGTTCTGGAACCTTATATGATTATTACCGTCAAGCGTGGCAAGTTGAAACCGAATTGTACAAAAATTGATATTTTATAGTTGACATAATATGTCGGCTATGCAAATCTTAACTCAGACATAATATGTCAAAACGTAAAAAGGTGAGACATGGAATTAAATGAACTATCAATCAAACTGGCTTCTTTTGAAACGGAAGGTGTGAGCTTTGAGTCTTTCTTGATTGCCAACGAAGGTGAGCAAGATGTGTTACAAGTTATCGTCGATGGGAATGATGAGTTACCTATCTTTGTTACTCAAACAGAAGAGCAATTACTGTGTATTAGCTACCTGTTTGCTGAAGACGAAGTACAAGCAGATATGCGTAATGAGTTAAACGAAACGTTACTACGTTTAAATGTACCAATTCCATTAAGCGCATTTGCAAAAATTGATGATAAGTACGCTATTTTTGGCGCCTTATCGGTTAATTCATCGTTTGATGATATTACCCATGAGTTGGTAACACTGGCAGACAATGCGATTGATGCGCTTGAAGCCGTGACCATTTATTTAAACGATTAATTAGCAATTTCTGGAGTTAAGATTATGAGTATTTTAAAGAAACTATTTACAGCTGTACGTGGTGGCGCTCGTGAAGCAGGACAAGCAATTGTTGATGCAAACGGTATCCGTATCTTTGAACAAGAAATTGCTGATGCACAAAATGCCTTACAACGTGCAAAAAAAAGCCTGACTGAAGTAATGGCAAAAGAGATGCAAACGAAGCGTAAAATTAGCGCACTAGATGCATCAATTGCTGAGCATGAAGCGTATGCAGGTCAAGCGCTTGAAAAAGGCAACGAAGCGCTAGCATTAGAAATCGCAGAAAAAATTGGTGATTTTGAAGCTGAGAAAGCAGAGCACGAAGAAGTGCTAGCTGGTTTTAGTAACCATATCGTGCAGTTAAAGCAGCAAGTTAAAGAAGCTGAAAAATCGATTAAAGAAAACCAACGCCAATTAACGATGGTTAAAACGACAGAAAGTGTGCAGCAAGCAACAATGGCTGTAAACAGCACGCTAAATACGAATAGCTCATCAATGACATCAGCACGTGAGTCTCTAGAGCGTATTAAACAACGCCAGCAAGACCGCCAAGACCAGTTAGGTGCGGCTAAGCAATTAGAAGCTGACACTAACGGCGATGATTTAAAAGCGAAAATGGCTGAAGCGGGTATTGGTGATACGAGCCCGAAAAGCGCGGATATTTTGGCGCGTATTAAAGCAAAACAAAATAGCTAATCAGTTAACGGAAAGATAAAAGGTAACCCACGCACTGGGTTACCTTTTTTGCTTCAACAAGGAGTCAGCCAATGTTTAACTTTTTTAAATCTAAAAAAGCTCCAGAGCGTCAACTCACTGATCCAAGCCAATTACTCGTTGGTGATATGTTAACTGTGATTGATTCGTTTGCTTACCCAAGCTGGTTAAAAGGACAGACTTTGCGAGTTACTGATGTGCAAACGTATCAGTATCAACGTAGTGCAGAGTATGAGTTGGTACTCGAAAGCGAATCGGGCCAAGTGGTGTTTTTGCAAATCGAGTCAGATGACGGTGAACAGTGGGCACACTTTGCGATCAAAGTTCAACGCGATGATGTTGATGAAATTTTTACTCTTGATGAGTTCGCTCGTATTTTTGATGAAGACGAATTAACGGCAATTAATGTACAAAATAGCCCAGAACGTTTTAGTCACTTTTTGGCATCGAGCTACAAACAAACAGAAGCACCTTATGTGTGTTATTTCCATAATAAGGACTACCGCAATAAGCCTTTACCTCGCTATGAAGACGAGGGCGGTGAGCCGTGTGAAATGATCTGTTTAAGCTCTGATGATGAATCGCATAGTTTAAATATTGAAATTTGGGAAGGCGGTGAAACAGAGGTATCACTGACGTTAACCAGACCAATTAGCGATATTGTTGACTTATTTCCTGGGGATGCCAAGTGAGTGATGCAAAAGCTAAGTGGCAGCGTCAGGAACAAGCAGTTAGAGCCACACAAATGGCGTTTGATTTAAGCTCTGAAGTGCAAAAATCAATTAAGAAGCAAGCCATTGACCAAGAGCTTACGCCATCAGATATGATCCGTAAGATTTTGGAGCTCGACGTTAAGTCGAAAAAAACCAGACAGCGTTTATCGTTTAACTTAAATGATGAAGAAATTGCCCTATTGGCTGAGCGGTTTGGTGTTGCTGCTGATGATAAGCGAGCTGTGAAACAGCGTGTGGCAGAACTACTCATTGCGCACAGTAAAAAAAGCTAAGGTTTTGCCTTTACTTCTTTAAGCCCTTACACTGAGACTAGATGTTTTAAAGAAGTGACATGACTTTGGATATTATTTTACTTGCGTATTTAGTTATTTTTGCATTATTTGGCACTGCAGCAAGTTACTTTGTTCGCTACATTTACGCTTACTGGGTGCATAATACAATGCAGGTAAAGTACATTTATAAGGCCGGGATTTGTATCATCAGCGTGGTGATAGTATCCGGCCTTATTGCATTGTTTACTTAATCTCGATTGCTTGGCACTGCTGTGAAATACACAGCGATTGTACCGGCAGGACTGGCGAGCAATCGTTAACGGTTAATGCTTGCTCAGATGACTTCTCAGCCGCTGTAATTCGCTCTGCAAGTTGCTCCGCTTGTTCTTGTGCGGTGTTTAACGTTGAATAGACCACATAGCGACTTGGGCCACCACATGCTCGTTCACCGACTTCTAACACCTTACATTGAAAGCTTGCATTACAGCTATTATTACTAACGATATCGTTCAGCTGATCATTTAAATCACCTAAATCAACGCGTGCAGAACTACCTGACGTTGTTGTTTCACAACCAGTTAAAGCAATACTTGCTAACACAGTTGTGGTGATGAAAAGTTTCTTAAAAGTCGATGAACGAACCATTATTGCTTATTCCTTAGTATACACTTGCCGCTGAGCCTTCGATTCTAACACAAGTATTCTCAGAACACTGCGCACCCGGTGCGGTTAGATGCTGACAAATACTCATCATGTCGTTTGCTGCGTTAAATTGCTTTTCAAGGGCGGTGATGTCTTTTGCAAGTTTTTCAACCTCAGCAGTGTTAGCTGTTTTGCTTGAATAAACAATGAAGCTACTTGGCCCACCACAGGCGCGACTACCAACAGGTAATACTTTACATTGGCTGCTGTTATCACAGCTTGGATCATCGATTAGCTGTTTAAGTTGTTCGTGGGCAGAGCTAATAGTGGCTTTATCTGGGGCTGCTTTGCTCACTTCTTCAGCGTTTTTTATTTCAACGGCTTTTGGCGCCTCGACAAGTTTATTGCTGGTTGCCGTTGATTCGGCTTGCTCATTATTGTCCGAACACGCAGTTAATAACACAGGAAATAAAATTGCCAATAGAGGATAGCGCATAACATACCTAAAAATCGTTGAATAAGTACTCACTATCATACACATTGCTCAAAGTGGAGCAATAAAAACGTTAGCTTTCAGTAAGTAGCTCTGTATTCACAGAGCTACAGTAAGATAAAAGTTCTATAAACCACCTTGGGTTAGTTTGGCAGGGTCAAGTAATTCACTCAATTCTTCGCGCGAAATATCAGTGTGCTCTGCAGCAACATCAATAATAGGACGACCTTCTTGATAAGCTAATTTGGCAATTTTTGCGGCTTTGCTATAGCCGATCACCGGATTAAGCGCAGTAACCAGAATTGGGTTTTTAGCGAGCGCTTTATCAACATTGCTTTGGTTTACTTTAAAGCTGGCAATCGCTTTATCTGCCAGTGCTTCACTGCTATTCGCCAGCAGTTCAATACTTTGCAAAATGTTTAAGGCAATCACAGGTAGCATTACATTGAGCTCAAAGTTACCCGCTTGACCAGCCACTGTAATAGTCGCGTCATTGCCAATTACTTGTGCGCTGACCATAGCGGCCGCTTCAGGGATCACTGGATTTACTTTACCCGGCATAATTGATGAGCCCGGTTGTAAAGCCTCAAGCTCAATTTCACCAAGGCCAGCAAGAGGGCCTGAGTTCATCCAGCGTAAGTCATTGGCTATTTTCATTTGTGCTACGGCAAGTACCTTTAGCTGACCTGACAGCGCAACAATGGCGTCTTGTGATCCTATGTTATAAAAGAAGTTTTTGCTTGGGCTAAAGCGAATACCCACATTCTCACTCAAGTGTTGGCAAAACTCACCAGCAAACGCAGGGTCGGCATTAATACCGGTACCAACTGCTGTGCCACCTTGTGCAAGTTCACAAACTCGCTCAAGTGCTTGGCGAATCCCAGCCATTGCATGATCCACTTGTAACTGCCATGCAGCCAATGTTTGTGCAAAACTCACAGGCATTGCATCCATTAAATGAGTGCGGCCAGTTTTAACAATATGGCCCACTTCGGCTTGTTTGTTTTGAAGGCTTTGACTAAGTTTATCGAGTTTAGGAAATAGTTCATAAATGATGTTAATGGCGCTACTTACTGCAATCGCAGTAGGGATCACATCATTTGAGCTTTGTCCCATGTTCACATCATCGTTGGGGTGAATGGTTTCGCCAGCAAATTTACTCGCTAGTGTTGCAATAACTTCATTGGCATTCATATTTGAGCTAGTACCTGAGCCTGTCTGAAATACATCAACTGGAAACTCTGAAAAATGTTTACCGTCGATGATCTCTTGGCATGCTTGCTCAATTGCTTTTGCTTTACCTTGGCTCAAATGGCCTAAAGCTGTATTGCTTTGCGCAGCAGCTTGTTTAATGTAGGCAAGGGCGGTGATAAATTGCTTAGGCATGGCTAAGCCACTAATTTTAAAATTATTGATAGCACGTTGCGTTTGAGCTTGATACAAAGCATTGGCAGGGACTTGTAGTTCACCCATGCTATCTGATTCGGTTCTAAATTGGCTCATAAACACTCCTAAATCGGGTTAAATTCTTGGCTGAGAAGGCACGCTTCTCGCTCCAAACTGAAATACTTTTCAATACAGTTATGAGTTTTGTAGTAACGCTTTAGCGCAAGTTGCGGTTTATAAAGCTGGGCCAAACATTGTTTACGAATTGCATTATGCACTAATGAATCACACATCTTTTCAAGTAGTTCATGAAAGGTGCGTCTTAGATACAGCTCTTGCAAAATAAAGTTGTGATGTTTTTCGTAATAGCGTGCAATGTTCAAACCCGCTTCAACATAGTTAGCAACAAGTGCTGGGGCATGTAGCCCTGGTCTTTGGCAAACACATTTCATTTGCCGCTGATACTGGAGCATAGCATTGTGAGAGTGCATAGAAAAACCGATTAGCTGTAATGATAACTATTATCATTACAGCTAATCGGTTTTAGTGCAAGTCTTATCTAGTGTAGCTAAGACTGAATGGATTAACTGTGTGTGATTAATTGTAGCCGAGAATAAAAATCTGGTCTGTTTCATGTTTTTTCGGCGCCTGTACATTTTCTTTGTTACATTGAGAAAGAAGGTCGATAACGGTTGCTCTGTCGTCACAACTAGTTAAGGCGGCTTTTTCGCTTTCAGCACGTTCGCTGGCTGCAAGTGCTGCATCTACAGCGGTGTAGGGTGAGATATACATAATGTTGCTCCTATTGATTAATTCACTTATGAAATAGCATAAGCTGTACCAATATTGACAAAAACAGATAAGTTTTTGAATTTGTTGTTTTTATATTTTTATCTAATAAATTACCCGCGACTTTAGTGATTATTTTTGCTTTACTGTTGTGCACTAATTACCAAACATGGTGCATTAATTTGTATGGATAAACCCTTCTCTCAAGCCTGTGAAAACAATAAGTCACCTATTTTAAAGGTTTTAAAAGAGTTCTTTTCTGATGTAACGAATGTATTAGAGGTTGGCTCAGGTACCGGGCAACATAGCGTGCATTTTGCAACGCATTTAGCACACTTGCAGTGGCATTGTAGTGATCGTGAGGTTAATCACCCTGGGATATTACAATGGCATCAAGAAGCTGCACTAACTAACTTGCATGCACCACTCACACTCGATCTTAATGATCCTTGGCCAGTTGATAAAGTGAATGCTATTTTCACCGCGAATACGATGCACATTATTAGTTGGCCACTGGTGGAGCGCTTTTTTCAAGGGGTAGCAAAGCATTTAGCGCCTAAAGGAAAGTTATGTATTTATGGGCCATTTAAGTATCAAGGTAAGTATACCAGTGCCAGTAATGCTGAGTTTGATGCTTTTTTAAAACAGCAAGATGCTAATAGTGCAATTCGTGATTTTGAAGCGATTTGCCAACTTGCAGAGCAAGCTGGCTTAACCTTTGTTGAAGATGTGCAAATGCCAGCGAACAACCAATTATTGCTGTTTAAACGGCAGTAAGCTTTCGCATTGGGCTTTATAGAGCGCCATATGTTGGCGTTCTCTGCGAATAAAATCATTAATGGCTGCTGCAAAATCACCGTGCTGAATATGATGCAGTGAATAGGTATATACGGGCTTAAATCCGCGACTTATTTTATGCTCACCTTGCGCGCCAGAGTGGAACTGTTTAAGTTTGTTGGCAATGCAGTACTCAATGCCTTGATAGTAGCAAAGCTCAAAGTGCAAACTATCAAGCTCATAATTTGTTCCCCAGTAACGACCATATAAACAATTCTTATCTTTAAAACTGAGTGTGGCGGCAATCACCTCTCCTTGATACTTAGCGAACATTAACACCAGTTTGTCGGCCATGCTCTGCTGTAATAATTCGAAAAAGGCGGTATTCAAATAACCATTGTGGCCTGAGCGCTTCAAATAGGTTTGGCGGTAAAAATGACTAAATTGCTGCATGTGTTGCTTGCTGATGTCAGTACCTTCGAGCCATTCTATGACTATCTGTTGTTCAGTTATTTTAGCGCGTTCTTTTTTGAGCGATTTACGCTTTCTTGCGGTGAGTGAAGCTAAAAAATCATCAAAGCATTTATAGTCTTCATTAAACCACTGAAACTGCACGCCATGACGTTGCATTACGGTGTCGCTAGTTAATGCAGTAGCTTGTTGCTGGTGGCAAAAATTTATATGCCAACCTGACCAGCCTAACTGCGCTGCTGTTGCTGTGAGTATGTGCTGAATATACGCATAGACCTTTGCGGCGTCATTGTGATTTATACTAATTCGTTGCCCTGCAATAGGTGTGAATGGCACGCCACACAGCCATTTAGGGTAATATTCTAAGCCATGCTGTTGATAAGCTTCAGCCCAAGCCCAGTCAAATACATATTCACCATAAGAATGATGTTTTAGATACCCCGGTAGTAAGGCTATGACCTGTTCTTGCTGGTAAATTGCTAAGTGCATGGGTTGCCAGCCCGACTCTTCACTCACACAGCCACTTTGTTCTAAAGCCGCTAAAAAAGCGTGATCAGTAAAGGGTGTATCATCAAAAAATGACTGCCAAAGTGCGGCATCAATCTCGCTTATTTGATTAAACCAGCGGTGACTAAACTCACTCATTGTGCAGCCGATTCTATATCTTTGATGAAGTTGTTTATATGCATAGCTAGCTTATCGAAATAAGGGTTAAACGTGAGTCGTGCAAAGGGTTTGTGTGCTTGTAAATTTTCGACTGTGCGCTCACCCATCACGATGTCTTTTTGGTATTTGCAGGCTGTATAAAGTTTATCGTCATCTAAGTAGCTGCCGCAATTGCGATACGAAGCTTTACGGCCATAGTAAGGATTACTGGGTTTATTAACGATACCAATGTGTGACATCCCTTTGATCTTTTTACAGTCATCGGTATCGCAGTCATCACGGATTATGTGGTAATCAGCAGGAAAGTTGGCTGGAATATTATCGTCGTCACCGTAGTAAACTAGCCGATCAAGCTGGTTATTTTTACGCGCTTTTGGGTCGTGCAGTTTAGCTAGTAATTTAAAGGTCGCTTGATTATCTATTGTGGTGTCAACATCACTAAAGGTGCTAAATATTGCGACATTCGGCAGTTGACGATAACGAAGCTCATCAAGACTAATACGGCTCATTGCTTCGTGGCTAGCTGAGGCTGCACTGAATGGAAACGACTCATACTTAGCAAAATCCAGATCCGCGTCTTTATCAATCCAATTAACAAATGGAATTGCATCGACCCATTTGGCCAACCAACCGTTTTTATTGTGTGGCTCACTTGCTGGTGAAAACAACATCGCAGCAGTAATTTTATTATCAACAGGAGCTTGAGTTAAGTAATCAACAACCAGTGCTGCACCCGTTGAGTAGCCCCCTAATATTACCTGATCAAAGTCTTTTAAAGTGCGCTCAATGGCATACACACTGGCTTTTCGCCAATCATCAGCATCAACCTCTTGCAAAGCTGCTGCGGCAGTGCCATGCCCCGGCAGTAAAATTGTGCGAACTGTATAACCTTGTTGATAATACACCTGTGCAAGGTCATGGTAGGTAAATGGAGAGTCGGTTAAACCATGGATTAAAAGTACAGCTTTGCGGCTATCGGCCTGTTTAAGTTCGAATGGGCTAATTAAATCGGCAATTGTTGCGTTAGCAGGTCGAGAACCTTGTGCAACAAGTTGCTGATAGGTATCGGTATAAACTGGGCATGGTAAGTTCGCTCGCGGATTTTCACTGCTAATTTCAAGGTAAGCAGCGGTTAAATAGTCACTAAATGCTTGCTCGATATTATAGCTAAAGGTGCTATGGCTGCGTGGTAATGGCTCTCTAAACAGTCCTTCGCGCTTACTTTTCATCATCAAAGCTTGGTCTTCAAGCTGAGAAAGGCAGGTTTGCTGCTGTGCCATTAATGGGCTGCTAAATAGTCCACTGATGGCCAAAGAGATAGCAACTAAGTTTATGAATTTCATATTTTAAGCGTCCTTTTAAAGCCTGTTTTTAGCTTATCGAGTTATGTTTTATTTGCAAGCAAGCTGCGTCAAGCTAGCGGTAAATGGCGCTTAGTGAATGCTTGTTTTAAGACCACCGTCGACTCGATGTTAGCAATGCAATCAATACTACCTAATTTATGTTTCACAAAGCTTTCATAGCTTTCTAAATCTGTAGCAACAATCTTGAGTAGATAATCATAACTACCTGAAATAACTGAGCACTCAAGCACATGTTCAAGTTTTGCTACTTGTTGTTCAAATTGCTCAGCAGCGGCAACTGAGTTTTGGTTTAAGCGTACAAAGGCATACACAGACACGTTTAAATTAACCGCTTTAGGATTAATTGCAGCATGGTAACCACTGATCACATTCGCTGATTCGAGCTTTTTAATGCGGCGCAGGCAAGGGGTATCTGACAGGCTAACCGACTGTGCCAGATCTGAGACAGAAGTTCTTGCATTGTCTTGTAGAGCATTAAGTAATTGTTGGTCTTTTTTATCTAATTTCATTTTAATTTGAGTGATTTTCACTAATCTAGGTGGATTCTAGTCTATATTTTGGCGATTAGCACTCATTGAACTCTGTTAACATTATCGCAATATAATTATTTTGGAGTGAGCCTGTGACTGAGAACACCAAGGCATTTGATAGCTGGCTTCGCACTCGTTTTGTTGAGATCAATAGCGAACTAGAAAAACTATATTGGCAACAAGACGATAAAGCGAATGTAGAGGGGGTCGGTGAGCACCTTAAGCGTCAATTAGAGCAAGAGGGTAATGAGCATATTCGTGCTTTACTTGCAGAGGGTAATACCGATGAAGGCTTTGATAACGCCTTCGATTTATTAGGTAATGTTGGTTTGTATATGGCGGCATGCCGTCGACATGAAATCACTGAGCCTTCTCGTGAAACAAGTTCACCGCTTGTTGAAGCCTCTGCGTTGGCAATGCACATCGGTGCATCTATTGGTGTAACCCCGCGTTTTGCAACGGCGCATTTAACCACCCACAATAAAGCGGTTGATGGTTTGTATAAGCGCTTTACTGACCTTGAAGATGAGAAAATCTTTGTCGATTACAACACCAAGGGCATTTTAGCGTATAAGCGCGCAGCAGATGCTTTATTAAAAATTCAGCCGTTAGGGATATCGCACCCTATCACGGCTGATTTAC
Organism: Pseudoalteromonas sp. Ps84H-4; assembly: GCF_024124645.1. Taxonomy (NCBI): domain Bacteria; kingdom Pseudomonadati; phylum Pseudomonadota; class Gammaproteobacteria; order Alteromonadales; family Pseudoalteromonadaceae; genus Pseudoalteromonas; species Pseudoalteromonas sp. Ps84H-4. Next base: position 81,476 of record NZ_JAMXSK010000022.1, on the reverse strand, counting down.
TGGCAGTAGCAAAACAAGCGCTGCTTGATGTGATTGAGTCGAATAATGCGCTATATAACAAGCTCGACACAGACCGCTTTTTCTATTGTGTACGTCCGTATTACAAGCCGTATCGAGTAGGTAAAGAGGTATATCGAGGTGCGAATGCCGGTGATTTTGCGGGCATTAATGTCATCGATTTATTACTTGGTCTTTGCTTTGCTAATGAACCTAGTTACTCGCAAATGCTGGTGGATAAATTCTTGTATATGATGCCTGAAGATCAGCAGATCCTGCGTGAAAGCATGCGTATGACAAGTATTATGGATGACTTCTTAGCGGCAGAAGCTGAGCGCGATAGTGAATGGTTACAAACTAACTTAAAGCTGTTCATTCAAGTGTGTAAACTGCATGGTGATACTGCGATTGGCCATCATAATCAATTGGTCAGTAAATACATTGCGCAGCCTTCACAGCAAATGCAGCAACAACATATGGATAAAGTCACAGCCAGTGGGCCGCCTTTGCATGTGTTACTAAACTCATTAGAGCAGTTACGTGATCGCCGTGCGGCAGCAAAGAGGGATGATATTCGCACTCGTTTCGATGACTTAACTAAGTTAAAACAGTGGATTAAGTAATGAACAAAAACGATTTTGTAATTCCACAAGGCAGCTATTTGCTTAACCACTCTGTTGGGCGACCATTAAAATCTGCTGAGCAGCATTTTCATCAGCAGTTTTTTGCCGCTTGGCAACATGAAAATAAAGAACCATGGCAACAGTGGCTGCAAGGTGTCGAGGCATTTACGAGTAGTCTCGCTAAATTATTTAACTCGCACAGTGAGCTATTTTGCCCACAAGTTAACTTATCGAGTGGTTTAATTAAGCTTTTGATGTCGCACCCGCGACTGCAACAAGAAAATTGCAAAGTGTTGATGGCAGAAAGTGATTTTCCAAGCATGGGTTTTGCAATGCAAAAAGCCCTACCTGAAAGTGCTGAAATCGTGTTTATTGGTAAGCATGAAGACCTAACCGATGCGCAGATTTGGCAGTCATATTTAGCAAGTAATAATATTGATTTAGTCTTTATTAGCCATGTTTATTCAAACACGGGTCAGCAAGCGCCTATTCATGAAATTATAAATATCGCGAAACAACACAACACATTGAGCTTACTAGATGTTGCGCAGTCTGCAGGTATTTTAGAGGTCGACTTAACTAAGCTAGATGCCGACTTTATGTTGGGCTCGAGTGTCAAATGGCTATGTGGTGGACCGGGTGCTGCTTATTTATGGGTTAACAGCAAGCAGCTATCACTTTGTCAGCCACAAGATGTTGGCTGGTTTTCTCATCAAAATCCGTTTGAGTTTGATATTAAGCACTTTGCTTATCATCAAACCGCGTTGCGCTTTTGGGGTGGCACACCTTCAGTTGCACCTTATATTTTGGCTTCGCATAGTATTAATTACTTTGCTGATCTTGGTATTGAGAAAGTACGTGCTCATAACTTAGCAATGCTCGCGCAGTTTCATGATCAATTAGCTGATTATATGCGTTCACCAATACAGGCTGACAAATGTTCTGGAACGGCTATTATGCATTTTGGCGAGCAACAAGCGGCTGTTAAAGCTGCGCTTATTGCAGCGAATATTGCGGTTGATGAACGTCACTTAGGCTTAAGAGTTTCAGCTCATATTTATAATGAGCAGCAGGATATTGATAAATTTATCAAGACTGTGAAAAGCGCTTTAAATTAAGTGCTTGTCGGGCCTTTGCTTTGACGGAACGCCAGTGCGTCATTGGTTTTTCGGGGACCAGCGCTAAAATTTGCTCAAAGTCGATGTCATCAATACCGACTTCGTTACTGTGGGCAAACATAATCCGTTTTGGTTGTAAGGCTTTTAACATCAGTAAAGAGTTTAAATACAGTTTTGGGTAAAAAACAGGAAAGGGTGGCACGAGCTGCCCTTTTACTTTTACCAGTAAATCAGCGATGTAAATTCTCTCGCTGGGAATATGGTATAAGCTGATATCTCGGTCGGTATGACCGGGGGTGTGAAGTGCTTGCCAGTCATCAAAGCCGGGTAAAATTGCATCGGTAGCAAGATAATAGTCTGCATCGAGATGGCGGCTGTACCAAAGGTTGTGGCGTTTTTTATTTAACCTCCCCGCAACCCACCAAGCCAAAGCGATATCGGTTAAATGCATTAAGAAGCCATCAATACCTCTATACCATTGCCCAGGGGCATTCGACGTGGCTATTTTGCCACCGCTTAACTTTCTTAATGCATGCGCACCACCGGCATGATCTGGGTGCATGTGGGTAACTACAATTAGTTTTAGGTCGGTAACAGGGCGCTTTAGTTGCTCGGTGATATAATCAAACACGGTATCAACATCGGCACGGCAACAGCCATCAAGCAGCATTAGTTTGTCTGGATATTCAACCAAATAGATGTTTTGAATATAACCTTCTAAAGTATGAATGTGCATTGCTACATAAGGCCTTAATAATTTAATAAACCCTGTTATAGCATGTCTGACCAGTTTAGGTAAGTTAGAAGTCTTGCTTCTCTGTAAGTAGCCTTTTACTCTCTTCTAGTTTTTCAATCTGCTTATTTATGATACTTAACTGGCTGTTATAGTAGGCATTGATGCGCTCACTTTGTTTTTTAATGGCATCATCGATCGATTCTGCACCTAGTCTATTTGCAGCATCTTGGGTCATTTCGTACACTTTTTTTATACGCTCGTTTTGCTTTTTTTGTAATTCTTTACTTTCTAGTTTTAAGCGCTCAATTTCGCGATCAGCTTCTTTGGTTTTGAGAAAGTTTTCAACACTTAGCTCATTTGTCTCTTGCGTTTTTTCTGGTGGTAGCTTGGTTTTGGGTGGTGGAGTGATATTAACTATTTCGGCATCTTTACCACATGGTTGCTGCGAAAACGTGGCAACATTATCGATCATGCATTTATAGATCGTGGCTTGGCTGTAAAAGCTGAGCAACAAGGCTGCAGCGAAAGAGGCAAAACGGAGCATAGCACTAATCACTTTGACTAATATATATACATTTAGCATGCATGAAATTAACTGAAGTGTGCAAGTTTTTTAGGCATAAAAAAACCGCTAAAAAGCGGGCGGGCTTTAAATCAGAGGCACTTTATTGCGTCTAAAGCTAAAATGTGTACATGATTCTAGTTGATTGTGTACACGTTTTCAATTGTATAAAAAGTGAGAAAGTTTAGTGTGCCTTGTTGAGCGTGGTACTCAGCCCGCTGAAATATCGAGCTGAAAATATAGAAATATATGAGTTATATCAGGCGGTTAGCTGTTTTTCTTGGTGTCTTTTATGTAGCGATACAATGTGGCAACCCCAATACCAGCGGCTTTAGCTGCCTTTTCTTTAGATAATCCACTCTGAACATACTGTAACGCTTCCTTACAGGCTTTTATGGTTTTTGGGGATTGCTGCTTACCTTTGAATTTACCAGCTGCTTTAGCTTCTTCTATCCCTGCCTTTTGACGTTCTAGCATAATCTCTCTTTCCATCTGCGACACGCTAGCCATAATTGTTAGTACCATTTTACCTGTAGCGCTTGTTGAGTCGACTTGAAGCTCTTTTATGATTACAGCAACACCTTTAGCTTCTAATTCTTCAAAGAGTGTTATCACCTCTTTTGTATTGCGGCCTATGCGTGATAGTTCACGAACAATTATTCTATCGCCAGCTTTAACTACACTCAGAAGTTCTTGAAACACTGGGCGGTCTACCATATTTTTACCGCTTTGTTTTTCCTCATAAACAATTGCATCAGAGTAAGTCTGTAACAACTCTTTAGCTTGTGAAGCTGAGTTCTGTTCTTTAGTGCTAACACGTGAATAAATGTAATCTGTCATTTTAATAATCCCTATCATTTAAGTGGTATATGATAATCGTATCTTATACGTGGTCTTTGGTCAATGATGATAGGGGAGATAATATCACTCAATGGAGCGTAGTCTTATGAAAGAAGTTATCTATAGCAATCCACCAACAACAACGCCAATATATTCAATAGCTTAACTATATATTGTGGATTTATGAACGGGCACAATAATGTTGTTTTAGTGTATAGGTGGTAGAAAGTTATTATTTTTCAAATGGTTACGTGGTTTATAGTTGTGTTTAATAGGGCTGGTTATTTTTTAAGCTCGTTTGGCTTTGATGACGTTTACTATCTGTTTAGCAAAAGAGAGCTATGCAGCCCTCTGTAGGGTTTCCCTGTTATCAATAATGATAAAATTTTTACGACCTTTTGATGTTTTGTTTTTTGTGCCGTATGCAATCCAGTTCATTACTCTGAAACAATTACTATGTGTTACCTTAACAACGCATTTGTTACCTAACGTTCCGTTGAAGTACGCACTTCTTCGAGCTTCTGTTGTGCCATAAAACACGTCCCACTCAGCCAGATGGGCAGAATCATAATTGTTATTGTCTGTAACAATGTTATAGCCTGTGAATTTGTAAGGGCGCACTGAGTCAATTGGCTTCATGTTTTTACCAGAAGGTTTTAGCATAAACCTATTTTTAGATTTATCGTTTTTGAGCATTTCTCTGACTTTTGATTTGAAGCTTTTATGAATATTCACACCAGCGTTAGCACTGTATGTTATGTAACAATGATAATGAGTACGTTTGTTTATTGTAGCTTCTTCTGTACCAGTTACAGCTGTAACAGTCCCTTTGTTAGTATGCTCACATTTAATAATGATCAAACTCTCAGGAAATGCTTTTGAGAGTAGATTAGTAATATCATTAAATTTCACTCTGTCAGTAGCATATAGAATGAGATGGGCAATGTTTTCAGAGTACAAGTTCTGAGTGTTACTATGATCAAATAGTGAAGATAGTTTATTAAACCAATTTTTATTGTAATCACTCTGAACATTATCACTCATCAGATTGATGAAAGGGTCAGTTTTCAATGGCATTTCTAAATCCTCCTATTTATAAATTTCCTCTCTTTTAAAAGGGTGAACTTTCTTCAAAAGTGCTTGCTCAGCAGAGATATATTAGTGCTATCTAAACTGTGATTTTAAGCAAAACACGAATAAACCCAGTAACCGCAGGGGCTACAGGTTGGTTGATTAATATTTAATCAATTATGGGTGGTGTTTAATTATTTTCTTATAAATCAATAAGAAATGAAGTTTAAAAGGGGGTTGCGAGCAACTGGTCTGACCTCTCGTTATTCAAACCTTTACGCAATCTTTTTAAGATTATCGTAAACCAGTGTTTGTTGTAAAGAGTTTTTTGTTTATTTTTAGAAATTAATTTTTATCGGGTAGTTCAAGCTAACGGCCTGTGTTATGCGAATTTCATCAAAGCCCAACTTCTCAAGAGCAAGTGCAAAGTGATAACAGGATGGTTGTGATTCTTCAAAACTGTAACCAAGCCGCTGCAGTAAAGCTTTTTACGTTTATTTTATCATCTGACATAGTTAATATTCCTCGTATATATATAAATAAAGCCCCAGATTGATTCTAAGAGCTTTTTAGTGTGTTGCTATTAAATTGTATTGGTTAGTGCTTTAAAATGCGTTATAGGGCGTTACAGGGCTTTTAATCTAGTAAGCTGAGCAATGTTTCTTTAAGTTTTGCTCGGTGTTCTTTTTCTTGTACTTGTTTTGCTTCTATTTGTTTCTGCTCATGCTCAAACAGTAAATTCTCAACATATTCTTGCTTAATTGCTTCTAACTCTGATTGATACTTTTGCTTAACTTGCTTTTCAATACGCTCTAAATCTGCATCTTGCACTGAAAGTGGTTTTGTATATGCAATCCTGTATGTACCACCTGCAACAACGGTTGTTCGTTGATAGTCAATATCACACTCTTTTAATTCTGTTGTTAAAGCTTTAACTACATCAGAGAAGTTTCTGAATGGTAATATAACAAGTGCATTAGAATCTTTATCCCCAAGAGTGGGGTAACTCTTTAAGTAACTTATACGAGCGTTGTTGATTCGTTTAGCAAGCTCATTCTCGTCTACTTGCCATGCGGTTTTATGAGTATCTAACACTTTCTGTAACGAGGCGGGAAGTTTCTTATTACTCATTACTCATTACCCCCAGCGATTTCAGCAATAACCTTGTTCAATGCCATACCACCGTTTAGCAAGCTGAGAGCTTTTAAATATTTACCTCTTTCCTTGCCGCCAACGTCTACGCCTAGTTCCCTGAGAATATCTTTCAAGCTGTCATGGTGTTTGATGATTTCTGAGCAAATGAGTGTGCCATCTTTTAGAGAGTGAGTGTTTCGTGTAGTGCTTGTGATTTCGAATGTTTGCATTGTGTGTGTGCCTTTTGTTTTTATGAATAAAAAGCACAAAGCCACCTGCTCTATGTCAGTAGTTAGTTAAGGAAAACAGATGGTTGTGCTTGAATTGGGGAAGTGCTTTGAACTGATTAGGGGTATCAGTGTTTATACTAGTATTATATATCAATGTGAATACTTATGCAAATATGGTGAATATTCAGCGGGGTTTTATTCATAACTTGTGATAATCAATACTATTAATTGTATCTTCATACAACTTCATATCAGCTGTAGTATAGTTCTTTGTAGCTGTATTATTATTACTATGACCGACTAGATGATAGATATGCTCATTATTTAAGCTTTTGTTTATCTTATCTATTACTGCGTGTCTAAAGCTGTACAGTGTGATCTTATGTCCCCACTGATCACACTGTGGAATGTTGAACTCACTTCTAAAGAAATTGAAGTGATTGGTTAGCTGACTACTTTCAAAATCGAATAAAACCGTACCCGCCTTGCTTTCAACAAAGTCAATGAAACCTAGTTCTATTAGTTTATGATGAATTGGCACTCGTCTCTGTGCGTTTATAGTTTTACCTGTACGCACATAAAAGCATTTAATACCTGTGTCTGGGTCTGTAATTATATCGTCATAGTGTAGATTAGTGACTTCTTCGTTTCTCATACCACTCAGAGCCATTATTAATACAGCCCAACTGTATTTTTTGTGAGTATTATCTGAGCAGTAATCAACAATTAGACTTGCTATATCATCTGGCATTTTAGCTCGGGGCTGTAGACGATTTTTAGGTATTTTGAGAGATAGACCGTATTCAACGATAGGGTTCGATTTTATGAGCTGTTTATATTTCAGGAACTGAAATGCTTCTTTGAATGCTACTCGCCAATCTGATAGTCTGGAGGTTGTTATTAATTCAGGTACGGAAAATTCATTCAACTGCTCTTGATCTGCATCCCGTATGTAGTGCCACAAGGTTTGGTGTTGTCGTGCCTTTTTATCATCATTATTTGCAAATTTTTCTCTTATATCAAATCCATAACGTTTAGGGTCTAAATTTCTAAGTTTTGGTAGCTTACAAATAATACTCCATACGTCTTCAATTTCTTCATGTGTAACTGTATCTAATGATTGACCTGCAAATGCAACAATAAGCATTTGGTAAGGGGCATTAAGATTAGTTTTATAGTATTCAAAATCCTTGACGTCTGTTTTTGTTTTTCTCAAATGTTCCCAAAAATCTTCTTCAATATCTTCTAAGAATATGTTTTTAGGTGGTGCGGTATCTTCTTGATTTTCAGATACTATTTTTGTGCTTTTCTCAGATGGCAAGAACTCAGCAAAATTGCTTTTAAGTGAGTCTAAGTGCATCTTAGCTAGCATTGTATTGTTATTATCGTTTGCCTTAGCTATCTTCTCAGCTGCATTGCTAATGATAGAGCTTAAATGTCCATACCGTTCATTTTCTAAGGTAGGGAATTGAAAGTATGTATAGTGGTCGTGATCTTGATCTATTTCATATTCGCCTGTATTCGAGATGGGTTCAGAAAGTGCATTTCTTAAATAATCATAGTTATAAGTTACTTTCTGAGATAACCACTGGGAATAACTGGAAAACTCAGGACGGGGAAAAGCCCAAGGTTCGTACTTGTCATAATTATGTTGTGCTGTTCTAATCGAGTCTATTTCTCTATACCACTGCTTGAAATAGCTGCTTGCTGTAGTTGAGAGTGGTTCTGTAATTGCCTTAGCTGTTCTAACAACATCATTTACATGATTAGAGATCAGCATTTCTATAAATTCATCAATATCACTTTTACTCACATTTCTTCCTAAAAACTTTGCTTTCCTCATGAAAGAAAGTATCTCAGATACGTAGAATCTACAAGTGCTAGGGGAGTCAGTTTTGAGTGACTTTCGATATATCTTATCAGCTAAGCGATAGTTGAAGCTGTACGTCTCATTACGTTTGATTGTGTGGGCTATTGTAGTCATTCGATGTGTACAAATGTGTGACACAATAGAAGTGTGATTTGGTAAGCTGCTGATTCTAAGAGTGAAGTTAGAACCAGCTCTCACCGCTAAAAAGCGGTTTTAAATAATAAAATGGTGGAGAAGGAGGGATTCGAACCCTCGATAGAGCTACAAACCCTATACTCCCTTAGCAGGGGAGCGCCTTCGGCCACTCGGCCACCTCTCCAACGCATAATTCTGATTGTAACTTGCTGAAATTAATCAACAAATAAAAATAAGTGGTGGAGAGATAGGGATTTGAACCCTAGAGGGGCTACAAACCCCTGCCGGTTTTCAAGACCGGTGCATTCGACCACTCTGCCATCTCTCCACGTCGTGATGCGAGAATAATACTTAGCTGAATCGGCTGTGTAAATAGGAAAAAGTTTGTTTGCTTGTTTTTTGAGCGTAATAAGGGCGTTTTTTGTAAAAAGGTTTAATTTTTTGCTGTTTTTGACTTAAAAGAAGAGGGTTGGGGCAGTAAACGGAGGAGCTAAAGAAGGATCTTCGTTAGTGGTTGGTTGTTTACTGCACCGATAAAGTAACCATGGTTGGGGGTTACTTGTGTTGTACTGCGCCGCCAAGTGCTAACTTTTTGCCGTAGCGATTAAGCTTTGCCAACATTTTTGCTTTGCGGTTTGTTGGTTTTACGGCAACATGAGCTGCTGCGTTTTGGTTTAATGTATTAATTGGGTTCATTACTTTGCTCCGGGTTGTGTTTGGTTGAAAACGTGAGTATTTTGCAACCAAACTGAACAAAAATAAAACGATAAAAATTGAGTCTGCCGGATAACTTTTTCTAATCCGAAAGTCTTTTATTAACATAGGGTTAAGTTTTTATATCTGCAGAGATTTGCATGCTTATGCAGTTGTTTTTGTGTTGAAGTGTCAGTAAATAAAAGGTTTTTAATTGTTGTTACTTTGATTTATGCGTTTTTAGAGTAAGAAAGTGACTAATTATTCAGATTAATATAATTTGAACGAGTGTGGTGTTTTTACCATGCAAGAAAAGAAGTGCCATTAATGTTGATAATAATAAAGCCAAGTGACAAAAAAAATCATAAAAATAGTGTTGATTGGCTACTAAAAGAATGTAAAAAAAGACAGATTGAGCCTGAGTTATATTTAACCATAGGCAATTTTCTTCAAGATTGCGCTAATATTGCCCTTTTAGCTAAAAGCCAGACACAAGCTGTGGTAATTGGTGGTGATGGGACGCTACATTTAGCTGTTAATGCATTAATGACGAGCGATTGTTCTATCGCCTTAATTCCTGCAGGTACAGGTAATGATTTTGCTCGCGGCTTTGCGCGCAAGCAGCAAGCTTGGCATGACGCTGTTTTCAATAGCCGTACTGAGCTCATTGATATTGGGCAAATAAATCAGCGCTATTTTATTAATGTAGCGGGGATAGGTTTTGATGCTGAGGTGGTAACTCAATTAAACAAAGCCGGAAGTTTTAGCTCGTTTGGCTACACTTGGCAGGGTATCAAGCAGCTATTTTCATTTCAGGCACGGTCACTTCAGGGGGAATTTAATGGTAGACCACTTAGCTACAGTAATTTAGCGACGATTTTTGCTAATCATCATTACTTTGGTGGTGGCTTAAAGATTGCTCCTCGGGCAAAGTTAAATGATGGTCAGCTTGATTGTTACTGCATGCCAGCAGATGGTTTGTTAAAAAACCTGATTAGCTTTTTATATTTACTACTTGTGAAACATCATAGTTTAAAAAGGCTGAAATATACCTGTTTAACAACTGCGGAAGTAACCACCAAAGGGCTTAGTATTGAGGCTGATGGAGAGCTCGTTGGTTTTACACCAGCCAAAGTTAAGATTCACAAACAAGCACTTCGTTTTCATGTGCCATAAAAAAGCGCCGGCATATTTTGCCAGCGCTTGGTGTTAGAGGTGACCTTGCCACATCTAACTGGGGACGGAGCTTTTTTGCTGTAGGTTACGTGCAGCAAAAAATGCTTTAATTTGTCGAGTTGGAGTTAGCACGATAGCATTACCGAATAACACTAGGCTAAAGCCCATAAAGGTATTCGCTTGCCATTCGAATCCTTCAAATAAGGTACTTAATACCACTGCAACCAGTGGGAATAATACGATTACGTAGCTTGCGCGCTCAGGGCCAATATTTTTAAGTAGTGCGAAGTAACAAGCAAATGCGATTACGGTACCAAACACAGCTAAATAGAAAAGCGATATCCAATAACTGGTTGGGGCATTCAATGTAAGCTCAACATCGCTTACTAAAACATACGCTGCTAGGCCTAAAGCGCTGTATAACATACCCCAGGCATTGCCCTGAAGTACGCCAATGTTTCGCTGAGAGTTTCGAACACTGACCATATTCCCCAATGAAGCCACAAAGGTCCCAGATAGCGCAAGTAGTAACCCGACCAACGCACCATTACTCAAGTCGAATTGCTGAATTTGTGGCCAAAACAAGCTTGCAATACCCATTACGCCGAGCAGAGCACCAAAGTAAATTCGTTTCGCAATTGGCTTTGCGAAAAACAAGCGGGTGTTAATAATGTTCATCAATAACAACATCGAAAAGGCAATTGAAGCCATTGCTGAGGTAAGGTAGTTCTGCGCCCAATACAGTACTAAATAATTTAAACCAAAGTTAAATAAAGCTAATAATGCAAAAAAGCCGTGATCACGCAGTGAATATTGCATAGGAAGTTTTTTTACGAGCACAAAGGCCCACATTAAAATAGCTGCAATGGCAAAGCGATAAAATAAAGAGACCTCAACAGCGACATCACCCAGTTGAAACTCAATAGCAAGCCAAGTCGATCCCCAGATCAGTACTGTAGCAAGGTAGAGAGCAGCGCTTTTCATAGTTAGTACCTAAAAATTGAAAGTATGTTCATTTTAAATCGCTTCTGTATACTTAACATATACAGAAAACTAGAAATGCAACCTATACAGTTTGGTGGGCTATGTCACAAGTAATCAGTCGTAGTAACAGTGAGTTCTTATATCAACAAGTTATTCAGTTAGTTAGAGATCTTTGTTTGCAAGGCTCGTTATTACCAGGTGAAAAATTACCATCACTCAGAAAAATGGCTGACAAGCTTAATATTAGTATTCCGACGGTAAAACAAGCTTATCAATTACTTGAAGGACAGGGGCTAATTGAAGCCAGAGAAAAGTCAGGTTACTTTTTAAAGTCTTCACAATTAAATCAGTCGCGGCCAAAGCGAGTCAGGCTGAGTCGAGAACCTACCACAGTCAACAAACAAGGCTTAATAGAACAAGTATATAGCGCTATCCACAAAGCTAATGTGGTGCCATTTGGTATTGCCAATCCTGTGGCTGCTGCACCGACAGATAAAGCATTGGCAAGAACCATGCGTCGGGTAATGACACTCGCTGGGGCATCGGCAATTAATTACGGTCCGATGGATGGCTTTGCACCACTTAAAAAACAACTCATTCATCGTTATTTAGACTTCGGCATTGGGGTTGATAGCGATGAATTAGTGATCACCAATGGCGCTCAAGAGGCGTTGGCGATAGCCCTTAAGTGTGTCGCTAAACCCGGAGATGTTATTGCTATCGAGTCGCCTTGCTATTTTGGCATTATCGAATTAATCGAAAGCTTAGGCTTAAAGGCACTGGAAATACCGCTGTGTCCTGATGAAGGAATATGGCTAGATGATTTGGCTCAAGCACTCGATGAGCATGATATAAAAGCCTGTGTATTTTCTACCTCATTAAATAACCCGGTTGGCAGCTTTATGCCTGATGCCAAGCGTGAACAATTGGTGGCACTTTTAGAGCAGCGCGATGTCGTGCTTATTGAAGATGATGTATATGGCGACCTACATTTTACAGCTAAGCGAGCGACTCCTGCACAAGCTTATTCAAAAAAGGGTTTAGTGATCACCTGCGCGTCATTTTCAAAAACAGCTGCGCCAAGTTACCGTATTGGTTGGATCATTGCCGGTAAGTTTGCTGAACAAGCAAGGCGCTATAAAAGGGCGCTTAGTTGCTCTGCGCCACTTATTAATCAGTGGACCTTGTATGAATTTATAGCCACTGGCGAGTACGATCGTAATATTCGTTTACTAAGACAGCGCTTAAGTACCAACAAAGAGCGTATGATTTGGTGTTTGCAGCAGCACATGCCAAGTTGTGCACGCATAAGTAACCCGCAAGGGGGTTGTGTTATTTGGGTTGATCTTGGTAGCCAATATGATGCGGTAAAATTATTTCATTTGGCACTTGAGGCGGGGATCAGTATTACTCCAGGGCTGATATTTTCAGCGGGTAAAAAGTACCGTAGTTGTTTTCGCTTAAGTTATGGCTTGCCTTGGTCTGAAAATTTAGAGCAGGCGATTAAAACGTTATCGCAACTGACTGTGTTGGCCAAAAAATAAAAAAGCGCAGAGCAAGCTCTGCGCGAAAGGACCAAGTGTTTTGGTTCAGGGATGTTAATTCATTACTCTGCGTTTTGTTTGAAGATAAAAAGTTGATACTCTTTTAGTTCTGGTACTAGCGCCACTAACTCTTGCTCTTTATGAGCGATATCAGCAAAGCTGCCGCATAATGCATCTGCACGCTCTTCAAGTTGAGCTGCCTGTGTTTCAACGCGCGCTTCTATTTGTGCGCCCATGTTTTCCATACGTTGTTCAAACTCATTCATGTCGCCACCCGAACCTAAAAGTTCAGAGCCTAGCGCGACCAAAATACTACCCATTGATTGCATCATGGCTGATTCAACTGCTGATTCGATTTGCTCATCGAATTGGTCTTCAAAGTTTTGACCAAATTTTTCAAAATTTTGCTGACCCATTGTGAACGCACCTTGTTGATAGAAGGCGTTTTGCACTTCTACGCTGATATCGTCCATTAATTCTGAAATGTCGTTTAGGCCGTCAATGTTGAAGGCTTTTGACACTTCTTCAATTGCTACGCCTGCTATTTTTACGCCATCAAGTGCGATATTTGCTACTTCAGGAAGTTGGCTGCGTAAGCTGTCTGAGTAATCTGCAATTGCTTGCTGTTGTGAAGCATCAAGTGATACGCTTTGACCATCGATATACAAAGTGTGCTGATCGATGATTTTCATAGAGCGATTATCGGCTGTGTATACTTCTAACTCGCTTGGTGTGATGCGTACATCATTTTTAAATTCAACATCACATTGCTCACCGCTGAATGAAATATTTGTATCATTATCGTTATGAGCCATTGCGCTGGTAGCGATAAATAAAGAACTTACTAACAATAACTTTTTCATTTTTTTCTTTCCTGTTTGAAATGACATTTAGACATAATCAAACTTAATGCCAAATTTATATTTTTATTTTATTTCATAGGGTTATCATTTTATTAAGTGTAGTTAGAAGTTATGAGAATTAAATTTTTAACTAAAATTTGGTCAAATTAACTAAAAAATAAACATGCATAAATGGGTTTTATCGAAACGATAAAAAACTCTCACTTTTCAGAATCCGAATTTAGCGCTATTTATTCACAATATTGACATATCACCCATTTAGCATGGCGATATGGCTTTATTTTGGTGGTTTTTTACATACTAATTAATCACTGAGCTTTTTAAACTTTGCCAATTCACAGAGCAAACTTTAAATTTGTGAAATTGGTCTCAAACACTTTATGGAGTGGGTTGTGGGTAAGACATTTAGTTATGATGCGCTAGATGACGATTTTGTTGAAGACGAGTACGAAATGGTTGGGCGTAATCAACATGACAAAAAAAAGCAACGCGTTAAGAAGAAGCTAGAAGATTATCTTGAGCAAAAACGCTTACGCAGAAACTTAGGCGAAGACGACTTTGACGAGTACATGAACGACTAAGCATAAATTTAAATAAAGAGGCATTTTGCCTCTTTATTGCTTATTGGCATGTGATTTTATTTGTTTAATGCAGCAATAATCGCAGCTTCGATCTGCTCTGGTTTTGTTAAAGGAGCAAATCGTTTAATAGCTTTGCCATCTTTACCAATTAAAAACTTGGTGAAGTTCCATTTTATTTTGCGGGTAATAAACCCAGGTAACTCTGATTTTAGGTATCTAAAAACTGGGTGGGCATGTTCGCCATTTACATCGACCTTGCTCATCATTAAAAAGCTAACGCCATAGTTAATTAGGCAGCCTTCTTTTATTTCTTTAGCATCTCCCGGTTCTTGCTTACCAAACTGATTACATGGAAAGCCGATAATGACGAGACCTTGATCATGGTATTTTTCGTGGAGTGCTTGCAAGCCTTCATACTGAGGGGTAAAGCCACATTTACTCGCCGTATTTACAATTAGAACGACTTTATTTTCAAAGTCTTTAAAATCAATAGTTTGACCTTGAAGGCTGGTGGCACTCAGTTGATAAAATTCACTCATAGGTATCACTTATTATTATTGTTGAATTAATTCTAACCCGCTTTAGAGAGGTATAAAAGTATAAATTTTAATCACACTTTATACCTTATAGCCAACTGTGAGCAGTGTTAGAGTTGATGTCAGTTTTTTAAACTCAAAGTATGTTGCTCTGAAAGGCCAAAGTACAAATTTAGCGACAAAAAAGATTAACTTAAAATGATAAATAGCCCCATGCCTGCTAGCGTGGTGTAATAAATGTTATGTGTTTTATATGCGACAATAATGGCTAATACAGCCGCACTTAAATAAGGGTTTTGCCAATCTAAGTTAATCTCTCCCTCATTTATAAAGACGATGGGTACCCAAATTGCGGTAAGTACCGCAGGGGCGCTAAAACTTAAAAATTGCTGCATTTTCGGGCCGACTTTAAACGGTAATGCGCGGTGTAAAAATAAGTAACGTGTGAAAAAGGTAATACACGCCATCAATAAAATGGTGGTCATCATAGTGTATGCTCCTCTTTTGCTTGCCAGCGACTAATTAAATAACCTACTGTCATGGCTATTAGCGCTGCAGTCACTAACCATAGCTGAAAGCCTTGGCTTTTTAAAAGCGTAGCGACAACGCCTGCGGTGAGCACAGTAGCCAACGTAGCAAGGTTCTTTACACCTGGAATAACTAAGGCAATAAATGTGGCAGCAATGGCAAAATCAAGCCCAAGGTCTGTTAAGTCAGGCAGTAAGCTACCCGCGACTATGCCAAGCAAAGTCCATATATTCCACGCAATGTAAAAACTAAACCCTGCACTGAGCGCGTAAATAAGGCGCACTTTTGTTCGGTAGGCTTTGCGATGGTGCGAAAACGCAAATAACTCATCTGTGAGTACAAAGCTAACAGGAAGGCGCCAACGAAAAGGTTGATCAATGACTTTGTGGCGAATAGCTAAACCATATAGAAAGTGCCGCGAGCTAATAATGAGTGTGGTAAACAATATAGTAAGCAAAGGGGTATTGCCGGCCATTAATTCAATTGCGACTAGCTGCGCAGAGCCTGCAAATACCAACAATGACATCGCTTGTGTTTCTAAAGCACTAAAGCCATTTTGGACGGCTAACGAGCCACATAAAATGCCCCAAGGTAACACTGCAAGGCACAAGGGGAGCATGTCGAAAAACCCTTTTAGTAATGCTCTTATTGTTGATTTATGCATTTTATCGCTCATGTTTGTTGTTGTGGCTCAGATCAAAACAGCTGAAATAGAGGTGTGTCAAAATAACTGAAGTTTGTAATAATGTATAGCCGAACCCGTTGCTGAAATTCATCATTTGCGTCTTTTAAAGGGAAAATTACAATGTCGAAAGTTAAAGTATGGGATGGCTTTATAAGAAGCTTCCATTGGTTGTTAGTTGCAGCCATCGCAACACTCTATTTTAGTGCTGAAGAGGGTATGTTAGAGCTGCATTTTGCAGCAGGCTACTTCACCTTGGCGCTGATTATTACACGTCTTGTTTGGGGGCTTATTGGTAGCAAAACAGCAAAGCTCTCTGCACTTATTCACTCACCTGTTGCTGCAATTAAGTCATTTACAAGCAATGAGCATAAGGCAGGTCATGGTGCGGCGGGCAGTTATATGGTGATTGCATTTTTTGTTTTAATACTTGTGCAGTTAACCTCGGGACTTATGACCAGCGACGATATCTTAACAGACGGCCCGCTAGTCGCACATGTATCATCAGATACCGTAGAATTTGCGGGTTGGTTGCATCATTTGAACTTTGATATTTTGTTGTATGCCATTGTGTTGCATGTATTGGCAATTGTGATTTACCGCATTAAGGGAAAGAATTTAGTCAAACCTATGCTGACGGGCAGTAGCGACCAGGTTTCAGTCACTGAGCCTGTCACCAAATCACCTATGCTCGCTTTTATTATTTTTGCTGTGTGCTTAGTGGTGCTATTTACAACTTGGGGTGCAGAGCCGCTCAGTTATTTGCTTGGGTAGACTTCTCAAGATACTAAAAAGGCGCTTATCAGCGCCTTTTTAGTTTACATAATTACTAGACTAGTCTTTGAAAGACTTATGGCAATCTTTACAGCCTTTAGCCCATGCGCCAAATGCTTTACCAATTACTTTTTCATCGCCACTCTGTGCTGCAACTGCTAGTTCATCAGCATATTGTTGGAAAGCAACTGCTTTTTTCATAAAGGTTTCGTTATCGCTCCATACAGCAGCAAGTGCAGATGTATCGCCTTTATCAGAACCCGCTACAAAAGCTTCCCAAGGCATTTTTGATAGTGCAGCTGCATTGTTGGCACGCTTTTGAAAGCGTTCAGCATCAAAAGGTACTTTTCCTTTTAGCATATCGCCCATGTCACCAATTTGTACGCGGATCATTGAAAATGCTGCCTGACGATACTCGATTGCATCACTTGGTTCTTCAAATACAGAATTTGCTGATGCGCCTAGTGCCATTGTAGATAGCATTGCACCTAATACTAATTGTTTTAATTTCATTCCTTTTGCCCCTTAAGATGTCATAAAAGTAAACTAACTGAGTTGTATCTTAGCTCAATATAATATTCAAGTGTATTGCGCTTAACCTTAATTAATCATTTATATCAATATCGGCGAATATCATCCCGCGGCGCATACTTCTGGTTGCTAAGAAAACCTCGCCTAGTAAAGATAAAAAACCACAGATCAACAGGGCCATAGCGGCCACAAAGCAACTGGCAATTGTCACGCTTAGGTTAATAGATTGGATATGTGATAGAAATAAACACATAACCACAGCGCACACTAATAAAGCACTAAGCACACTTGCACTAAATGCAATATGGATACAGCGCGAGCGCTTTAATAACGCTCTTAATTCAGTCGTTAGAGACTTATTAAAGTCTTCATCAGTACTGACCTTTAACTTACGCTCAAGCTGCCTTGCACGGTCGGTAATGCGGGCTAGACGGTTAGATAACACACCTAATGTGGCAGCAATACCCGTAATTAAGAATACCGGGGCTACGGCTGTTTGAATCACCTTAGCCATAGTAAGAATATTAATGACCTCTGAGTTCATTATGTTTACCTTTTTGCATTTGATTCATTTACAAATATTTACAACCCATGCTTTTTTATTAAACGCTTTTAAAACAGAGTCTTGCCAGTTTTTTTCTCGCATCTAATAAATTTACTGTAACTATAATGTAACTGAAATGTTGTTCTTGAGTGTGTTTACGCTTTATATTGGTGATGAAACTTTGTTTCAATCACTATTTAGGACGATAAAATAACATATCCCAGGGGAACCCATGTCTAAAAATCTAATAAAAAGAACAGCAGTTGCTTTGGCTGTAACAAGTGCAATGTGCGCTAGTGCACAAGCCAATGACTTTTCAAAATACAATCTAGCAGGCAAAAAGTTAATTAAATCAAGTGCTGTTACTAAAAAAGAGCAAAAAGTTCGCAGCGAAGCAACAAGTTGGTTAGTTAAGTTAAATGCACCAGCAACAGTAAATGCAACATCACGTGGTGCAGATATTGCGAGTATTCAGTCACAAGCACAAGCGGCACAAGTAAGTGTAGAGCAAGCGATTAGCAGCATGGATTTACCGCTGCAAGTTGTTGCGAAAACATCAACACTTGTCAGCTCAATCGTAGTCAATGGTAATAAGCAGGACGTTGCAAGGCTTCTCTCTAACGCGCAAGTTGAGGGTATCTACCCTGTTTATGATTATGAATTGCATGTTGCAGACAGTGCCGATTATATTGAGGCAACACCTCTTGTCGCGAATGGTTTAGCAACAGGTGAAGGTGTTCGCGTTGCGGTACTTGATACAGGTATCGACTACACACACAAAGCATTCGGTGGTGAAGGTACTGATGAAGCATATGCTGCTGCGATTGCTGATCCTGCATCAGTTGATTGGCCACAAGGTAAAGTTTTAGGCGGTTATGACTACATCAATAATGATAGTGATCCAATTGATGTAGATACAAATCATGGTACACACGTTTCTCACTCGGTTAACGGTATCGCACCAAACGTAGATTTATTCGTTTACTCTGTATGTAATAGTGGTTGTCCTGGTCTTGCGCAATTATTAGCGCTTGAAAGTGCAATGGACCCAGATGGTAATGGTGATATCAGTGACCGTGTTGACGTAATCAACATGTCTTTAGGTGGTGATTACGGTGATATTGCAAATGATGCTGTAGGCTTATTCATCAACCAAGCAGTTAAACTAGGTACCAACGTGGTTATCTCTGCAGGTAATGATGGCGCATATCCATTTATCGTTGGTGGCCCAAGTACCACTGAGCATGCTCTTTCTGTTGGGGCAATGACTCACCCTACAGGTGCTGAGTCAATTGGTAGTGGTACAGTTAATGGCGAAGAAGCAATTGTGCAGCCAGCAAGTTTTGGTCCTCAAACTGCGTTTAGTTTCTCAAATGACGATATTGAACTTGTTTACCCAGATGCGAACCAAACAGCATGTGAAGCGTTTGCTGATGACGTAGATTTTACTGGTAAAGGAGTTATCATAGACCGTGGTGCATGTGCATTTACAGTTAAAGTATTAGCAGCACAAGCTAAAGGTGCAGAGTTTGTTATTATTGCAAACAATAACGATGATGGTACGCCAGCTCCTATGGGTGGTTCTGATCCAAGTGTAACTATCCCTTCTGTCGGCGTAACATTTGCCGCAGGTACAGCACTTAAAGCAGGCGGTACATTTAACCTAACAGTTGAACGTTTAGTTCTTTCTGGCGCTATTGCTGATTTCACATCGCGTGGTCCTTCAATGGGTGGTCTGTTAAAACCTGAAATTACAGCACCAGGTGTAAACATCATGACTGCTCACCCAGGTTTAGGTGATGGTCTTACTGGCGCAACAGGTACTTCATTCTCAGGTCCAATCACGGCTGGTGCGGTGAGCTTATTAAAAGAAGCACTGCCTGAACGTAATGCACTTGAGTTAAAAGCTACGCTAATGAATACCGCTAACCTCAATGTCACAATGGAGCCATTAGCGATTAACCCTGATGCTGAGCTTGCGCCAATTAGTTATATCGGGGCAGGTTTAGTTGACGTAAATAAAGCGGCTAACTTACCAGTTGCTGCGTGGGCTGCAGATACTAAACAAGCTGCGCTTTCGTTTGGTTTAGTAAATGCATCAGAAACAGTAGAACTAACTAAAACTGTTCACGTTAAAAACTTCTCAAATGAAGCAAAGGTTTATACGCTTTCACTTGAACAGCGTTATCAAGACGATATAGAACGTGGTTCATTCTCACTTGATTACCCAGAAACAATCACAGTTCCAGCTGGTCAAATGCTGTCATTTGATGTCACTGCGACAATCGACCCGACAACATTACCTGAGTGGACTTTGACTGATGACAACATTGGTTCTCAAGACTCAACGACGGATTTAACGAACCTTGAGTTAGACGGTGCGTTAATATTCTCAGATGGTGACGAGAAAGCATTCCACCTTGTTTACCACGTATTGCCAAAAGCGAATGCAGCAATGAGCTTTATGCCAGTCATGACTGATGATGGTGTTGCTCACCAACTGACAAATACTGGCGCTGTTGCTTTAGAGCCTGTGTTTGCACCAACGGTAGCGACTGATGAAGTCGATGAAGATCAACGTTTAGACTTAGTTGGCGCATCGATTGAAACATTTGCAGTACCAGCAGAGGTCTGTGATAGCGGTTATGTAACATTAACAACTATGGTACTAAATGATGGTATCACTCACTCTTATGTGGGTGGCTTCATGGCCGACTTCGACCTTGATCAGGATGGCACGTACGACGTTACAGTACAAAATGGCAAGTTAGAATGGTTCTACGATGTTGAGCCAGGCACTGCTATTACCTTCACTCATGGCTACGGTAGCTCTTCAGGTAATCTTAATAACATTTACCAAATTATTGGTAATAACCATCTAACGATGCAAAGTTGTTTAGGTGCATTTGGTCTAACGGCTGATGATATTGGTAAAGCAACTGCAAATGTACGTTTCCGTACAGAAGAAGAAACTTGGACTCCAATTGCATCAGGCGAAGGCGATGTTGCAATGGGCACATATACATTCACTGATGCATCAAATGATGTCTATGCAGCGCTTGTTGATGAATCTGGTGAGGCTGTAAGTTCAATTGAACCAGGCGCTTCAGCAACATTATTGAATGCTGGTGCAGACTTCATGATCCTATCTGATTCTGGTTCTAAAGCATACGCAGCAACACCGAGTGCAGATGCTAATACAGCGCCTGAGCTTGCCGATGCTTCGTTCAGCGTTGATGAAAATAGCGCAGAAGGTACTGTTATCGGTATGCTTGAAGCGACTTACGGTGCTGAACTTGCAAATCCAATTTCTGAGTACATCGTACTGAGCTCTTCTTCTACAGCGGTTTCTGTAAACGCGGCTGGAGAAGTTGTGGTAATGAATGCAGAGATGCTAGATTACGATGCAGGCCTTACGTCTATTGAGCTTGAAGTTGTTGCTGCAGATTCTGCAGGCAATATCTCTGAACCTGCGATGGTGACTGTTGAAGTTATGAACGTTGCTGACGAGCCAGAAGAAGTTAACCCAGTAATCGATGCTGATCTTGGTGAGTTCACGGTTCAAGAAAACGCAGCAGAAGGTACTGTAATTGGCACTGTGACTGCGACTGACCCAGATGCAGATCTGACTCCTATCGCTACTTATGAAGTGACAGGCAGTGATAGCATCAGCATCAGCGATACAGGTGAGTTAATGGTTGCGGGTGCAATCGATTATGAGCAAACAACCTCTATCGAAGTATCAGTGACAGCAGTTGACTCTGCAGGCAATATGTCTGAAGCGGTGACGATTACTATTGCAGTAACTCAAGACCCAAGCGAAGACGTTGTAGCTGAAGAACCTAAGAAGAAAAAATCGTCAGGTTCGCTAGCATGGTTAACATTACTTGCTGCGCCGTTCGCATTTATGCGTCGTCGTAAGCAAAAGTAATTGCTTGATAAGTAACTAATAAAGGGAGCTTCGGCTCCCTTTTTACATTGCTTCACAAAGGCTACTTATAAATTCACGGTTAATTACTTATATTAGGGACTTAATAATAAAAATTAATTAGGATCCCTATGAAAGTTGGCCATTCACTTTGCCTTGCGGCACTCTCTTTAGCTGTTCTATCAGCGTGTAATAAAGTTCCAGATAATAAAGAACAAGCAATTATTACAGAGCAAGTTCAGATATCTGCTCCCGTCGCCAAAAAAATACCCTATGAAATGACCATCCATGGTGATACTCGTATCGATAACTATTATTGGATGCGAGATGATGAGCGTAAAGATGAAGCCGTCATTGCCCACTTAAATGCTGAAAATGAGTATGTAGAAAGTATGCTCGCACACACTCTGCCATTGCAAAACACCTTGTTCGAAGAGCTTAAAGGACGTATTGAGAAAGATGACGATACAGTGCCAACCAAAAAAGGTGATTATTACTATTTTTCACAAACGCGCGGTGATGACGAATACCCGGTTTATGTGCGCAGCAAAGATAGCCAGGGTGAGAATAAGCAGGTTATCTTGAACGTAAATGACCTCGCTAAAGATCATGATTATTTTGCTGTAACAGGTTTGGCAGTGAGCCCAAATGGCAATTTGCTTGCTTACGGTGAAGATACGGTGAGTCGTCGTATTTATACAATTAAAGTAAAAGATTTAAGCACAGGTAAAATGTTGTCAGAGAGCCTTGAAGGCACTGAAGGTGAAGTTGTTTGGGCGAATGACAACAAAACCTTTTACTACATTAAAAAAGACCTACAGACACTGTTAGGCTACCAAGTTTATCGCCATACACTAGGAACATCTCAAGCCGACGATGAGCTAGTGTATGAAGAAAAAAATACCAGTTACTACACAGGTATTTCGAAAAGCAAAGATCAACAAGAAATCTATATTAGTCATGGCAGTACCAGTGCGTCGGGCGTCTCGGTTATTGATGCCAATGATGTAAAAGCAATGCCAAAACGTTTTATTGAACGCGAAGCAGGGCTTGAATACGACATCAAAAAATTGGGTGATTGGTATTATATTGTTACCAATTTAAATGCAGTTAACTTCCAACTGATGAAAGTTCACCGCGATAAAGCGCATGATAAAGCAAATTGGCAAACGCTTATTGTTGGTCGTGATGATGTGAAACTTGAAGATATTGAGTTATTCAATAATCATTTGGTTTACGAAGAGCGTGAAAAGGGTCAAACCCGTATCACTATTCGCGACCTTCGTAACCAACAAGAGCAAGTT
Source organism: Pseudoalteromonas sp. Ps84H-4 (assembly GCF_024124645.1). Taxonomy (NCBI): domain Bacteria; kingdom Pseudomonadati; phylum Pseudomonadota; class Gammaproteobacteria; order Alteromonadales; family Pseudoalteromonadaceae; genus Pseudoalteromonas; species Pseudoalteromonas sp. Ps84H-4. The sequence continues at coordinate 58,492 of NZ_JAMXSK010000022.1, read as the reverse complement.
GTTGCGTTTAATGACCTAACTTACATGGTTTTTAGCTATGGTAATAGTGAGTTAGATAACCCTAACTTACGTGTTTACTATTCAAGCATGACGACCCCAGGTAGCAGCTACGATATCAACCTTGAAAATGGTGAAAAAACGCTACTTAAGCAGCGCAAAGTGTTAGGTGACTTTAACCCAGAAAACTATGCCTCTGAGCGTGTTTACGTAACGACCCGAGATGGTGTTGATGTACCCGTTAGCCTTGTTTATCGTAAAGACAAGTTTAAAAAAGATGGCTCTAATCCACTTATGCAATATGGCTATGGGTCGTACGGTGCAACCATGGATCCGAGCTTTTCAAGCTCGCGTTTAAGCCTTCTTGATCGCGGTTTTGTATTTGCAATTGCGCATATCCGTGGCTCGCAAATGTTAGGCCGTCCTTGGTATGAAGATGGCAAGTTGCTGCATAAACAAAACACCTTTAATGACTTTGTTGATGTGACTAAGTCTTTAGCTGCTCAAAAATATGGTGATAAAGATAATATTTTTGCCATGGGTGGCAGTGCTGGTGGCTTGCTAATGGGGGCTGTTGTCAATCAAGCACCTGAGCTTTATAAAGGCGTTATTGCAGCAGTGCCTTTTGTCGATGTAGTGACGACCATGCTTGATGCCAGCTTACCATTAACAACGAATGAGTATGACGAGTGGGGTAATCCGAACGATAAAGTCTATTACGATTATATGTTGTCATATTCACCATACGACCAAGTTAAAAAGCAGGCATATCCAAACATGTTAGTCACTACCGGATTGCATGATTCACAGGTGCAATATTTTGAACCGGCAAAGTGGGTGGCTAAGCTACGTGAATATAAAACTGATGATAACCTATTACTGTTCAAAACCGACATGGAAGCAGGGCATGGTGGTGCATCTGGGCGCTTTAAAAGCTTGCAAGATACCGCGTTATATTATGCCTTTATGTTAGATTTAGCGGGTATAGAAAAATAATCACCCATCAGGCATCCGTGATTAAGCGGATGCCTGCATGGTTAAATTAAAGCGAAATTCACTGCCTTTTCCAACAGTACTTTGTACTTCGATTTTACTATTCATTAGCATAAGTAGTTGTTTACATATAGCTAACCCTAATCCGGTAGAGCCGCGTTTTATACTATTGCGAGCCTGATAATGTGGTTCAAAAATCGCAGTGAGCTCGTCGGCATGAATGCCAACACCAGTGTCTGATACCGCTACAAATAGTTCGTTAGCTTGCTCAGAAACGCTAACTGAAATCACTCCGCCATCTGGGGTATGGCGAATAGCATTTTCGATTAAGTTCGTTAGCACTCGTTCTAACTTGGCAATGTCAGCAGTTACTGTGAAATCGCATATCTCAGGGATAACCTTAAGTTTAATGCCGGCAGAGCGAGCGGTTAATTCCAGTTTTGCCACACAGTCATAAATTAACTCGCCCAAATTAAATGTTTCGGCATTTATTTTTACTTGCCCGCACTCTAAGTTAGCTAATTCAAATATTTGCTCAATGAGTTGTTTTAACTGTTGGCAATTATCCATCGCTAAATTTAGATAATGTTGCTGCTCTTGCTCACTTAAATGGCTGTTAGGCTTATTAATTACTTCGATAAAACCATGTAATGACGACAGCGGTGTTCTTAAGTCATGAGAGAGGTGGGTTAGTAATTCGCGACGCTGCTTATCTGCATGCTGTAGGGATTGAAATTGCTCATCGATGCGCGACAACATTGCATGTACGCCTTTGCTTAAATTACCAATTTCATTGTTACCCGTGTAACTTGGTCTGAGCGACATCTTTGTTAGGCTGTAATTGGCCGCTTCAATCTGACAAATTTCTTTGTTGAGTTGTTTTAGCGGTAATGTAAAGAACCTAAATAATATTAGCATGGCTATAAAAAGCGCGAGCATAGCTGTTATAAACCAAGCCGCACCTAGCCACAGTGCATCATTTTCTTTGATATTGTTTAAGGTTGTATCAAATGCTTGACCACCAATAATAACGTATAAATAGCCTTGCAGTTGTTGTTGATTAAACACCGGGGCGGCAGAGAAAATCTTTTTTGCGTCATGGCTACGTGGATCGTCACCATAAATAGGTGTGGCAGTGGGGTCGTTAATGAGCTTTTTAATGGGAGTAAGGTTGATCTGTTTTTTAATAACTTGGCCCGGTTTTGCAGAGTATGTAAGTAATTCTCCGCGAGGGTCTACAAAATAAAATTCAAAGTTGGGGCCTAATATCATCAGGGTATGAAATAAATTCTCTAAGGCTTCATAATCATACACACCTTGTTTTATTAAGGGATTGTCATGAACGAGATGCTCAGCCAGCTGTAAGTGTAAGTTTTGCTGTGCATGGTGCTGCGAAGTTTGCTCAAGATGCTTGCTCCAACTAAATACTAGGGCACATAGTAGGCTAAAAATAAGTACAAGCGACCATGCGAGCTTTTGATAGAGTGTCATTGTTTTCATTAGTGTGTGCTCAGTTGCGATGGGTTTAGTTTGTAGCCAACCCCCCATACCGTTTCAATAAAGTTGCTAGCGTGATACTGCTCAAACTTACTACGCAGACGATTTATATGTGAATTGACTGTATGTTCATAGCCACAGTGTTGATACCCCCAAACGTGATCAAGTAATTGCTGGCGACTAAATACATGATTTGGGTGTTTAGCAAAATACACCAGCAAATCAAATTCGGTGGCAGTAAGATTGATTGCTTGATTAGCTAAAAAAGCCTGATGACTTGAAAACTCGATATGTAGATCCCCAAGTTGAATGGATTCTGCATTATGCGCTTGTTCATTAGTTGATTGTGCGATGAGCAATTGTGCTCTATGGCGCAGTTGTGTTTTGATCCTTGCCTGTAACTCTCTTGCAAAGAAAGGTTTGCAAATATAATCATCTGCACCCATCTCTAAACCAATTACCCGATCCATGTCGCTACTTAGTGCAGTCAATAAGATGACAGCTGTTTGCGGATAGTGCTCTTTAATTTTTCGACATAAGCTAAGGCCATCCATTTGCGGTAGATTGATATCTAGCAACACCAACCCATAACTTTGATTAGCCAGCTTTTTTATCGCTGCCTCAGCACTTGCTGTTTCGTCAATGTGCAGGTTTAAGCTAGTCAACTGGGTGGTGATGAGTTGGCGAATGGTTTTATCGTCTTCAACTATGAGTAATTTTTCAGGGCGCATCGTTTAATCCAAGTAGCTAAGGCACATCCTTATGACCTTAGCGTAAGGAGTGCGATTGTTATTGCGTCCGCGTTATGACTATTTGAGCAACGGGGTTATCAAACTTGTATTGGCTTGTAAGCACTGAGCTTGCTAAACCATCATCTTGAGTTACAACTCCCGGGTGCATTGCTACACGATTAATGTCGTCTCGCATTTCGTTAAAACCTTCACCTGAATCAGCCGGACCAGGAATAGTGCCAGCAGCTTCAGAGTTGGCTTCAGTGCCAGCATCATAGGAAAAACTAGTACGAGACAGTGACTCATTAACCGCTAACGAAGACACGTCTATAGCATTAAGACCGGTAAACGCATCATTTGTATTCACTAACATAGTTGCAACACTGATTTTTAATGAATCAAGCTCCCCGGTTGTTAGTACCATAGTAACCTGTTGACCCGGTGGTAGTGGGCTTTCTGCAGAAGCGGATTGCAAAGTGTATTCACTGGCTAAAAGCTCGCTGTTGTCGCCGCCTTCGGCCATTAATTCAAGAGCACTAGAAGCTGGTTCGCCAATTTGCCATAGCATGCCATCGGTATGGGCAATCACGGCAACAGGTGAGAAAGGTTGAGCGGCAGTGAGATTAGTCACTTGCACGGTAAATTGATGGCTTTCTGCCATTTCTCCCATTTGGTTAGTCATCTCATCCACACTGTCTGTCATATCAACAGTCTTTTTATCAGAGCCACCGCAAGCTGTTAGGCTTCCTGCGAGTGCAATGATGAGTAAGCTTTTTGAAAAGCGCATAATAACCTCCTATTTCACTGTGATAGTTAACATAGCAACAGGGTTAAGCCATCTGTGAACGGTATTATTAAGGTCACTCATTCCACCTTCAGGATCATCGTCACCTAAGTTCCCAGGGTGAATATGAACCATCATATTGCTTTCGCTACTAGTTACACCGCTTGCATTCATACCGGCATTACCGCCCGGCGCAGCCGGAATGCCAGGCATTCCCATAGCACCAGAGCCATCGACAACTCGTTCGTCATTTGCTTCGGTGCCTGCATCATAAGCGTTTAAATACAGGGTGTAAGTCCCTGCTTCTGATGGGATCATCCAACTGTCTAAACCAACAAAGCCATCATTGGTAGGCAGTAACATAGCTGTTAACGACAAGTAGTTGTTACCTTCACTGGTGGTAAGCGAAGCCATTGTAGAGCTGGTTGGCGCTAATAAGCCTTCGGCTGGATTAGCAACCATATCGTTATTTGCTGCAGCTGCTTCATTCATTAATGGTTCTATGTTACCGCCTTCAGCCATCGCTTGAAGAGCCATTGAAGCAGGTGTAGCTACGTTAAACATTTGGCTATCGTTAGTGTGAGCAGTAATTAAGATAGGAGTAAAGTGTAAGCCTTGCGTAAGGTTAGTTAGTTTTATATCAAGCTCAGCAGCTTGGCTTGTAAGGCTAGTGACTGCACATGCAGCAAACAAAGTTAAAGGTAAAGCTTTCATGATCGATTCCTGTTTTTGATGATTCAAAATCAGTATCGAACAGCAATATCCAAAAACTTTCACAAAGTTATCACATTTTTATCACAACCAAAAAAATCTTCTCAAAAGCCTTTTGTTTGTCTTTTGTGCACGTTTTTGTTTTAAATCTAAGCAAATTATCTATGGTAAAGTAGCCTAAAGGTTTATAGTAGAAACATAAACAGACCATAACAAGGAATTTAAAATGGATGATAATCAAAAAGTTGAAATAATTGTGGCCGATAAAGAGCAACGTAATTGGGCGATGTTTTGTCATTTAAGTGCATTAGCGGGATTACTTTTCCCATTTGGCTCGGTTATTGGTCCGCTTATTATTTGGCTTGTGAAAAAGGAAGAAATGCCGCTTGTTGCTGAGCATGGCCGCAAGTCATTGAACTTTCAACTCACCATGATGATTGCTTACATTGTTAGCTTCTTACTAGTGTTTGTTGTTGTTGGTGTCATTTTATTACCAATCGTTGCACTGTTTTCTCTGATTATGGTTATTGTCTCGGCAATTAAAGCCAGTGATGGAAAAGAAGTTAATTACCCATTGACGATTGAATTTATAAAATAAACTGATTGCCATATAATGAGGGCTCAGCCATTTGCTGAGCTTATTTTGTGGTATATATGGCCTATTTCTCCTTATTCCTCAGCGCGTTTATTTCCGCAACCTTATTACCGAGCTCCTCTGAGTTAGTTATGACCGCCATGATTGCCAGTGGCGACTATTTACTCTGGTTATTGTGGTTAAGTGCGACCTTAGGTAATGTCTTAGGTAGTTGCGTTAATTATTGGCTAGGCACACAAGTGATGCGTTTTAAAGACCGTAAATGGTTTCCCGTTTCACAAAACTCGATAGACAAAGCCGAACAGCAATTTAATAAATACGGTATTTACAGTTTGCTATTTGCTTGGTTGCCCATTATTGGCGATCCACTTACTGTGGTTGGAGGAATTTTTCGGGTAAAATTTTCTGTATTCGTCGCATTAGTCGCCCTAGGCAAAGGCGCACGTTATTTAGCTGTGCTTGCCTTTGCGGTAGGACTAGAAAAGTTATTCTAACTTTTTTGCCAATCAAGAGTCAGTGATACTGAATCAGCAAAGCGCAGCGCATGAGGTTTATCGACACGCACTTTGGCATAGTGAACACTTTGATGCTGGTGGCAAATCGCTAAAATTTCAGCAACCAATTTTTCTAACAGTAAAAAGTGGCCTTCTTCGACAAGGCTGATCACTTCTTTAGTAATAGTCTTGTAGTTTAGCGCTTTATCGACTGCGTCAGTCTCACAAGCTTGATCAGCAGGGTAGTGAATTTCTAAATTAATCACTACATCTTGCTTTTTCTCGCGTTCCTCAGGGTTAAAACCAATGAAGGTTCGTAGCCTGAGGTTAGTGACATTAATAATTGCGTTAGCCATCATTACCCTCTAACTAGTTGTAAGAACTCGTTACGGGTTTTTGGATCTGCTCTGAAGTTGCCTAGCATGACCGATGTACGCATGCTTGAGTTTTGCTTTTCAACGCCGCGCATCATCATACACATATGTTTTGCTTCAACAATTACACCCACGCCTTTTGCTCCGGTTACTTCTTCAACCGCTTTAGCGATTTGATGGGTTAATTGCTCTTGAATTTGAAAACGGCGTGCGTACATATCAACAATACGCGCAAATTTAGATAAACCAAGAACTTTGCCATTTGGGATATAGGCAATATGACAGCGACCAACGAATGGCAGCAAATGATGCTCACACATAGAGTAAAGTTCAATATCTTGAACCAGTACCATGTCATCGGCGTCTGATGTAAATACCGCATTGTTAGTGATCTCGCCTAACGTTTGGCGATAACCTTTTGTCAGATACTCCATTGCTTTAGCGGCGCGCTTAGGCGTGTCGAGTAACCCTTCTCGTTGTGGATCTTCACCCACGGCGCTAATAATTTCGTGGTAACTCTTTTTTAAATCATCGTGCATAGGATTCTCAGTAATTCGTTATTTTAAATGTCTGCCACCATCGACAGGCATCGAACGCCCGGTAATGTAATGGCTGTGTAGTAATAGCTCTACGCTGTGAATAATTTCAGCGCAACCAGGCTCAATGCCCATCAGTGATTTTTGTAATGTTTTTGCTTTGTATTCGTCGCTATCATCTTCGTTGAAAATGATTAATGACGGCGCAATTGCATTGACCTTGATTGCAGGGGCAAACTTAGCCGCGAATGATTTTGTTAAGTTATCAAGTGCAGCTTTGCTTGCAGCATAAGCAAGGTGTTTTGGACTACCTTTTTCAACGACATAATCGGTGAGATGAATAATATCGGCAGGGTGTCCTGTATTTTCGTAATGGTGTAGCAGTAAATCGCTCACTGCTAAATTTATTAGGTAGGGCGCTTTTGCATGAATTCGCATCATATTATCGAAAAGCGCTGCATAATCATGGTTACTTGCTTCGCAGTCCCAACTAGAAGCATTATGAATAATGGCTTGAAGTTGATTGGTATGCGATTTTAATTGTTCTATGAAGTTGGCTATCGCTTCATCACTATTAAAGTCAGCATGAATACATGTAGCCCCTTGTCCAGCTAGTACATCAATGGCTTGATGACGCGTACGGTAGGTAACAATGATTTCTTGCCCTTGCGCTAAAAAGTGCTCGGCCAAAGCGAGTCCAATTCGTTGGCCTGCGCCAGTAATTAATATGGGCGATGACATAAACTAATATAAAACCTTAGATTTTTAATGTAATGAGTAATGTGTTTAACACTATCAACTATAAACCAAATTACAGAACTATTTCATCTTTACTGCAATGATGTTGCTAAACTTTCTACGCAAATGAAGATAACCCAGATCATTTTTAGTAATGGAGTTATTGCAGTTAGCTTGGTTTTGATAAGAAAAGCATGTCTTAAGCAAACCCAAAAATCATTATCTCGCAGCTTTCAATGCTGGACTAAAGGAAGTTTTAGGTATCAGGGAAGAGTTAGCTGTAGGCAATTAAACAGTGTTAATTGCCTACAGCTAGAAAATAATGCAGCAAATAATATTGTTGCTTACAGCGCGTCGTAAACGGTTGGAATAGCTTGACGTTTATGTTGAGTGCGAAGATAAATCGCAGTTAGCTTCTCTTCAACTTCTGCTGAGACTTCTTTGCCTTCTAAGAAATCGTCAATTTGATCATAAGTTAGGCCGAGCGCTTCTTCATCGGTTAAGCCTGGGCGGTCACATTCTAAATCAGCGGTAGGAGCTTTATGCACTAGCACTGCTGGTGCGCCTAGATGCTCTGCAAGAGCACGAACTTGGCGCTTAGATAAACCAAATAGAGGAGCAAGATCACATGCTCCATCACCAAATTTTGTGTAAAAGCCGGTAATATTTTCAGCGCTATGGTCGGTGCCAACAACTAATCCTTGGCAGAAGCCTGCAATTTCATATTGTGCGACCATGCGCTGGCGTGCTTTAACATTACCCTTAATGAAATCTATTTTAGCTTGTTCAGGAAGCTCAGCACTTGCACCGACTACCGCGGCCATGGCTTGTTCATGCATACCATCTACAGCTGCTTTGATATTAACCGTCATGCGCTTTGATGGCTTGATAAAGTCAACCGCGAGTTGTGCTTCGTCTTCATCTGCTTGTACACCGTAAGGTAAACGTACAGCAATGAACTGATAATCGTTGGTGTTATGTTCTTGGTTTAATTCATCTACAGCTAATTGACATAAACGACCACAGGTTGATGAATCAACACCGCCACTGATCCCTAATACAAGCGAGCGTGAGTGCGCAGCAATGAGACGGCTTTTTAGAAAGTTGACGCGACGAGTGATTTCCGCTTTTACATCAATAGTGGGTTGGACTTTCATTTCTGCCAGAATGTCGGCACGCATGGTAGAGCTCCTTTTTTACTTTTGGTTGTCAGCGTGGAAGCCCCAAGACGAATGGGGTAACTACATTATGTTACGGGTCAGGTTATTATTAAAGACCTAAATGCGCTTTTATTTCGTTAATTTGTTGCTTAAGTTCGTCTATTTCAGCTCTTAATTGTTGAACTTCGCTACTGTTAATTGCTTCAGGCTCACTCAGCATCTCTTCGATACTATCTGGATCTACGAATAAGTGCATATAACGACTTTCTCGTTTTCCTGGCTCACGGGCTAAGCGAGTGACATATTCTTTCTCGATTAATGCAGCTAAAGCTGCTTCCACTTCATTAACATTACTAAACTCAGCAAGGCGGTTACTTCGGGTTCTAAGTTCGCCGGGGGTTTGTGGTCCGCGTAATAGTAGCAAACAGATAATAGCACGCTGTTGTTCGGTAAATTGCAAGCTGCCAAACTCGGTATTGCAAAAGCGGTGCGCGTACTTATTAACCCGCCCAGAAAGGCCTTCATCTAAGGTTACTAATCGCTGCGCAATGAGTTCATCAAGGGTATCTTGTACTTGTGATTCAGATAACGACAGTACTGGATCTCGATTAGATTTTTGGTTGCAAGCGTTGGTAAGTGAATTTAAAGATAATGGATAATGTTCAGGTGTTGTACTTTGTTTTTCGAGCAAACAGCCAATGACGCGTTGTTGATTTATTGATAATTGCATTGTTTTACTCTCTATTCTTCAGTGCTTAACCACACGGTTAGTTTTTTACTGAGCGTATCAAACTTCAAAGGTTTGGTAACATAATCATTCATGCCCGCATTTAAACAGCGTTCTTTGTCACCTTGCATTGCATTAGCGGTGAGCGCAATGATAGTTACATCTTGATGTGCCTTACCAGCTTCACCTGCACGAATTGCCCGAGTTGCTTGGTAGCCATCCATTTCTGGCATTTGGCAATCCATAAGCACGAGTTGGTAAGGCATTTGCTCGCGACGAGATAGCTTAGCAATTGCTTCAAGGCCATTTTCAGCTATGTCGAAGCTGATACCTACCTGCTTTAAAAGCGATCCAGCAACAATTTGATTAACCTTATTATCTTCAACTAGCAGCACTTGTGAAGCAGAATTTTCATCTTGAGTGGCAACTTTTGTAATCAGTGTGTCGTTGTTTACTTGTTGTTGCTCAATGTATTTTTCGTTAGCAAGTGAGTTAAATAAATCTGACTGGGTCAAAGGTTTAAAAATGATACTCTCAGCTTTTAAGGCCTGTTTGCTTTGCACTTCGGTCAAACTCATTGGTGCCATTAAAATACGTTTACACTGTTCAGCATTAAAGTGTTTAACAAAAACTTGTTGTTGCTCTTTAGTTGCGTTGGTATAAAACAAGAAATCAACGAAAATCGCGTCACATTCGACATGTTCCGTCATAGCCGCGCGACTCAATAAACGTGTCATATCGGTAAATACTTCAACGCTGGCCCCCCATAGTTGCAGCTGTTTTTTCGCTATATTGCTACTCAACTTACAATTATCTGCAATGAATATATGTTTTTTATCAATAATATGGCTGGGTTCTAGGGCTTTCTTTTTATGATCTATTTTCACTTTTACAGAGAAATTAAAAGTACTGCCTTCTCCATATGAGCTGACCACACTCACATCGCCCTTCATTAGGTTACATAGTTGTTTAACAATCGCTAAGCCAAGCCCTGTACCGCCATATTGGCGAGTTGTTGAGGTATCTGCTTGGGTAAATGAGTCAAATAATGTAGCTTGCTTTTCAGGCTTAATACCGACTCCGGTATCAATGATGGAACAGTTTAAAAAGTGCTCGTCATCTAATTTCTCAAGCTTAGCAATAATAATTATTTTGCCATTTTTAGTGAATTTAACCGCATTACTAACAAGGTTGTTGATAATTTGTCTGATCCTGTTTGGATCGCTGACAATAAATTCGTGATAAATATCAGTCGTATCAAGGATAAGTTTGGTGTTGTTTTGTTCGGCTTTAATTGCAAATGATTCGATGGTGTTGCCGAACAGTTTTGAAATATTAAAGCTAACATTTTCGATATCTAGTTTACCAGCTTCAATTTTTGAGAAATCTAAGATGTCGTTAATGATATGCAAAAGCGACTCGGCTGAAGATTGTGCGAGCTCTAGATGATGACTCTGTTGGCTATCTAATTTAGATTGCTTAATGATATTGAGCATGCCAATCACCCCATTCATTGGAGTGCGTATTTCATGGCTCATACTTGCTAAGAACTCACTTTTTGCTTTTACTGCTTGTTCAGCTGCTTCTTTAGCTTGCACTAGTTGCTGCTCGGTTTCTATACGGCGTTGGCTGGCGTGTAAACTACCAATTAGCGCTGCAACGGCAATTAAAAAACTTTCTTCGTTTTTACTCCATTGCCTGCGAGATTTGCATTTTTCTGCGCACACAACCCCCATGGTTTTACTACCGGTGGGAATGATCACCGTGAGCATTGAGCATATTTTAAATCGTTCAAAATAAGTTGTTCGTAATTCTTTTAAAAACGGATGGTGTGGGGCATCACTAGCATTTACAACGGCATTGTTATTAATGGCGTCAAAGTAATCAGGGTAATCAATTTGTTTTAGTGTGGTTGCTTCTCGTATTTGTGGTGTATTCTCGTCATGAACAGCAAAGGTATCGAGAGACTCTCTGTCGTCACTAAATAACCAAATGCTGGCACGGTCAACGTCAAAAGCATGACAAATCGCTTGTACAATGACATGCTTTGATAAATTCAAATTACCCGTTAGTACAGCATCATTAACAGTGAGCGACGCTAAAATCTCGTTGTGTAAAGCTACTTTCCTGTTTTCAATTTCAACTCGTTTACGGGCATCAATATTTTGCAGTGAGCCGAATACTTTTATGCAGCGGCCATTACGATGTTCGGTTTCGGCGTGAACTAACACCCATATTTCATCCCCATCAGCTGTGACGACTTGTACCTGAGTTTCAAAGCTTTCGCCGTTTTTTATAGCGCGCTCATTCAATTGGCGGATTTTATCGCGGCTTTCACCGGCTTTAAAATAACTATAATTTTGAGGCCACTCGGGCTGCTTGCTCAGCGGAAATTTAAAAATTTGTTTGGTCATATCAGACCAATACACAGATTTTGTTTCTAGGTTGAACGACCATGCCCCTACTTTGGCAAGACTACTCATAGTCTCTAGCATTCGCTCACTCTTATATTGCCGCTCAAGCATTTTCAGAAAAAACCATGAGCAACCTGCAAATAAAACACAAAATAAAATAATGGCTAACCGTAGTGGCCAAATGGCAGAAGCAGGGGGGTGCCAACCTGCTTTGGGTGATGCGTACATTTGCCACTTACCACCCGGGAAGTGAATTATAAAATCGAGAGGATCATTTTTTAAAATTGCACTTTTTCCGTAAAAGAAATCTCCTTGTGAGCCCAGACCATTTCGCCCTTGCAGGGCAACATCATAATTTTCACTGAGCGAAACTAAACCAGAGTTTACATATATTTTATTGATATCAAGTACCACAGATAATAATCCCCAAAACTGTTGTTCTGGAGGAATAAATACAGGCATACGTGCGATGAGTGCCTGTCCACCTTGTACTAGCTCTAATGGGCCAGCCATAACAATCTGGTTTTCATCTCGTGCTCTGAGCGCATCTGCGCGTTGTGCTGCATTTTCTAAAAAATTAAGCCCAATTGATTTTTCGTTACCTTCAAGGGGGTAGGTCATTCGAATAACCATATTGGGAGCCGCACCAATATTTCTTAGTTCAGATGAGGTTTCAAATAGTGGAGAGGCTATTTGGCTGTAACGAGCTTGATCTAAATTTGGCTCCGCCGTTATAGCTACGGCGAGACCGCGAACAAGTTGAATATTTGAGACGAGGATCGCTTCTAATTCAGCCCGATAAGCACTTACTTTTGCTAGCTCTTGCGCACGGAAAGCATCTTTTTCACGGTGATAATTTATCCGATCAATCACGATACCTATAACGATAACAAGCACGAGAGATAGCCAAAAAGCTAACTTTAATTTATGTAATTTCTTATTATCAGTGTCGATCGTTAATGGCATTAGAAGCATTGATTTTTTTACTATTTAATTACTATAGACAATTTACCTTGTAATTAACAATGGGGACTTTGATATGTAAGTTATTTGTCTGTGGGTCGTTTTCTCAGTTCAGTGATCATTATTTTGTATGAAGACACTATTTTTTCACAAAACTTAGGTTAATATAGTGTTACTTTAGCTAAGGGAAGCAAGCATGTTTAAGATAATCAAATGGTTACTAGTCGCTTCGCTCATCATCGGACTATTGGCAACAGGCCTCATCTATGGGGTGTTGAATCTAAGTTTGCCAGCACTTGATGGTCGAGGACAAAGTAATGCAATTACTCACTCAGTGAAGATTGAGCGTGATGCTTTGGGGCAAGCTGTTATTAGCGCTCAAAATCGCTTAGATGCTGCTTATGCGCTTGGTTTTGCGCATGGCCAAGACCGATTCTTTCAAATGGATTTATTGCGCCGTAATGCGGCGGGTGAATTAAGTGAGCTGTTTGGTAAAGCTGCGTTAGAGCTTGATAAAAAAATGCGTTTTCATCAATTACGTCAGCGTAGCCAGTTTTTAGTTGAGCAACTACCTGCTGCAGATAAGACGCTACTTAAAGCCTATGCTAATGGCGTGAACGAAGGTTATGCGCAATTGGGTTTTGATAGCTTTGAATACATATTAACAGGCTCGAGTGCTCAACCTTGGCAAAGCGAAGACAGTTTGTTGGTTATTTTTAGTATGTACTTAGACTTACAAACAGCAACATTTGAACGAGATAAAACGCTGATAGAAATTGAGCAGCTTTACGGTAAAGACATGGTTGACTTTATTACCCAGCCAAGCCCTTATCAGGCTGCACTTGATAACAGTCAGTTACCTGCATACGGTGCAGGGATCCCTGCTTTAAACAAATCATCATGGGTAATCAACGATATTCTCGACCGAAAAGAATTAGGGAGTAATAATTGGGCCGTTACAGGGCAGTTAACTAAAACGGGCGCTGCAATGTTATCTGATGATATGCACCTTTCTTTTGCGGTGCCAATCATTTGGTATCGCGCTCAACTTAATTATCCTGTTGATGGTCAGATGCAGCAAATTACCGGTGTATCATTGCCGGGGGCACCGGCAATTGTGGTTGGTACAAATAATAAAATCGCGTGGGGTTTTACCAATGGTTATTTAGATACCGCCGATTGGGTAGCGCTTGAGAGTAAAGAGAAAACGTGGCAAATAGATGAACCCATTTTACTTAATGATGGCAAGGTTGAAAATTATGCTTTGACCATGAGTGAGTATGGTCCCGTTAAAGAAATTAATGGCAAACCCTATGCTTTAAGTTGGGTTGCTCATCATGATTATGCCGTTGATATGGACTTATTAAAGCTTGAAAGTGCAAAAACGGTTGATGATGCGCTAGCTATTGCTGCAGACGTTGGTATTCCGGTACAAAACTTAATGGTGGTCGATGATAAAGGCAATGCTGCATGGAAAAATATGGGAGCAGTGCCTGCACGTAAAGTGCCTCATCAACTGGCTGTGTCTGAACAAGCTTACTCTGCAGCTTGGCATGAGAATGAAACGGATCGTCCCTTTGTAAAAAATCCTGAGAGCGGTCGTTTATGGACTGGTAATTCTCGGGTTGTTTCGGCTAAAGATGATGAGCGGTTTGGTAATGGTGCATACGCGATGGGGGCAAGATCAGCACAAATTCGCGATCGTTTATTTGAAAAGCAGCAATTTACCGAGCAAGATTTTTATTCATTACAGCATGATAACGAGGCGCGCTTTTTAGCACCATGGCATCAATTACTGGTTAAACAGCTTAGCACTGCAGGCGATAAATATGCGCTGTATTTAAAAGAGCTAAATAACTGGCAGGCGTGTGCTTGTAGCGACTCAATTGGTTACACCTTAGTAAAACGTTACCGCAGTGAAGTGATTAATAGCTTATTTAGCCCATTAGAAAATAAGCTAAAAGAGCTCGACAGTAGTTTAAAGCCAGTTAAGCGAGATTTAGAGCCTGCCGTTTGGCAACTTATCGAAGCTCAGCCTCAAACATGGTTAAACCCTGATTATGCAAACTGGCAACAGCAAATGGTAGGAGCCTTTGACCGCGTTATTACTAAACTTACAGAGCAGTACGGTAATAATCCACACAGTTGGCAATGGGGTAAGGTCAACGAATTAGTGATTGAGCACCCGTTTGCCAAGCAAATACCGGCACTTAAAAGCTTATTAAATATGCCTACAGCTCCTGGCTTTGGCGATACCTTCATGCCAGCAGTCCAAGGTCGTAGCTTTGGCGCTTCACAGCGTTTTATAGTACAACCAGGCCATTTAGATAAAGCGATTATGGCGATTCCTGGCGGTCAATCAGGGCATCCGTTGTCGGAGTTTTATCGAGCTGGATTTGACGACTATGTGAGTAACGGTTTAACTCCTCTATTACCACAAGAGATTATTCATAGTATTCGTATTGATGCGGTTAACTAACCGCATCAATATCATCGAAAGTAGGGTTGGAACCTTTCGCGACAGTGGTTTGATTTCGACCCAAGTGTTTACTTTGATACAAGGCCGTATCAGCATGTTGTAGCATTTTTTCTATCGGTGCAAGAGGCTGCCACTCGATTAAACCAAAGCTCATAGTGATTGTTAAATCAGGGAAATCGGGATGGGCATCAAGCTCGGCTATCTGTTGACGAAGCGCTTCTATTTTAGCAAAAGCTTGTTGCTCATTAGTATTTGTAAGTATCAATAAAAACTCTTCACCTCCCCAACGAACAGCAATGTCATCCTCACTGATAAAGTCACTAATTAGTTTTGATACATTTATTAAGATGGTGTCACCTTTATCATGACCAAAGGTATCATTAATACTTTTGAACCTGTCAATGTCAGCCATAACCATACATAGATTGGCATCTTGCTCGATACTCTTTTTATGTGCCATTGAGATGAGCTTTTTCGCAAACCGTCGGTTGTATAATTTTGTTAATGGATCTCGAGCGGCCATCTCGGTGAGCTCAACGCGTTGTGAAAGCGTAATTTCACGAATAAGCCCCATCCCATACACCATAGGTAATCCGGCAATGATGACGTTTATCACATTGATATATGGAAGGAGTTCAGGATAAGCGAAACCATAGGTTACGTCTGAGAAAAATAAATACAACGAAGCAAAGGTAGCAATCATTAACAAGCTGTATGTTGCAGCCCATTTAAAAGTAAGCTGGTAATCAATCATCAAAATACACGACACAGTCCATAAATAGAACTGAAACCCAGCACCTAAGCCAAGAGTTGCGCAGACAATAACTGCATGAATAAGCACTTCGAGGCAAAACACCCTCAAAGCAAGAGAGGTTAAGCCTTGCTTTATAAGGAAAATACCACTGCCCCAAGCAAATACACTTAAAATGTTAACTATAGCGAGCATGTTCGCGCCAATGTGCGCGAAAGCGGGGATTAGTAAAGCATGTACAGCTAATGCGAAATAGGCAATTTTAGTAATAATAAGAAACTTTACATGCTCTATTTCTTCTAATCCAGACTGTTTGGTTTGTCTTAGTAAATGTTTTATCAAACCAACCTCATACACACTTACAGGGAGAAATTAAAGTATAGATGATTATTTGAACAATGCGGCAGTGTTGTCAGGTGCTTTTAATAACAGCACAATAAAATTTTTGTATAATGCTAATTAAAGCCTTGTTCACCTGCAGTTTGCTAAGTTTAAGGCTTGGCAGAGCTCATAATTGATGCCACTCTAAATAAAACCAATCTAGAAACATGAGAATATCTTGTTTTATTGATTATCCTCTCGTGCCTAAAAGGAGTAAGTATGCCGGCGGAAAAAACGCATTTAGCGATCTGTAATTTAACTAAAGAGCAGTATCCACAAATCAAAACTCTCATGGATCAAGCGTATCCGGGGCTCGGTGGTGCTTGGCCAAGTCACACTATTTTTAGGTTAATAGACCAGTTTCCGGAAGGGCAAATAGGCATTGTTGATGACGGTGTTTTGGTCGGAATTGCGCTTAGCGTACAGGTTGATTACGGACGCTTTTCTAACCCACATACTTATGAAGACATTGTTGATGGTCACGACCGTGTATTTAGTGACCCTGAAGGTGATGCCTTATATGGTTTAGATGTGGTCATTTCATCGACTCACCGAGGTATGCGACTTGGTCGTCGTTTATACGATGCACGAAAAGAGTTGTGCCGCCAGTATAACTTACGTGCCATTTTAGCAGGTGGGCGAATTCCGCGTTATTACAATCACAGTGCAGAGATGACTCCGATGGAGTACATCGAAAAAGTGGACCACAAAGAGCTGTACGATCCGATTTTAAGCTTTCAGCTATCTAATGATTTCCAAGTAAAACGTCTACTTAAAAAGTATCTTCCTGAAGATCAGGAATCCGTTGGTTATGCCACTTTACTAGAGTGGAATAACATTATGTTTGAGCCGACTGATACGGTACTTGAGTCGACCAAATCAATTGTGCGCGTCGGTGCTGTACAGTGGCAAATGCGCTGTGTTGAGTCTGTTGAAGAGCTGCTTAAGCAAGTGGAATATTTTGTTGATACGGTATCAGATTATAAGAGTGACTTTATTCTGTTTCCGGAGTTTTTCAATGCCCCGTTAATGGGACTCACTGAGCAAAGCAATCAAACCGAAGCAATTCGCTATCTGGCCGAATACACAGAAACATTCCGTGATGCTATGTCGCGTATGGCGGTTGAATATAACGCCAATATTATCACCGGTTCTATGCCGCTTGCTGAAGACGACAAGATTTATAATGTCAGCTATTTGTGCCACCGCAGCGGTAAAATTGATGAGCAGCGCAAAATTCATATTACGCCCCATGAGCAAAATGACTGGGTGATCCAAGGCGGTGACAAAATTGCCGTATTTGAAACGGATGCGGGTCGTGTCGGTATTCAAATTTGTTACGATGTTGAGTTCCCTGAGCTGTCACGTATTCTCGCTAAACAAGGGCTGGATATTTTATTTGTACCATTTTGGACAGATACCAAAAACAGTTACTTACGTGTTCGTCATTGTGCCCAAGCACGCGCAATCGAAAATGAATGTTATGTTGTGATTGCAGGCTCTGTTGGTAACTTACCTGAAGTAGAGAGTTTAGACGTACAATACTCGCAATCGGCAGTGCTTACGCCATCAGATTTCTCATTCCCGCATGATGCGACCTTGAATGAAGCAACACCTAATACTGAAATGTTGTTATTCAGTGATTTAGATATGGATAAACTGAAAATCCTGCACAGTGAAGGTACGGTAAGAAACTTAAAGGACCGCCGTGAAGATCTGTATGACGTGATCTTGAAAAAGCGAGAGCAATAATGGCGTGGCTGTATTTAATTGTCGCAGGACTGTTAGAGATTGGTTGGCCAGTCGGCCTTAAAATGTCTCAACAGCCAGATAGTCGCTGGTTAGGTATTGCAATAGCTGTCGCCTTTATGGTCGCCAGTGGGTTTATGTTGTGGTTGGCGCAAAAGGATATTCCGATGGGGACATCCTATGCGGTATGGACAGGCATAGGAGCCGCAGGCACCTTCTTGGTTGGTATTTTATTTTATGGTGATGCTGCCACATTTGGCCGCATTGCCGGAGTACTTTTGATAATTAGTGGTGTAATAACCCTAAAAATTAGTCATTAAAAAAGCGGCATAGCCGCTTTTTTAATGACTAGGAATAAGCCTAATTGGGTAGCATTACCAGAATGGCTGCCAATGCAATTAACACAAGCCCCGCCGTGTCTTGGCGTTTTAACGGCTGTTTTAGCCAAAGAATCGATACCATAATGGTAAAAAATACTTCAATTTGCCCCAGTGTTTTTACATAAGCAACATGCTGCAAGCTCATGGCGCTAAACCAACCGATGGAACCTAAACAGCTACACACACTAACAGCGGTCGTGGTGCCTTTGTGATGCCACATTTTGTTAAATGTATCGCGCTCTTTGAGGGCAATATAAACGCACAGCATCAAGGTTTGTAAGCTGATTATCAGTACCAATACCCAAGCCGCCGAGTGTGGGAAAGTCAGCCCTGAATTTAAGCTTGCTTCGCGGATCCACGACGATGAAAGAGCAAATGAAGTACCGCAAGCAAGCCCAAGAAGTGCAGTGCCCAAATTAAAGTGTTTAACATTCGCGATGCCACTTAATAGCAATACCGCAATTGCACCAATAAAGACCCCAATCCAGCCTAGTAACGACAGCGCTGAGCCAAAGAACATAACACCTAAAATGGCCGCCATCAGTGCTTCACTTTTTGCAAGCCCTGCGCCGACTGCAAAGTTATTCATTTTAAATAGTTTTACCATCAAACCGGTGGCAAGGATTTGGACGATACTGGCGCCAACAATGTAGCCAATAAAAGCCAGATTAAAGTCAGGAAGTGCAGCGTCTTGGTATTGATAAAGTGCAAATAAATAAAGGGCAGCAATCGGGCTGGCAACAATAAAGCGGGCAAGCGTCACCCCTGCAACACTCACTGTTGCACTGAGTTTACTTTGCAGAGCATTGCGCCATGACTGCATAAACGCTGCAAAAATAGTTAAGAAAATCCAAGTCATATTGAAAATATATTAATGGGGGGAGGCAATTAGAGTATCAAAACCAAAGTATTAGGGCATTAGCTTATCGACCAACTTGAGAAAAACTCAGCTGTGACAATATGTCGCAGGGCTTTTAAGTAATCATTAGGCTATAGTGGCAATGATGCTATTGCTAGCCGTTGCTTTTAGAAGTAGCGGCTTTTTTTTGTTTGCTGTAGGGTAAGCTATTACAGTTAAAAATAAGGAAATATCATGACAACACTGATTATCTGCGCACTCATCGCAGTACTCATACCTTATTTAGCTAAAGCCCCCGTGGCTTTTGCACAAAATAAGCTAGCAGGCTACGACAATAAGCACCCTCGCGAACAACAAGCAAAACTAACCGGCTTTGGTGCTCGTGCATTAGCAGCACATCAAAATAGCTTTGAATCGTTGATTATTTTTGCAGTAGCGCTGGCGGTGGTAATCGGTAGTAATAATATCTATCAGGTGACTGAAACCCTTGCGATTGTGCATGTTATTGCTCGCGTTCTATACTGTATTTTCTACTACATAAACCAAGATATATTGCGCTCATTAGTCTGGTTTATTGGTTATGTTTGCGCTGTGGCGATGATCGCTCTTTGCCTCTAGTCATAAGGTAAATAGTTAAAAACCACAAAGCAAGCGGCTTAAATAAGGCGCTTGCTTTAGGGTCTTAAGTTGCTACAGCTTATTTAGAACTGACTTTAACTTTCTCAATCAAATCATTAGCTTGATAGTTTTCGTCTAAGGCAAAATCGAGTTGCACTAGGGCGTTTTTAAAGCCAGATTCAGATGGCGCATATTGCCATTGTTTTAATGCTCTTTTCGCTTCTCGATTGAAAACATCTTCAGGCTCTGCACTTACCACACTAATATTGCTGGTGGCGCCGCTTGGTAAAATATCGTATTTCAAAACGACTGAACCGCTAATGCCTTGCTCCGCAGCTTGAATTGGGTATATCGGTTCTACGCGCATAACCGCTTGATAGTCTTTTGTCTTTTCAACTGACATTGGCTGTTTTGCAATGGCAAAGCTGCTAAGCATGCCCGCTGTAAAAATAACTAATGCTGTTTTTGCGATAAATGAGCTGTTGTCGATCTGCTTTATTTGATTTAGACGTTGTAACATGGTGTTTTTATCTCCGTATTGTGAATAAGCCATTAAGCCTGTTCTGCTAAAGCTTGCACAGTGCACTAATGCCTTACTGTATAAAATTCGTTGCTCTGTCGATTTATTTTTGAGTACCTGCTCATCACATGAAAGCTCTTGAATACGGCGCAGGCTTGCATAGCCAAGCCAAGCGATTGGGTTAAACCACTGCACAATAGTGGCACTCAAAGCAATGGCATTAATTAGATTGTCTTTACGTTTAATGTGCACAGATTCATGCTCTAAAATAAGCGCTAAAGCATGGTTATCGTATTGGCTTTGATAGTTTGTAGGCAGCACTAGCTTGGTATTTATAACGCCTACAACCATAGGTGAGCTCACCTGTTTGCTTTGGTATAAGCGCATACTTTGGCTGTTGTGATGAACAACCGTAATTGGCTCTAGTTGCAGTTTCGCTAAAAAACGATAATGAAAGTACACGGCAGTGATCAGCATAGTAGCCGTAATAAAGCCATAAATAGCGAACCACGTTAGCGTAAATTGCGGCATTATTGCTGTGTTTGGCGTAATGGTCAGCTTACTGATAAAGTCGTTTTGTATCGGCTTTAAGTGGTTTGGCAGGTTCGCTAACAGTAAGCTAATAGGTAGTAGTGCCCACAGCGTATAAACCAAGCGCGCTGATAACTGGCTCAATAATTTTCGCTCTAGCAGCAATAAAAACAAAATTGCAGATGAGATCAAAAGCTGTTGTTCTAACAGCCAATTAAAAAATGCATCTAACATAACAAAGCCTTACTTTTGCTGTTTTTCCCAATCATCAATGACTTTTTTTAGCTCATCAATATCATGTTGCGAGAGTTGCTCTGATTTAGCAAAACCACTCACCAATGGCGCAATACGGCCATTAAAAAAGCGTTCAATAAAGCTTTGGCTTTCTTTTAAAGTGTATTCTTCACGGGCAATGCAAGGGGTGTAGTTATATTGGCGACCTTGTTTCTCGAAGCTTAGTGCGCCTTTTTTAACTAAACGGCTTAGTAGCGTTTTAATGGTTTTTTCGTGCCATTCTTTATCGTCACTTAAACGTGCAATTACTTCACTAGCCGTGGCTGGGTAGCCAAGCCATACCGCATCTAATACTTCGAATTCAGCTTTAGAAAGTTCAATCATTTTTATGCCTACAGATGTAATCTTTAATTAAAGATTACACGCGTAATCAATTAATGCAAACTTTTTTGTTAGAGAATGTCACTTTTTTTGATACTGACTATCTGTCCTTCGGGCAAATTTAACGTGGTTAGTGATAGCTTTGCGATATCAGTGCGGAAAAGATCGATGACTTTATAGCCACAAAAACGTGCCATTTTACGTATTTGCCGGTTTAAACCTTGTTTTAATACGATGCAAAACTGCGTTTCGTTGACTTGGGTCACTTCACAAGGGAGGGTTATTTGTTTATCTACTGGCACACCGTTTGCCATTTTTTGACAAAAATCACTATCGATAGGTTTATCTACGGTGACAAAATAGCGTTTGGGTTGATGGTAATCAGGGTGGATCAGTTGATTACAAAATTCACCGTCATTGGTCAAAATTAACAACCCACGAGAGTCCTTGTCGAGCCGGCCAATTGGATAAACCCGAGTGGTTTTAGGCAGGCTATGGATAAGGCTTGCTGGGTCTGCAGCATTTAATTTGCAATCTATACCAACAGGCTTGTGATACGCAAAGTAGGTGAGCGGTGCTTTAGTTGAAATTTTTTCGCCAAGTACAATTACATCATCTTGTTCATCAACATGATCTATATGATTTGCAGCACGACCATTTACTGTTACCTCACCTTGGTCAATCAAGCGCGATGCTTGCTTTCGTGAGCAGACACCTGCATGGGCAATAAATTTGGCGAGTCGCACTTTTTCAGTCATGGATGCTTTTTGTACAATTAATTTGATCACAGTATACCAAAATCACGTATAAATAGTTCCACCACCAAAGAGGAACGCACATGCCTATCAAGTTATCAGAGCTTGCAGATCATCAGCCACTGCAAAAAGTTATCCTTCATTCGTTGGAAATGGCGCTGTATCAAGTGTCTGTGGTAATTAATAACGTTGAGTATTATGTTACTGATGAGAAAGGTGAATTTATACGAGATCTCAGTCCGTTGCATATTCAAAAGCGCCTAGATCATTTAAGTTACGGTGATATGGTTTTACGCCACACCAGTGCTTATGACGAAATGTGCGGTCAGCCAGAAAAATTGGCCAGCAATATGCTCGAAGTACCCTATGGTAAGAACCATTTATACTGATTAACGATATAAGCGTATACTGAGTCATAACATTTTATATACCCAAGCCACCTCAAGATGCGAGTTTCAGTTGGAATTAAATGCGATTTAGGCAAGGCATTGATTGCAAGTAATAGTGGTTCTATTGTTAAAATCAATAACGCAGTATAAATCGCATTTAAACCAACCCTTTGGGCGCTTCACAGGCACTTACTCTCATCGTTGTTACTTCTTAAAAGGGACTGCCATTCTTGCAAAGTAACGCCTTGATATTAAGCACCTGTGAAACGCTGAATTCTGCATCTTGAGGTGGCTTGGGTATATATACTATGTATCAATTAAAAAGTGATGACTCAGCTGACTTAAATAACCAGCTAAGAGAACATGTTGTTGCCTACAATGCGGCACATTTTAATGCTGAACGTATCCCCGTTGGTTTTAAGTTTGTTAATAAGCATAACACCGTTGTGGCGGGTATTCATGGCCAAGTATTTGGTAACTGGCTGCTAATTAGTTGGCTTTGGTGTGATGATAAAACGCGTGGTAAAGGGCTTGCAACCCGCTTACTAACGGAATTAGAGAGCAAAGCTAAAGCGCTTGGCGCAAACACTGCACAACTCGATACACTCGATTTCCAAGCCAAACCCTTTTACGAAAAAAACGGCTACCAAGTTAAATATGAAATGAGTAATTACCCACTCGATGGTTGCCGTTATTTTATGGAAAAATCTTTGTTTACTTAGCTTTCAGTACTTCTTGCTCGGTAAAAGTAACTCCTAAAAAAGGAGTTGCTTCAGGAGCAAGCATAAAGGTGCGAATGTTCATGTGGTCTTGCCCTTCAGGATTCTTCAGTACATCATCACGATAAAACGCGCCAAAACAATCTAGGGTATTTTGTTTGCTTAGTTGGTTAAGTTTTGCAAAGGCGAAAATTTTACATGAGCCATTATTTTCATTTGCTGCACTGATCAATCCATGATTGTTAAAGCCACTAGGAGTGAAATGGTAGTTACTCTCTATCACAGCCATTGTATCCTTAAACTCTATCTGCTGTGGCGTGTTAGCTAATTTCGATAAGAAATCGTTAAGTGTCATTACCTGTCCTTAATAGTTATCTTTTATCAACTCTAACTCATTCACTTGTTGATTGATATTAAACTTAAAATTCTCTAAGAAGTTCATACCTAGCAAACCATAACTGCCATGACTTTTAAGTACTAGAACATCGAAGTTATAGAGCCGCTGTTGACCGATTTGAAAAGAGTGTACTTGATAATGCTGCGCTTCAACGAGTCCATTTGCGGTATTTACTTGCATAGTACCAAGATAATGGGCGGGTTCTTTTAGTTGTTCTAGCAGTGATTGCGTTAATACCGTAAAGCTTGCGCCAGTGTCTATCATTAGCTTAGCGTCGGTATCGTCATTGATTATGCTATTAACTAAATAATGTGAGCCATGTGGGATGAGAGGCACAACCTCAACCCCTGCTAATGCTTGCTGTATCAAACGATATAATTCGTCAGCTTCTTGCTTATGCTCATGGTTTTCAGGAAGTTGCTCAAGCGCAATTTGGCTTGCGACTAAGTCACCTAGGTGAAAATAAGCCTGCGCTTGAACTAATAAATAAAAGGTGTTTTGCGGCATATAATCTAGCCATTGTTGGCTGTGATTGAGAAGTTCTTGCCAGTTTTGTTCTTCAATCAATGACTCTGCTTTTAACTTTGTTAGCTCCGAAATTCTCTTCGCGAATCGCGCTTGCTTACTTTTTCCAAGCTGATTATGTAAAGCCATTAAACTAATAATTCCCTGTTGAACATGGCCCTGATTGATCATTCGTTTTGCATCGAGTTCTAACATTGATGCATCATAAGGGTGACTATTCAAAAAGGCAGTTAAAAATTGCTCACTAAGCTCGTCATCATGGTGGGATAGCCAAGACTCAAGTTGCTGTTGCCAAGCACGCTTTAATTGCAGTGCAAAGCTTGGGTTATTTTCTAAAAGTTGCGTGTACTCAAGAACTGCTTCATCAAATAGATTATTGCGAAATAAGGCGACAGCATGTTGAAACTTCTCTGGCAACCTCGTTACTTTACTGGGCTTTATAACAGTGTTTTTTTCGGTTAGCTTCTCAGCTGATCGTTTATAATTATCATATTGCCATAGGAAATAGCCATTAAGGCTAAGAGAGCACACGAGTAGTAACTTTAGTAGATAATTCACTTGTGCCTTCGCCTTACTTAACTAATTAATTTTCCATACGAGAAGTCTAGGCACATTTAAATTTAACACTGCCATGTATCTTCCATACTTTATTAAGCATAAAACAAATTACAAAAATTGGTTACTTTTTAACTAAATGATTCAATAAAAAGATATCGTTAATTTCGATGTCAGCTAATCCCTTGTATTTGTAATTTGCTGCCTGATTATTCAACCAAACACTTTGACAGCCAGCGTTATTTGCACCTTGAACATCTGTGTCGAGACTATCGCCAATATGCAAAATCTCTTTGTGAGCTACATTTAGCGTTTCAGCTGCAATGTCGAATAAGCCGGGATGGGGCTTCGCTTTACCATGAGGGCCTGCCTGTAAGACAAGTTCAAATACCCCTTTGAGGTTAAACTTGTCGACTTCGACATTGCCATTGGTTATTGCTATTAAGCGAAATTGTTTGCTGAGAGCTTTTAATAGCCCTAACACTTCTTTTGATACAGTAATTTGGCTGCGAGCATCAGCAAATGCTTGATAGGCGTTGTTAGCATGTTGTTGTGCTAAATCATTTTTAAACCCCAGATCGTGCATGGCATAGAGTAGTGCCGCACGTCGCCAGCGAGTCACATCGTCAATGAGGCTTGGATCTAGCGCTAAGGCTTTGTCACGACAATAAAGCCAATACTGCGTGTCATTAGTTGGCCATTCTGGCAGCTTTGCTAAATAATCAGCTTGCGCTTGTAAAGCTGATTTAATGATCGGATGGTTGTTATAAAGTGTGTCATCTAAATCAAAACTTAAAACAGTAACAGGTGATAAAGCACGGTTAAAACGGATCATAATTACTAAGTATTACTCTGGAGTTGAGCGCTTTTTAGCGCGTGGATGAGTGTTATCATAAACTTTGGCTAGATGCTGAAAATCAAGGTGTGTATACACTTGTGTTGCCGATAAACTGCTGTGCCCTAATAGTTCCTGAACGGCACGTAGATCACCAGACGATTCTAAAATATGCGAAGCAAATGAGTGGCGAAGTTTATGTGGATGAACTTGCGAGCTGATCCCTTGTTTTATTCCCCACTCTTGCATACGGAGGCGAACTTGACGAACTGAAATGCGTTTTTTTTGGCTGCTCAAAAAAATAGCCGTTTCATCTGGGTGTGCAAATTGTGGACGAATTTTTAACCAAGACTTTAAAGCGTTTAATGCTTTGCTACCTACAGGCAATAAACGCTCTTTATTGCCTTTACCGCGCACTAAAATTTCACCTTCAGTGGTATTTATATCTTGTATGTTAGCGCCAACTAACTCGCTAATCCTTAACCCTGATGAATACATTAATTCCATCATTGCTTTGTCACGTATTGTTAGTGGTTCTTCACCTTCTAGTTCTAATAGCTTTGCCATTTGATCAACGTCTAAATTTTTAGGCAATGGCTTGGAAAACTTTGGCCCTTTTATAGCCTCAGCTGGGTTATGGTAGTGAACGTGATTTTCAATCTTTTTAGTTTTAAGAAACTTGTAGAGGCTACGAATGCAACTAAGCTTTAAGCTAATTGTGCGGCCACTCAGTTGTTTGCCTCGTAGTTGCATACTGTAACGGCGAATATGCTCACCTTGAACAGCAAACCAGTTTTCACAGAGTTTACTAAAGTATAATGCTGCAAAGCCTAATTGACTTGTGTATTGGTTGACTGTGTGTGCTGAGTATTGCTTTTCGTAGCGTAAATAATCTGCAAAAAGTTGGATAGGTGTGCGCCAAGCATCACTTAATTCATCAATATTTGGCGTCGTCACATCGTTCATGCAAGTTCCAATAACCGCAGTTGCAATGAGCGAACAAACTCAAGTACGAAAAAGCTATCTTTAGCGGGCTCAAAGTGGTTTACATCATGACTACCAAACGCCAATATGGCGACAGGATGCGCGGTGTTTCCGATCAGGTAAAGGGCAGTTGACTGTATTGAACCAGAAAATAGTAAATCGCATTCTTGTTGGTTGATACGACCTAAATAAATGCCATCGTTTTGTAGTCGATGAGTTATTAAATCATCAAACTTCTTTTCATATTTCACTAAGTGACATTCATTAATTAGTGGGTTGGTACATATAATGTTACGCAGATTGATGGCGAGCGTTTTAAAGTCGTAATTAGTCCATAGTTGGCGATGACATTCGCTGAACAGGCGGTAGATTAATTCGTTTTCTTTTGCTTGCTCAAGAAGTTGATCAATCTTATTTTTTAAAAATGTATTATGTTCACGGAGCTGGCGCTGTTGAATATGAACCAGTGAGGTTGCTCCAGCAGCTTGTTGATGCAGTTCAATGTCAGCGAGTAACTCTGGCTGTTTAATGAAAAAATCAGGGTGTTCAATTAGGTATTGTGCAATTTGTTGTTCTGTTAGTTTGCTCATAATGCCACTTGTCCATCAAAAACATGTTCAGCAGGGCCAGTCATTCTTACTGGATGTCCTTCACCTTGCCAGCGAACTTGCAAGCTTCCACCGGGTAAATCTACTTGCACTGTGTTGGCAAGCTTATTTTGTACTTGACCAATAACGACAGCTGCACAGGCACCTGTTCCACATGCTAAGGTTTCGCTTACACCTCGCTCCCAGACTCTAAGTTTAATATGATCTTGAGAAATTACCTGCATAAAACCAACATTGGCTCGTTGTGGAAAACGCTCGTGATTTTCAAGCAGTGGCCCTAAAGTGTTCACTTCGGCGGTATGAATATCATCGACTTCTAACACGCAATGTGGATTACCCATAGAAACTGCACCACTGAAAACCGTGTGCTCTTCTGTTCGGATGATATAGGTCAACTCACGTTTACTGGCTTTTAATGGTATTTTGTTTGGTTCAAAGTTTGGGTGGCCCATGTTGACCGTAACTTGGCCATCTTTTTCAATGTATAAAGTCAAGTTACCTGATTTAGTTGAAACCGAAATTTTATGCTTGTTAGTGAGACCTTTCATGCGCACAAAACGGGCAAAACAACGAGCACCGTTGCCACATTGTTCTACTTCGTTACCGTCAGCATTGAAAATTCGGTAATGAAAATCTAAATCGGGAGAATAAGGGGCTTCAACCATGAGTAGTTGGTCAAAGCCTATGCCGAAATGGCGATCTGCCAGTTTCTTTATTTGGTCACGAGATAAGAAAACATTTTGAGTGATGTTATCAATAACGACAAAGTCATTACCTAGGCCGTGCATTTTTGAGAAATTAACTAACATAACGCTCTAATTCAGGATTGCTCTGAGCTAATCATGCCACAGAGCTGCCCGGTTATAAAAACGTTTATGGTAAAATTTTCTCGCCTTGCCATAGGCTTTCTAAGGTTTCACGTTGACGAATTAAATGACTGTGTTGGCCATCCACCATAATTTCCGCAACACGAGGACGCGAGTTATAGTTTGAGCTCATGGTAAAACCATATGCGCCTGCACTGCGCTGTGCCAATAAGTCGCCTGCTTGAAGTGCTAGTTGACGATCTTTACCTAAGAAGTCTCCGGTTTCACAAACTGGGCCTACAATGTCGTAGTTGTGAGTTGGCGTATCATCTTCACGAGGTTCAACCGGCACAATATTTTGCCAAGCCTGATAAAGAGATGGGCGAAGCATATCGTTCATACCCGCATCAACAATAGCAAAATACTTGTCTTGGTTTTGCTTTATAAACTCAACTTTGGTGACTAATATGCCGGCGTTGGCAGCAATTGCACGGCCAGGCTCAAAAATTAGTTCCAAGTCTTGATAATCAGCTAAGCGTGCGGTGATTTTGTCTACATATTCACTTGGGTGAGGTGGCGTTTCGCCGTTATAAGACACACCTAATCCGCCACCAATATCAAGGTGTGAAAGTGTTATGCCAACGGCTTTTAATTCTTCGATAAGAGTTAGTACTTTTTCAAGTGCAGCTAAAAAAGGTTTAATTTCTGTTAGCTGCGAGCCAATGTGGCAATCGACACCGGTAATTTTTAAACCCGGTAATGATGCCGCATGTTGGTAAACTGTCACTGCAGTTTGAATATCAATACCAAATTTATTCTCTTTTAGACCTGTTGAGATATAAGGATGCGTTTTAGCATCAATATCAGGGTTAACACGAATCGAAATAGGTGCCACAAGGTTTAGTGACGTCGCCACCTCTGAAATACGCTCAAGCTCTGCGACAGATTCAACGTTAAAACACTTGATCCCCAATTTAAGTGCATACGTTATTTCATCAGCGGTTTTTGCAACGCCAGAAAATACCACTTTACTGGCATCTCCACCTGCTTCGATAACGCGTGCAAGCTCACCTTTCGACACGATGTCAAAGCCAGAGCCAAGACGGGCTAAAATATTGAGCACGGCAATATTTGAGTTGGCTTTTACGGCATAACATACCAAGCTTTTATGTGACTTTGCTGCATCAGAAAAGGCACGGTAATGGCGCTCAAATGTTTTACGCGAATAGATATAACACGGTGTACCGTATTGTTCTGCCAGCTCTTTGACAGCGATGTCTTCAGCGAACAGCTGATTATTATTGTAGTTAAAAAAGTCCATCTATTGGTCCTGTTTTTGCTCTGGTTGTTCGGATGGATCAGCCTGTGGCTGAGATTCTTTAGGCTGTGCAGTATCATCTGGTAGATAAAGAGCACCACTTTGTCCACATCCTGCTAGGGTTAGAAGTAGGGCGCTAAGTGGTAAGATTGTTTTTAATTTTTGGCTATGAGTCTCTTTCATTAGATTAATACGATTGCTGGCTTTATAATCGCAGAGTAACAGAATATTTAAAAAATGCAGCTATTCGCGGATGAATTTATTCCTGTTACACTTGTTGTACACAATCTGCCCCCAGATCTAGGCTTAAAGCCAGTTAAAGGACATTAAAATGACTGATCATGAATACCACACACTAGCCGATGCATTAATGCTAACTATTGAAGAGCAAATCGATGAATGTGATGCCGACTTAGATTATGAATCAGCGTCAGGTATTTTAGAAATCATCTTCCCAGATCGCAGTAAAATAGTGATCAACAAGCAAGCACCACTTCATCAAGTGTGGGTTGCGACGAAATTTAATGGTCACCATTTTGAACTACGCGATGATAAGTGGATTGATAACCGCTCGGGTGCTGAGTTTTGGCAATTTATGTGTGATGCAGCAACACGTCAAGCGGGCCAACCTATTGAGTGGCGCTCAGAACTATGAGTTTAGAGTTTGTCGAATACCCAGCACAGAGTGACCACAAAGCAACTGTTATTTGGTTACATGGGTTAGGTGATTCTGGTGATGGTTTTGCGCCAGTTGCACCACAGCTAGCACTTCCAGCTGAGCTTGGGGTGCGTTTCGTATTTCCGCATGCACCTGTGCAACCGGTCACCATTAATGGTGGTATGGCAATGCGCTCTTGGTACGATATTAAATCGATGGATTTAGATAAACGTGCTGATGAACAAGGTGTGCGTGACTCGGCTGCAAAAGTGGCTGAGCTTATTGACCAAGAAATTGCAAAAGGGATTGCTGCAAACAAAATTATTCTTGCAGGTTTTTCGCAAGGAGGGGTGGTATCGCTACACTTAGCGCCACGACTCGATTATAAATTAGCGGGTGTAATGGCACTATCAACTTACATGTGTGTACCAGCTAAATTAGCCGATGAAACCAAGCAACAAGGGTTAAATATATTTATGGCACATGGTCGATTTGACGATGTGGTACCACATAGCGCTGGCAGGCAAGCATTTACTGTACTTAGCGCTAATAACATGGAAGTAAGCTGGCAAGACTACCCGATGGCGCATCAAGTTTGTGGTGAAGAACTTATGGCTATCCGTGAGTGGTTAATTGCTCGCCTGAGTTAATTTTTGGTTGTGAAGGGGCCAAACATGACAAAAAAAATTGTAATAACAGCTAACATGAATGCTGAAAAATCAGAAAGCCGCCTAGAAACGGTCACTTATCAGTGGCACTGGCGACGCATATTTATGGTTAGCAGTGTGATTTTTGTCGCACTGGCAGCTGTTATCTATAGTTTTGTTGGTGCTGTTAATGCCGAACAGGCTGAAACCGATGAGCAAAGAGCTGAAGCAACGGGTACTGTTATGCAACAACCTACAGCAGCTGACACTGTATCGCCAAGCGAACTTGAACCTGCTTCACCTCAACCGCAAGAACCTGCTATTCAAGTCGTCGAGGAAAAGCAGGATGTAGAAGCGCCTTCTGATGAGCAGCCATTAACCTCTGACTTAGAAACAGAAACGACAGCGCAAGCAGAGGCTATTGATGAAGCTTCGCCGGTCCTTGAAGAAGAAAACCGCGACGAACCTATCGTCATCGCTAAAAATTCTGATGTTCAACAGCAATTTTCTCAGTCTGCTCATATTGCTAGCTTAGCGATTGGCGCTAAAATAGACACAGATAAAGTTAGTAGAGCGGTATTAACAACCGATGTTGTTGATCGAGAACCAGTCAACGTTCTAAAAAACGATGTAAAATTGTCGGAAATAACGCAAAGCTTAAGCTTTTTTAGTGAGCTTAAAAATATGCAGGGACAAACTGTTCGTCATCAATGGTATTACCAAGACACTCAGCTTGCATCTATTGAATTAGCAATAACTAGCCCGCGTTTTCGAACCTACTCAACCAAAAACATCATGCCAGAGCAACTCGGCGAATGGCGGGTAGAAGTGGTGGACGCGCAAGGTACTTTACTTGCGCAAAAAGAATTTAGACTTTTAGCTGATTAATTTCGGCCAGATAAACAATTGGAATTTTCATGACTCAGACAACAAAACGCGTTCGTATCGCTACACGTAAAAGTGCGCTTGCTCTATGGCAGGCCGAATTTGTAAAAGCACAGCTAGAGCACTTTCATGACGATGTGACGGTTGAACTTGTTCCTATGTCGACGCAAGGGGATATTATCTTAGATACACCGCTGGCTAAAATTGGTGGTAAAGGCTTATTTGTAAAAGAATTAGAACAAGCCATGCTAGATGGTCGAGCAGATATTGCTGTGCACTCGATGAAAGATGTGCCAGTTGAATTTCCTGAAGGCTTAGCGCTTCATACTATCTGTGAGCGTGAAGACCCTCGTGATGCATTCGTATCAAATAACTACAAAAGCTTAGACGAGTTACCGCAAGGTGCTATTGTTGGTACATCGAGTTTACGTCGCCAATGTCAAATTCGTGAAGCGCGTCCTGATTTAGATATTCGTGATTTACGCGGTAACGTTAACACTCGTTTAGCTAAGCTTGATGATGGTCAATATGATGCAATTATTCTTGCAGCAGCAGGTTTAATTCGTTTAGAAATGCCAGAGCGTATTACGGCATTCATTGAACCTGAGATTTCATTGCCTGCCAATGGTCAAGGTGCCGTCGGCATTGAATGTCGTGTAGATGATGAAGTAACAAAAGCGCTGCTAGCACCACTTGAGCATACAGAAACACGGATTCGTGTTAATGCCGAGCGTGCCATGAACCGCCGTTTAGAAGGCGGCTGCCAAGTACCTATTGGTGCTTTTGCGTTGGTTGATGGTGAACAAGTGCATTTACGTGGTTTAGTTGGTGCAATTGATGGAAGTCAAATGCTACGTGATGAAGTTTCTGGCCCTGTTAGTGACGCTGAGCAGCTAGGTATTACACTTGCTGAAAAGTTACTTGCGCAAGGTGCAGATAAGATTTTAGCAGAAGTATATAGAGACGCTTAACATGCATATATTGATAACTCGTCCAGAAGGGAAAGGCACTGAACTTGCGCTTGCGCTTCAGCAGGCGGGTTATCGAGCAACCCAGTGTCCAGTGCTTACCCTTGATTATCTTACCCCAAGTAGTAGTGAGCTCTCACCACTTGAGAATGCTGATAAGATCATTTTTATCTCGCAGGATGCTGTTCATGCATTGTTAAAGCTCACGCCCACAATTAATAAAGCAGCACAACTTTATGCTGTTGGACAACAAACGGCAGATGCAGTGTATGAAGCCTTTGGGCGTCGAGCTGCAGTGCCGAAAAATCATGACTCAGAGGGCTTGCTCGAGTTAAAAACTCTACAAGATGTAGAGTTGGATAATATTGTTTTGGTTAAAGGTGAAGGTGGGCGCACAACGATAGCGAAAACCTTAAAACAACGTGGGGCACTTTTAAATCAGCTCGTGGTATACAAACGAACTGCAATCGAGAGTGAACCAGGTAAGTGGATGGACCACTGGCAAACAATTGATGTAGAAGGTATAGTCATTACCAGTAATGCAGCTGTTGACGCCATTTTTAATGGTCTCAATGAATCGCAGTTAGCATGGTTAAAAGCGCGACAATTTTATGTTGCCAGCGAACGTATCGCTGATTATTTAAAACAACAAAATGTAGCAAGAACGCAGATACACATTGCTGCAGGGGCAAGCGATAGTGCTATGTTCGCCTGTATTGATAAGCAAGGTAGCAAAATGAGTGAAGCAGATTTAAAACAAACCACAAAGCCAGCCAGCGCTGAGCCTGCCAAAAAAGCACCTGCAGCTAAACCAGCAGCAGTTCAGCATAAAAGAGGGATAAGTAAAACAGGGAGCTTGGCTTTACTCATTTCACTCCTTGTTGCCTCGGCTGTGGGATATGAGTTTTATCATAAACTTAATGGCGATCAACAATCTACTCTTGCTATTAATGAGCTGACAACAGAAAACCAACGTTTACAGCAACAGCTTGATGCGGTGAAAAGTGCCCAGCAAACATTGCAGCAATCGCTATTTAATACTGAACAAAAAGTTACTGATGCGCTAAATGAAAGTGCTGAACAAACGCAGCAGCAGCTGCAAGCGGCTTTAAAGCGTGCCGAGCAGCAAACTTTTACACTTAATCCGCAAGAAGTCACAAGCTTGCAGCGTATGGCTGAGTTTAAACTCTGGGCTGAGCACGACTACCAAGGTGCTGCTGCTGTATTATCTCGTTTAGATGGCTTGCTTGCTGAGCATCCTGGAACAGGGGCTATTCGCCAAGCAATTCATCAAGATTTGCAAACATTAAATGCCATTGAGCCAGTTGCTGTAGAAGCCATTTATTTAAAGCTGCACGGAATCAATCAGCAAGTGACTGAGTTGGCATTTAATGCTATTTCTCTACCTGAAGAAGTAAAACAAGAAGATCCAAATCAGCTTAGTGAAAACGTCAGTGAGTGGCGTCAAAACCTTGCAAAATCTTGGCAGCAATTTAAAGACTTCTTTGTCACAGTTCGTACTCGTGAAGACATGGTTGTTGCGCCATTTTTAAGTGAACAAGAGCGCCATTTAGTAAAACAACGCCTAAGTTTATATATCGCACAAGCGCAAGACGCCGTATTAACAAAACAAAGCAGTGTGTACTTTAGTGCAGTTGATGCAGCGCATGACTTAGTGAAAGATTACTTTAAACAAGATGATGCAGTCACTAAAGCGGTATTAACTAGCTTAACTTCACTTTCAAAAGAGCAACTCGATTTCAGCCCTAAAGTGTCACTGCAAAGTACTGAGCAGGTGAAGGAGTGGGCACAATGATCCGCTTCTTATTGATAATCATCGCTATTGCAGCTTGCTTAGGAATAGCCCCTTTTTTTATTGATCAAAAAGGCTATGTGCTTATTGCTTTTAACAATACCACGGTTGAGGGCACTATTTGGGGCGTCACTGCGTTAGTTTTGTTGGCTTTTGCTGCGATATTCTTGCTTTATAAATTGGTGCGTTATTTGTGGTCTTTGTATAGCCATACGCGACATCGTTTTTTTGCTCGAAGTGAAGAGCGCAAACATGCTGCGATTGAACAAGGGATATGGAGTTTAATCAATAACGATTACACTGAGCTTGAGTTAGCACTTGAAAATAATAGTGTGGCAGAGCAATGGAATGATGTGCGTTATGCTTTACTTGCCAAAGCAGCATTGGCAAATAACAACCGTGAACAAGCAATTAGTTATCTTGATAAAATCAGTCAAGACAAGCAGCTAAAAGTAGCTAACTTATGGGTTGCAAGTGGTGAGACGAGTACTATTTTTGCTGACCTTAAAGCCTTGGCAGAGCGTAAAAAAGCCTCTAGCTTAGAACTTAAAATGTATGCTCACGTCCTGATGCAAGAGAAAAAGTGGTCGGCGCTTAATGAATTTATGCCTCGCTTATTACGTAAAAAAGCACTTTCAGATAACGAATGGCGTCAGCTATTTGACCATTATTTTTCTGCGCAACCTAGCAGTGAGCTAACAACACGTTATGAGCAATTAGCCAAGAACTTAAAACCGTTAGCTGAAGTGAGCTATTTTTCAGCTATGGCGCGCGTGGGTGATCTTAATAAAATTGAGCTAAGCTTAATCAAAATGCTAAAAAAACCACTTCAGCATAAAGATTTAGCACGTATTTTACGAGCTAGCACGGCGGGTGATGCACTCAAACTGCAAACAAGCTTGCAAGATATATTAAAAAAAGACACCGAAAATACAGACCTGCTTTTAGCCTTAGCATGTTTAGCAAATGCTCATGGCCAGTACGACTTAGCTGCACGAGTATTTGATAAAGCGCTTAATGCAGATAATCGTGACGAGTATTTGCAGCAAGCAGTGCTAAGCTATAGTAAAAGTGCTCAACCAGATAAGGCCCTGGTACTGTATCAGTAATTTTGGCTTAGCCTGCACAGGAGCGATGGCTTGAAAAACTTATTTGCGCTGACACTAAGTATCGCTTTCGCTTATTTTCTAACAGGGTATTTAAGTAATTCTCTTCTGGCTATCGACGGCTATGCTGTTGCAGCATGGCCCCCTTCTGGTATAGCTCTGGCCAGTATCTTACTTAGTCGAAACCGTGCCTTGCCGGGGGTGTTGTTGGGGGCTTTCTTAGTCAACCTTATCCATCTCGATAAAGTTACTGATATTTTACATTGGCAAGTTATGTTACAAGCCATTGGGGTAACAGCAGCATCTACTTTCCAAGCCTGGTTGGCTTATTACATTATTATTCATGTTGTAAAACGTCCTCTTGAACTATCTTCGCTAAAACAAAGTGTGCAAGGGTTAATCATTGGCGGCCCACTTTGCAGTCTTATCGCAGCATCGACAGGTACTGCGCTGTTGGTCATCAATAATGTGATTCCTAGCTACGCGGCACTTAATAATTTTATTGCTTGGTGGATTGGTGACAGTATCGGAGTACTCATTTTTACTCCGTTAGTTTTAGCGGCATTTAGTTATAATCATGCACGGCAGCGACTACAAATTATTGTTCCTTCACTATTAATTTATATGATTATTTGTGTCAGCTTTTATGGCGCAGCAAGTGTTAAAAAGGAGAAAGATTTACAGCGCAAAGAAGCAAAAGTAAGTGCAATAAAAACCAATCTTGAACACAAAATTGATGAAATTAAGTCTCATCTGTCGTTATTGGCAACCTTTTTTGCAAGTAGTGACATAGTTGATTTTGCAGAGTTTAAGCGCTTCACCTCAAGACAGCTGCAATACAGTAAAGAGATAATAGCGTTTGAGTGGGCACCAAAAGTGATTAATTCACAATTGGATAATTACCAAAATTTGCTGCGCGAAGAGCTTGGGCCTAATTACTATATCAAAGAGAAAAATTCCGCGGGACAATGGCAAGCGGTAAGTCAGCGTGCTATTTATTTTCCAGTGCAATATATCCACCCATTGCAAGGCAACGAGGCCGCACAAGGTTTTGATTTAGCCTCCCATGAACTGCGCAGGCAGGCACTGACAGACGCTCGTTTAATAAAAAATGTCACAGTGAGTGAGCCTATTACCTTGATGCAAGGTGATGGTAACGATAAAGGAGTCTTGTTCTTTAACCCTGTTTATTCAGACATAAATCATCAAGTCGGGTTTAGAGGTTATGTTGTTGCTGTGGTTAATTTAGAGTTGCTGGCGCAAACACTAAACTTTAATCAGAACACAGAGATTGATGCCAGCTTCTATGACGTTACCGACGGCAGTAACCCTGTCGAAATTTATAACCCTCAACGTGTTGGAACAACGGCCATTGCGAGCTTTAATTTTATTATTGGTGAGCGTGTCTGGCAGGTGAAATTATGGGAGTCAGTCGCGCAATCGTCTTGGTTGCCTTATTGGCTTGCACAAATAGTCGGTATGCTGTTTGTTTGGTTATTGATCACCTTTTTGATTTCAGTAACCGGTACTAATATTCAAATTCGTCAGCAAGTAGCAAAACAAACCCAAAGCCTTCGTGAAGAAAAACAAAAAGCGGATAAAGCCAGTCAAATAAAAAGTGAATTTTTAGCGAATATGAGCCATGAAATACGCACTCCTATTAATGGTATTAAGGGGTTGCACTACTTGGCTATGCAAGAGCAAGATTGGCCGCAAGCACGTAGTTATATTGATCAAGCCGATGGTGCATTGAATGTACTATTAAGAGTTATTAATGATGTTTTAGATTTTTCTAAAATAGAAGCTGGGCGCTTGGAAATGCATCAAGAGCCAATCGATGTTAATGCGCTTGTTAGTGAAGTCTGTAATTTGCTGCAATTTGAATTGAACACTCGTTCTTTAGAGTTTGACGTTGATTACGACAGCTCTTCGCAGTTAGTGATTTACACCGATCCTATTCGGTTAAAACAAGTGCTGTTAAATTTATTAAATAATGCTGTTAAATTCACACCACAGGGGCATATCACTCTACGTATTTGGCAACAGCGTGAGTTTACTTACTTTAGTGTTATTGATACCGGTATTGGTATTAGCAAAGAAGCGCAACAGCGATTATTTCAGCCATTCTCGCAAGCAGATAGTTCAACCTCACGCCGTTTTGGTGGCACAGGTTTAGGGTTAAGTATTTGCCAAAAATTGGTTTCGATGATGGGTGGCAGTATCAGTTTGCAAAGCGTTGAAGGGCAAGGTTCAACGTTTACTATTTCAATCCCTTTTGAGTCACCTTTATCAGAGGTTATCCAAAGTGATGATGAAGTTGTTGATATTGATGTCAGCTCATTATCATTCGCAGATTACGCAATACTTTTAGTTGAAGATAACCCGCTAAATCAGCATGTCGCTAGCTCTATTTTAAAAACCAAAGGCTGTCAGCCTGATATAGCAAAAGATGGCCACGAAGCTATTAAGATGATTAGTGAAAAAAGCTACGACCTTGTACTAATGGATATTCAAATGCCTAACATGGATGGCCTGCAAGCGACTAAGGTTATTCGCAATGAGCTGCTGATCTCCGAGTTACCGATTATTGGCTTATCGGCAAATGCCCATGATGATGACCTTAAGAAAGGCCTCGCCAGTGGCATGAATGGTTATCTAACTAAGCCAATTGACGCTGATAAATTGTTTAAAACATTGTGGCAGCATCTGCACGGCAAAAGTGCTTTATAAAGCAGACAATTGACCTCTTAAAAGTAAATATATTCATCTACACTTGAATTATCGTTGTGGGTACGTATGATCCGCGAAAATTTTCTGAACTGAGTACTAATTATGATCAACAAGACACTTCCTTTGCTTGATATTCATCGTCATCTTGACGGTAATGTTCGCCCACAAACGATCTTAGAACTTGGTCGTCAGTTTAATCTTGAATTACCAGCAGATACAGTAGAGGCGCTGATCCCTCATGTTCAGGTTATTGACCCTGAACCAAATCTTGTCGCCTTTTTACAGAAGTTAGATTGGGGTGTAAAAGTACTCGGTGATTACGATGCCTGTCGTCGTATTGCCATCGAGAACGTTGAAGATGCTATTGCACAAAGCCTAGATTACGTAGAGCTTCGTTTTAGTCCATATTATATGGCGCAAAGCCAAGGACTGCACCCGCAAGGTGTCGTAGAAGCGGTGGTTGATGGTGTTAGGAGTGCGTGTCAAAACGCACCAATTAAAGCCAACTTAATCGGTATTATGTCGCGTACTTATGGCACTAAAATTTGTCAGCAAGAGCTTGATGCGTTACTTGCTTTTAAAAATGATTTAGTTGCTGTTGATTTAGCTGGTGATGAAATAGGTTTTCCGGGTGAATTATTTGTTGATCACTTTAAGCAAGTTCACGATGCATACTTAGCTGCTACTATTCACGCTGGTGAAGCGCGTGGTAGCGAAAGTATCTGGCAAGCAATTAACGAGCTTGGTGCAACGCGTATTGGCCATGGTGTAAAAGCGATTGAAGATGCAGCGCTTATGGATCACTTACGTGATAAACGCATTGGTATTGAGTCTTGCTTAACCAGTAACATTCAAACTAGCACTGTTGCTGAGCTTGCAAAACACCCGCTAAAAACCTTCTTAGACCATGGTATTTTGGCATCAATTAATACTGATGATCCGGCAGTTGAAGGTATTGAAATTGCGTATGAGTATCAAGTAGCCGCGCCTGCAGCTGGTTTAAGCCAAGCCGATATGGAAAAAGCGCAAGCTAATGCGCTTGAAATTGCTTATTTAAGCGAGGCAGATAAAGCGGCTTTAAAACAGTTAGCTGCTAATCGTTAAGCAGCTAACTTACACTTGGTGCTCTTGGCATGAGACATAGTTTTCATACAATGCCTTGAGCACATCTCCTCGGCTGATCATGCCAACAACCTTACCACCCTCGATAACTGGGTAATTCTTTGGCTTACCCGTTTTCATGGCATCTGCCAGCTCAATGATGTTTTGATCGCTACTTACGGTAACAACATCGGTGCGCATAAGTTGTTTTACCTTTACCACACCATCGCAGAAATAACTGTTTTGCATCAGCGGTTGCAAAAGCTCTTGTTCAGATATAAAGCCAACTAGGCTTTTGTTGTCATCGAATACAGGTGCGCCCAGTAATTTAAACTTTTGCAGCTCGCTAATAGCGGTGGTCATTTCAGTTTCAGGCGTAATGTGTGGCAACTTACGTTGCATAAAGTCTTGTACTTTTGTATTTAGCATTTGGGTCTCTCCCCATCGTTATTCTAATCAGAGTATGGTCAAGGAAATGCTGTTTGTGAAATTGTTTAGATGGATTAGGGCGATAGGTAAAACAAATAAAAAAGGCATCCAATTGGATGCCTTAAAAATAATCTGTATCACTTAGCTATTTAATGAATGCAAATGCATCGGCATACATGTTTTCGCGGATTGCGCCATGATTTATGAAATCATCGCGAACAACGCCAATCATGTCGAAGCGACCTGCCATGTAAATATCGTATGGTTCTAGCGACACGATATCTGCCATAACGGCTTTGTGAACGTAACCAGTTTTGCCTGTCCAGCTTTGCGACGCATTTTCAACTACAGGAATGTATTGGAAATGAGGGTTACTGTTTGCCCATGCTTGCATTTCGTCATGCGCATATAGCGCAGCTTGCTCACGTACACCCCAGTAGAATAATACCGGGCGCTCACAGCCTATTTCTGCAAGGTGATCAGCCATTGATTTGGCATAAGAAAAACCGGTGCCGCCAGCAAGTAGAATAATAGGGCGCTCACCCTCTACACGAAGTTGCGATATGCCTAGACCCACTTCAACATTAACTTGTTGTTGCTGAGCATGTGCTTGACGCAAATGATCAAGCGCTTGCATCGCGTATGAATCAGCACCTGAGGCACCAATGTGTAGTTCAATTTGCTCAGTTTGCGACGGGCGGCTTGCAATAGAAAAGGCACGCTTATCTTTTTCGCCTAATACAAGTTGCATATATTGGCCTGCCTCGAATGACACAGGTTGCTGTGGTTTCAAAATGACCTTATGTACGTGGTCTGTAAGCGGGCTGATCGCAACAACGTCAGCGAGTAATGTTTGCATAGTTTA
This sequence comes from Pseudoalteromonas sp. Ps84H-4, assembly GCF_024124645.1. Taxonomy (NCBI): domain Bacteria; kingdom Pseudomonadati; phylum Pseudomonadota; class Gammaproteobacteria; order Alteromonadales; family Pseudoalteromonadaceae; genus Pseudoalteromonas; species Pseudoalteromonas sp. Ps84H-4. The sequence continues at coordinate 17,802 of NZ_JAMXSK010000022.1, read as the reverse complement.
CCTTTATAAGCACAGAAGCAAATTCGGTTATGAATCGCACTCATAACCGTTAAATTTTGAGCAGTTTAACATAGACACAGCTTAGAGAATATCTAAGCTGTCCCATAATTCATCAACTCGTTCTTTGATTTTTGGATCCATGACAATGGGCTCACCCCATTCACGATCTGTTTCACCAGGCCATTTATTGGTCGCATCCATGCCCATTTTTGAGCCAAGGCCTGATACTGGCGATGCAAAGTCTAAATAATCAATCGGTGTGTTTTCGATTAACGTTGTATCGCGCGCAGGGTCCATACGCGTAGTGATTGCCCAAATTACGTCGTTCCAATCGCGTGCGTTTACATCGTCATCGCAAACAATCACGAACTTGGTATACATAAATTGACGTAAGAAAGACCATACCCCCATCATCACACGCTTGGCATGACCCGGGTATTGTTTTTTCATCGTGACCACCGCCATTCGGTATGAACACCCTTCAGGTGGCAGATAAAAATCTACAATTTCAGGAAATTGTTTTTGTAGAATTGGCACGAACACTTCGTTTAAGGCAACCCCGAGTACCGCCGGCTCATCTGGTGGACGGCCTGTGTAGGTACTGTGATAAATCGGGTTTTCACGATGCGTGATGTGAGTCACCGTCATGACCGGAAACTCGTCTACTTCATTGTAGTAACCTGTGTGATCGCCATATGGGCCTTCAGGGGCTGTTTCACCCGGCATAATATGGCCTTCAAGTACGAACTCAGCGGTAGCAGGCACTTGTAGGTCATTTGAAATCGACTTAACAACTTCTGTTTTACTACCGCGTAGTAAGCCCGCAAACGCGTATTCGCTTAGGGTGTCAGGTACTGGCGTTACAGCGCCTAGGATTGTTGCAGGGTCTGCCCCTAATGCGACCGATACAGGATAGGGTTCGCCTGGGTGCTCTTTACACCATTCACGAAAATCTAATGCGCCACCACGGTGCGATAACCAACGCATAATAATTTTGTTTTTACCCAGTAGCTGCTGACGGTAAATACCTAAGTTTTGGCGCTTTTTATAAGGCCCTCTGGTAACCGTTAAGCCCCATGTTATCAAAGGTGCTGCATCACCTGGCCAGCAATGTTGGATAGGCAACTTGGTTAAGTCGACATCATCACCTTCAAGTATGACTTGCTGACATGGTGCTTTTTTTACTTCTTTAGCGGGCATATTCAACACTTGTTTGAATACCGGGATTTGGCCTAGTGCCTCTTTAATGCCTTTAGGTGGCTCAGGCTCTTTTAAAAAGGCTAATAGCTTACCGACTTCGCGCAGCTCACTGACATCATCTTGACCCATTCCCATTGCCACTCGCTTTGGCGTACCGAATAGGTTAGCAAGTACAGGAATAGAGTGACCCTTAGGATTTTCGAATAGCAGAGCAGGGCCTTCTGCGCGCAATGTACGGTCAGCAATTTCGGTCATTTCAAGGTAGGGATCGATTTCTTGTTTGATCCGTTTAAGTTCACCTTTTTGTTCTAGTAGCTCGATAAATTCGCGAAGATCTTTGTATTTCATTCTGGTCGCTTAAACGCTAAATAAATTGTCGCTATTATACTCAAAACCATTAATTAAGCGAATTTAGCCGCGACAGTTTGGTTAGCTTTGCTTTAGCTGACAATGATATTTTTTTCCTTTCAAAATAAGCATGGCTTCGCCGCCTTTAGACCAAAACAACACATGATCATCGCTGTACTTTACGCCTGAACCACTGACTTCTCGATATAAAGTGTAAGTATTATCGACGAATGAAAGCGTTGCTTCGTCTTCATTATTATCAACAATACTCGCAGTTAAGCCATTATCACATAGATAGTTGTTTGCCGTGGCTTGCTCAGCACACGCGCACAAAGTGACTAAAGCGAGCCCTGAGAGAAGTTGTTTGTTCATGGAAACACCCCTGTTTTTGAATGAACTCTAAGCCTAACAAAGAAAAATTAACCGTTGGTGAAAATGGCTGGATAAGTTATGTTGACAGTGTACTTAATGGGCAAGGAACCACCATGGCTGGCACTAATTTATTAACCTTACTTGATGATATTACAACTCTTTTAGACGATATTGCGACGATTGAGTAAAGTCGCAACAAAAAAAACAGCAGGGGTGTTAGGTGATGATCTAGCTCTTAATGCCCAGCAAGTGACAGGGGTAACTGCTGATAGAGAATTACCAGTGGTTTGGGCGGTAGCAAAAGGCTCATTCATTAATAAGGCCATATTAGTGCCAGCAGCTTTGTTGATTAGTGTTTGGTTGCCTTGGCTTATTACTCCTTTATTAATGATTGGTGGGCTATTTTTGTGCTTCGAAGGAGCTGAGAAAATTATCGAAAAACTGTTTGGTCACGATAGTCACGAAGGTGAGCAACTGGTTGAGCAGCAAGACTTGCAAGAATACGAAAAGCAAAAAGTTAAAGGCGCTATCCGTACTGATTTTATCCTCTCTGCAGAAATTATCGTTATAACATTAGGCACGGTTGCTGGTGCAACGCTGGTAAATCAAGCTTTAGTGCTCAGTGTAATTGCAATTATTATGACCATTGGCGTGTATGGGTTGGTTGCAGGCATTGTCAAACTTGATGATGCTGGTTTGTATTTACTGCAAAAAGCGCAGCAAAGTGGCGGTAAATTTAAAGAGCTAGTGGGTAAGTTTTTACTTGCTGCGGCACCTAAGTTAATGCGCTTTTTAGCCTTTGCAGGAACGGTTGCTATGTTCTTAGTTGGCGGTGGCATATTGGTACATGGTATCCCTCTTTTACATCACGCCCAGCAGGGTAGTATTGAGTTTGTAACGGGTTTACTTGGTAAAACGGGTGAGCTGGTTTCGCCGGTTATTTTTGATGGTTTGTTGGGAGTTGTTGCAGGGGTTGTGATTGTCATATTCGTTAGTCTTTTCAAGAAAATTTCAAAGTAGCTACGCGTTGAGGGTGTACCCATTGTTAACTTTTTAGTATCTTTATTAACAATTAAAATATAAAAGGAATTTTATGAGCAGATTAATAATCGTTATTTCTTGTTTGCTACTTAGCTTTACTACTAATGCCAAATCTGAATTACTTGATATTCAAAACTTTAGTAAAGCAAGTGAATTCACAGGTGTTAAAATTTCTCCTACCGGTAAGTATTTAGCAGTAATCACACAACCTGAAGGCAAGAATGCTTTAATGATACTGGATACAGATACATTTAAAGTTCTTCATGCCATCCACTTTCCTGGTAATGCTCAAGTCGGCAATTATTACTGGGTGAATGAAGAGCGTATTGTATTAGCCAAAGAGTACCTAAAAGGTTGGAAAGATCATCCTGAATACCATGGTGAGTTGCTTGGTGTAAACGCAGATGGTAGTCAATGGAAGTACTTGGTTGGTTATCAAGGTGAAAGGCAAACAGGGACGAGAATTAAAAAGGCAACCCCTGTATTAGGGACATCTTATGTGCTTGATCCACTGGTAGAAAATAAGCGTAAAATGTTAGTTTTAACCATTCCATGGACAGCTGCCAACGAACCTCACACAATTGTATATGAAGTAGATGTCTATCGAGGGTCAAGAAAAAGGATCACACGTTCACCTTCAAGGATGGCTAGTTTTCTGACTGATCATGAAGGTAACGTAAGAGTATCTGCTTCGACTGATGATTATATTAATCCAAAAATATATATCCGTCCTAAATCAGGTGGTGAGTGGGAAGAGCTCAACTTAAAGGACGTTTCATATAGTGATGTTGGGTTGCATGCTTTTGATAGCACAGATGAATCTGCTTATGTGACGGCTTCTGTTAATGGAGAAGCTAAAGGGCTTTATAAATTAAATCTTAAAACTAAACAATTTGATCTAATTCACAAAGAAAAGAGTGTTTCACCCAAGCAAGTATGGGTGGATGAAGTCTCAAAAGAGCTTTTTGCTGTCGAGCATGAATTAGGCTATCCAACCTATTCATTTGTTGGTAATAACTCTAAGAAAAGTCAGCAGCTAAAAGCTCTTTTGAAAGTACTTGAAGGTCAGCAGGTTCAATTAGTTAGCAGTACCGTAAATGGTGATAAGAGCGTCATTTTTGCTTCAAGCGATACTAACCCAGGCAGTTATTATTTATTTGATGCAAAAACGAATAATCTCGGTTTTCTATTCTCATCGAGAAGTTGGATTAAACCTAGTCAAATGGCGATTACAAAGCCTATCAATTTTACAGCACGTGATGGACTAGCTATCTACGGTTACTTAACTATTCCGAATAATGCTGAAGAAAAAAACTTACCATTAGTAGTAATGCCGCATGGTGGTCCTCATGGTCCTAGAGATTGGTGGGGATATGATTCAACAGCTCAGCTGCTTGCGAGTAGAGGAATAGCTGTACTCAAGGTTAACTTTCGTGGTTCAGGTGGTTTTGGACGAAATTTTGAACGTGCCGGTCATCGCAAGTGGGGGCGGGAAATTCAATACGATATCATTGATGGGGTAAAATATCTTATTTCGAATGGTACTGTTGATAAAAGTAACATTTGCATTATGGGTGCCAGCTTTGGTGGATATTCCGCGTTACAAAGTGCGATCTTGGAACCTGATATGTTCCAGTGTGCGATTGGGGTTGTAGGTGTATATGATTTACCACTCATGTTTGATGAAGGGGATGTATCAGAACGTGATAGCGGGCAACGTTTCTTAGAAGTAGTATTAGGTGAGGATGAAGAAGAGTTAAAGCGTTTTTCACCTAGCTACAATGTAGAAAAGTTGAAAGCCCCGGTATTAATTGTTCATGGTGGCGAAGATAAAAGGGCGCCTATAGAGCAAGCTGAGTCGTTAATTTCGGCTTTAAAGAAAGAGAATCATCCTTATATTTATGAACTATTAGATGATGAAGGTCATGGCTTTTATAAAGAAGAGCACCGTACTCTTTACTATAAAAAGGTATTGGCGTTCTTAAATGATCATTTAAAACTTTAAATAAAAAATGCCGGCGAGAAACCTCGCCGGCAAGGATTTAGCACGGGAACGTAAGCGTGCTAGTGTGCAAGGTCTTCCTTCAAGTTATACAAACTCAAAAGACGATTCGTTCACTAAGTAATACAGCCCAGTTGCAATTTAAAACAGAGTAGGGAGAGTGACTCTGCTTTTGCTAACACGAATTTATAAAACCAACAAAATAATATAAATACTGCGCCACGTAAAATGTTATAACATAACAAAAACAAAGTAAATAGCGAGAGTCATATTATTAGCTTGGTTTCTTCTCAGTGATGTTTATGGATAATTGATTATTGAGTGTCCAGTTTACTACAATCGTAACTCAAGCATAGCTCTGCGAGTTCAATCTTCGCTTTCGGATTCCCTTGTAAGGTGGCTTTGTTAAGCCAGTAAGCTGCTTTTTCGTTATTGATTTCTGTACCTTGGCCATCTCGATACATCTGACCCAAGTTTAATTGACCCCATGAATAACCTCCTTTGGCAGAGAGTGTAAAGCTTTCTAGTGCTTCCTTAAACTGGCCATCTTTAAAATAGGTGATGCCTTGTTGGTTATGTTTATCAAGCTTAACGCCTGCATACAAAGGCTTAGGTTTCGGGGGGTGCATAACAAAACCACCATACAAGCTATATAGCTCTGGTCGCATTATTTTGTATATGCTGTTGTCTTCATAAAACTGCTTTACTTGCTGTTTAGTAAAGGTCATTGTTTTACTAGAAAAGTAATCATCTTGCACTAGCATGCTGGTACGCATCGCAATCTCGATGTCTTTATTGTACTTGTAAGTGTAGTTAGCAACTCTAAAAGTCATGCTCTTGTCATCAAATTCAACGAGTTGGGCTACTTTCAGATTATTTATACGTTTTGGTTCACCAGTAAATTTGTCGGAATAAACAAAATAGGTGTCGAATTTTTTTGGTTCATTCAGGTAGCGAATTTCATTATCAGCTTGCTCATGTATCCCAAGTATTGCTTTCGTTAAAATATAAACTATTAATACCAAGCCAATAAAATATTTTATGAAAGAAGCCAGCTCTAGGGGTGGAAGAGAATACCAAGATACAGCTGATGTGTAGCCACAAGCATCGCATTGGTGCTGATAATTAATTGATAATGGAATAATTGGCAAAATACTAAAGCGCAGTACTTTACTGTGATTACTCAGTGAGAAGTGCTCGCTATGACAATGAGGACACGTTTTTTGCTTTTTGTAAAAAACATCAGCAGCGGCGGTGTTAAATAAAAGCATAGTTTCTTCCTGAAGGTTGCTTTCAATAAATTAGAACAAACACGCTGAGTTAGGAAGCCGCAAACTGTAACTAAATATGAATTAAGTGTGTAGATAGCTCTTTTCGTTTAGAGAAACAATACATTCTCTGCTATGATCCACTGCATCTTCGAGGATGTCCCTCAATTATCAAGTTTGGAATATTACTGTGACTGCTACTGCTTTTTCATCTTTGGCTTTGCCGAAAGAGTTAACCGATAATTTATCGACTTTAGGTTATGCGCAAATGACACCGGTACAAGCGCAAAGTTTACCAGTGATCTTGCAAGGCAAAGATATCATTGCTCAAGCAAAAACAGGGTCGGGTAAAACGGCCGCGTTTAGCTTAGGTGTGTTGGCTAAGTTAAATGTGAAACGTTTTCGCATTCAATCACTTATTTTATGTCCAACCCGCGAACTGGCAGAGCAAGTTGCAGAAGAAGTTCGTAAGCTTGCTCGCGGCATCCATAATATTAAAGTTTTAACTTTATGCGGTGGTGTATCTATTGGTCCACAGATTGGTTCACTAGAGCATGGCGCTCATATTATTGTTGGCACACCAGGTCGTGTTGATGATCATATTCGTAAGGGCACATTGCGTTTAGATGACGTTGAAACATTGGTATTAGATGAAGCTGACCAAATGCTTGATATGGGCTTTCAAGATACCCTTGATGCCATTGTTGAATGTATTCCAAATCAACGCCAAACCTTGTTGTTTAGTGCGACTTATCCAAAATCAATTGCAGCGATTGCTGAGCGAGTTTTAAGCAATCCTGAAATGATTAAGGTTGAAGAAGAGCAAACAAAAAGCACGATCACACAATACTTTTACAAGCTTGATAATAACAAGCAGCGCTTTAATACGCTGAAGCTGTTGCTTTTGAAGTTTCAGCCAGAAAGCTGTGTGGTTTTTTGTAATACTAAGGTTGAAACACAGCAAATTTGTGATGACCTATACGCTGAAGGCTTTAGTGCCGTTGCTTTACACGGTGATTTAGATCAACGCGAACGTGAACGTACTTTAATTCGTTTTGCTAATAAAAGCGCGTGTATCTTGGTGGCGACGGATGTTGCTGCACGAGGCTTAGATATTAACGACATGGATATGGTTGTAAATTATCACTTAGCACATGATCCACAAACTCATGTTCATCGCGTTGGTCGAACAGGTCGAGCAGGTAAAAAAGGCATTGCATGTTCTATTTATGGTGAGGCTGAGCAATTTAAAGTGGCACAAATCGGTGATCATTACGAACGCGACTTCAACCCTGAGCCACTACCTCCTTTTAGCTTACTTGAAAAGCCGGCCTACAAGCCTACGATGGCGACCATCATGATCGATGCAGGTAAGAAGCAAAAAATTCGTGCTGGCGATATTTTAGGTGCTTTAACGGGTAAAGAAGGTATTGCAGGTCATCAGGTGGGTAAAATTAATGTACTTGATAACGTGGCTTTTATCGCTGTAGAGCGAACAGCAGCCAAACCAGCACTTCGCAAATTGACCGAAGGAAATATCAAAAAACGTAAGATTCGTGCGCGTCGTTTAAGTCGATAAGTTTAAAGTTTACGAGCAGCTAGCTTTTAGCTGCTCATACTCACGTTGTATTTTTTTAAACTGAATCGCACAGCCTTGACGGTCTGGGTGATGCTTTAAAGCCAGTTGTCGCCAGCGCTTTTGTAATTCTTTTAGTGAAAAGTTAGCAGGCAACTGCCATGCTTTTTGTATTTGCAAAAGCTGCTCTTTTGTAAGATTTGCAGTAGTAGTATGCCTGTTGAATGTAGCAAATCGCTGCCAAAACTCATTTAATAGCGCATCAATTTCATCACTTGTTGTGTCGTAGTTTTGCCAATCTAAATAATACTCCCGCAAAGGATCAGTATTTTCTAGCACCTTTTCACACTTGTTATTTATCAATTCAATATGTAAGGCCGCTATGTGCAATTGTTGCTCAGGGCTAACCTGTATTTGGAGTTGATATAAGGCATTCATAACTAAGAAGTTACGTTTAAAAAGATCTTTTTGTGGGTCCTTATCTAAAACACTAAGATGTCCTGCATCATTAAGTGCACTCGCAAGCGTATGGACTTTCCAGATAGGCTGTTTCAGAATGAGGTAAAAAATCTCATCTATCAGTGGGTTAAGCATTGTTAGCAGGCCAATCTTTATGTAATCTAAAACTATATACGCTATCACAGCTGCCTTACTGAAACTATGTTTATATTTTCATCAAGGAAGGCATTTAGCCGAGCTACGATTTAGTTTTTTCCTCGGTCTATGTTGATATTTAGGGATATAAACATATGCGCACATTATTGAGTCTCAGGTTAATACATTCGGCATTAGTATGCTGTAGTGTGCTGATGACTACGTTTAGTTATGCTTCAGATTCATTACTAGAGCAATTTAATCAGTCACAAAAATTAGATGAAAAGCAGCAATTAGCGACACAATTACTTGCAGATACCACTATTAGTGCTGATGAAAAGCTGGCTATACAATTGCAGTTAGCAGATACGGCTCTAGAAAATAAAGAATTTGCCGCAGCATTTAAACACTATCAACTAGCTGAGAAGTCGACCTCTTTTGAAGCTCAACCAGACAGTTATTTTCGCGCAATCAAAATGCAAGGCGTTAGCTATTATTATCAAGGTCTTATCCAACAAGCTGTCGAATCCTATACACGTGCTTTACGCGTTGCCGAAAAAATGAATGCGCCTATTTCAGAGGCTAACTTACTGAGTAATATAGGTCTCGCTTATTTTGATATGTGGGATATGAGCAAAGCACTTGATTATTACACGCGCGCTAAATCTATCTACGAAAAGTATGGTAGCGCGCAAGATAAAGCTGATATTTTGCATAACATAGCGGGTCTTTATATTCGCTTATCGAGTTACGATATTGCTTTAGATATGTATAGAGAAACGCTAAAGATATTCGAGAAATTAGGTGATGAAGAAGGTGTTGCTCAGTCATATGGTAATATGGGCGTTGCTTACTCTGAGCTTGGACAATATCAATTATCATTACATTATTATCAGCGTGCATTACGTTATTACCAAAAAACACATGATGCCTATTACTTATCCTCTCGTCACGTCAATATTGCTAACGTTTACTTACGAACAGGTGATTTAGAACTGGCTCTAAGCCATGCTGATAAAGCCATCGAGTTTGCAGAACAAATAAATAACAAAACGTTAGAGCTCGCTGGATTATTATCAAGAGCTAAAATTGAGCTCTTACAAGGTAAGCTAACACAAGCGGAAGTAACACTGACCACCTCAATTGAGATGGCCAAAAAATATAAAGATGATCTGAGAGTGCAGGATGGCATTGGAATGAATGCATTGATCAAAGCAGGCCAAGGAGATTTCACCAGCGCGGTAGCTCATTTTGATCAATTCGTTCGAACCTTAAAGGCCGCAAACAATGAGCGACTTCTAAGATCCCTAGGTGAGCTTCACAGTCGAATTAATGCCAGTCAGTTGACTCAGGAAATTATTGATTTAAAACAAAAACAGCGAGTGCAAGAGCTTGAAATGTCAAAGCAAAGACAACTTGCCATCATGCTGTTTATTTTATTTATTATGCTGGTCGTGACGGGCATCACCATTTATCGACGTATGATCGAAAAAGGAGCAAAAGAGCAACTTTCATTGATGGTTGCAAAGCGCACCAATGAGCTTGAAGAAACTGCAGAAAAGCTGCGCAGTGCAAATGAAATTAAAAGTCAATTTTTAGCTAATATTAGCCATGAGATCCGCACACCATTAACGGCTATTTTGGGACAAACAGATACCCTAATGAATGGTTTTTATAAACCAGAGCAACTCAATGATGAACTTGCTGTTATCCATAAACAAAGTGAACACTTAAAAGACCTCATAAATGATGTGCTTGATATTAGTAAAATTGAGGCGAATAAACTTGAGTTGAGTTTAAAAGAAGGTGATTTAGTTTGCTTATTAAATGATGTTCATTCAATGCTAAGTGGTCAAGCAAAAGCGAAAGGGCTGAAATTTGCATTTCATAACCAATTAGGTGAACAGTTTATTACTCGGTTAGACTTTACGCGGGTAAAACAAATTTTGATCAACTTATGTGCGAATGCCATTAAGTTTACCCATCAAGGTGAAGTCGAGCTGCAGGTCACACAGACGCAACAAGGTATTTGCTTTCAGGTAAGTGATACGGGGATTGGCATGGATGCTAGCCAGCTGAAACTTATTTTTGAGTGCTTCAGTCAAGGAGACAATAGCATTAGTCGACGATTTGGTGGTACGGGGCTAGGCCTTAGCTTATCACAACAACTCGCAATCATGATGGGCGGCTATATTAGTGTCGAGAGCGAAATCAATAAAGGTAGCGTGTTTGCATTCTATTTGCCATGTAAAGAACATGAACCCAGTCAAACTGATGCCAATAGCAAATACGGAAGTGACTTACCGCAATCGCTAAAAGGATTATCTGGAAAGGTATTGATTGCAGAAGATCATGCCGATAACCGTCGTTTAATTCGCCGTTATTTAGAGTCAATGGGGTTAGATGTAATTGCTGTTGATAACGGTGCAAAAGCGGTTGAGCAATGTTTAATAGAGTTTCCAGATGTAGTGCTTCTTGATATTCAGATGCCAGTTTTAGACGGGTTAAGTGCCCTTAAGTTATTGAAAGAGTCTGGCTTTACCCAACCAATTTACGCCTTAACTGCTAATGCGATAAGCCATGAAATAGAAGCGTACTTGCAGGCCGGTTTTACAGGGTATCTTGCTAAACCTATCGACAAAAATGTCTTTTTTACGCAGCTTGCCAAGCATTGTAAAAATACCGTAGAAAGCACAAAAGCAAGTCACGATATTAGTGATTTAGTAACTAGCTTTATTCAAAGTTTTAACCAAGAAGCGTCGCTTATTCAATTGCATTTGGCTGAATATGATTTATTTAATCTTCAGCAAGATGCACATCGTATTGGCGGAGCAGCTAAAATGTTTGCCATGGAGCATATCGCGAAAAGTGCCTTTGCCTTAGAGTCAGCTTTAAAAAATAACCAACTCTCAGATTTAACAAATTTAGTTGATCGTTTACTTGAGCAACTCAACAGTGCATTAGCTGATCAGAATAGCTCTACATCACCATCTTGAGCTTGTTCTGAATCATTATTTTGAGTTGTTTCATAGCGAGAGCGATCGATACGTTGTTCACTACTTGTTTCTGGGTGTGTGATCTTAAACATTGAAAGTTTATCATCAATAACATGCGCTAGACGCACTAAATCTTTGCTTGAGACAGCTTGTATTTGTGAACTTGATAATGCGTCAGAATTTAGCTCAACCATAGCATCAATACTCATTTGTGCTTCATCTGACATTTGGCTTTGTAAGGCAACCTGTTCATGCACGCTCTCAGAAAACGCGTTAATTGCTAACATAGCCTGTTCTATTTTATTCGTTTCTTTGGTTGATGCTTCTGATAGTTCAACAGTACGCTGTGTTTCTTTTAATGCTGTTTGCATCAATTGGTTGGCTTTTTCTGTACTGTGTTGAATTTTCGCAACCATCTCACGAACTTCTTGGGTTGATTTACTGGTGCGTGCTGCTAAGTTTCGTACTTCATCAGCCACAACTGCAAACCCTCTCCCTTGCTCACCAGCACGTGCAGCCTCAATAGCGGCATTGAGAGCTAGCAGATTTGTTTGTTCAGCTATACTGTTAATCACATCAATTACAGAGCCAATTGCATCACTATCTTGTTTAAGTAAAATAATTTGTTCGCTAGTTTGGTTGATATTGTCGGCCAATTTCATAAGGCTAGCTTGGCTTTTGTCGGCATCAAGTCGAGTTTGTTGCACAGACTTTGTTGCATCAGAGACCGAGTGAAATATTTCTTCAAGACTACGGTCAAGTTCTTTCGATACTTCAATCGTTCGCTTTATTGTCTCTGCTAAATCAACACCATGCGCATCTTGAATTGTTGCTTTTTGGGTCATTGATGCATAGGTGTCACGTAACGCATCAGCCATAGGTAATAAGCGGGCAGATGACGCATATATCTCTCCTAACATATGCTCAACCATAGTTAAACTCGCGTTTAATATGTGGCAGGCTTCAGGTAATTTATTGTCGTTTTCATCAAAACGAAAAGTAAAGTCGATACCCTGATCAGAAGTGATATTAGAAACAAAATAACTTAAGTGATCTTGTTGCTGCGCGTCTTTTAAATAAATAAAGGTAATTAAAATAAGCCAAGGAACAATGACCGTTAAGCCGATTACTGCCATCGCGACAATTGATAGTTCAAAAATAATAAAACTAGCAATACTACTTAGTAAGCTGATGACAAAGAGAGCGACTGCTACTTTAATGCGGGTCATTGAAAAATCCTTACCTTTTAATCCTATAACTTATAGAACAAAACCCAACTAAATACCAACTATATTACGGAGTTATTTATAGTTGAATAGCGCTTCAACCGTACTTTTAAGTAAAAAAAATGCCTGTATAAAACAGGCATTTTTTTGATTTTGAAAGCTGCTTATTGACGCTTCATCGAATCGAAGAATTCATCATTGGTTTTGCTCATAGAAAGCTTATCAATTAAGAACTCCATTGCGTCAATTTCTGACATCTCATGAACAATCTTACGTAAGATCCACATTTTCTGTAGTTCATCTGGCTTAGTCAGTAACTCTTCGCGACGGGTACCTGAACGGTTAAAGTCGATCGCAGGGAATACACGCTTTTCAGCAATCTTACGATTTAAGTGTAGTTCCATGTTACCTGTGCCTTTGAACTCTTCGTAGATTACTTCATCCATTTTAGAGCCTGTATCAATAAGCGCTGTTGCGATAATCGTTAAGCTACCGCCTTCTTCTACATTACGTGCTGCACCGAAGAAACGCTTTGGTTTGTGTAATGCGTTAGCATCCACACCACCTGTTAATACCTTGCCAGATGAAGGAATAACCGTATTGTATGCACGAGCAAGTCGCGTAATTGAGTCTAATAAGATAACCACATCTTTTTTGTGCTCAACAAGACGCTTCGCTTTTTCAATTACCATTTCGGCTACTTGAACGTGACGGCTTGCTGGCTCATCAAATGTTGAAGCAATAACTTCACCCTTAACAAGACGCTGCATCTCAGTTACTTCTTCAGGACGTTCGTCAATTAGAAGTACCATTAGCTCACAGTCTGGTTGGTTGTAGCTGATTGACTGCGCAATATTTTGCAGTAGCATCGTTTTACCCGCTTTAGGCGGTGCAACGATTAGGGCGCGCTGGCCTTTACCAATAGGTGATGCTAAATCAAGTACACGAGCAGTGATATCTTCTGTACTACCATTACCACGTTCCATACGTAAACGTTCGTTTGCGTGGAGTGGGGTAAGGTTTTCAAAAAGGATTTTAGTGCGAGAGTTTTCAGGTTTGTCGAAGTTTACTTCGTTGACTTTAAGTAGTGCGAAATAACGTTCACCATCTTTTGGTGGACGGATAAGGCCTGAAATTGAGTCACCAGTACGCATGCTGAATCGACGTATTTGACTCGGAGATACATAAATATCATCAGGTCCGGCTAAATATGAGGCTTCAGATGATCTCAAGAAACCAAAGCCATCTTGTAAGATTTCTAATACACCGCCGCCATAAATATTTTCACCGCTTTTAGCGTGTGCTTTCAAAATGGCGAAAATAATGTCTTGTTTTCTTAAACGGGCTACGTTTTCGAGCCCCATGGACTCAGCTAAGTTTACAAGCTCTTTTATAGACTTGTCTTTTAATTCGCGTAAATGCATATTGGTGGGTTCTTTATTACAATTATCATACTCAAAATCATAGTTTGATACATGAGTGAGGTTTGTTGGTATAACTAAGGATTAGTTGGCTTTATAAACTAGCAGGTCACTAGCAAGGCGTCCAGTCTTTAAACAAAATAAAGCTAAAAAAAGGGCAAAAAGCCCTTTTTTTACATTTCAGTTAGATGTTGTTCTCTAAAAACTCAACTAATTGAGTTTTTGAAAGTGCACCTACTTTAGTTGCTGCAACCTGACCATCTTTGAAAAGAAGAAGTGTTGGGATTCCACGAATACCAAATTTAGGTGGTGTGCCCGCATTTTGGTCAATGTTTAATTTACCGATAGTTACACGGCCATCAAACTCGCCAGCTACTTCGTCAAGAATAGGGGCGATCATTTTACAAGGTCCGCACCATTCAGCCCAAAAATCAACAAGTACAGGTTTGTCTGATTGTAGTACGTCAGCTTCAAAGCTATCGTCAGTTAATTGAATAATTTTCTCGCTCATTGCGATCTCCGATAAGTTAGGCGAAATATTTAATGCGTATTTAAACACTCTTGTTTCTTATTGCAAGTTTAAACGTTATGCTTAAACGCTATGACTAAGACACATTTGACCGATAAAAAGTTTTCAGACTTTGCTATCGCACCGGAAGTGGTTGCCGGTTTAACCGAAAATGGGTTTGAATATTGCACACCCATTCAAGCTAAATGCCTACCTTTTATTTGTGAAGGCCGTGATATTGCGGGCCAAGCACAAACAGGTACAGGCAAGACGTTGGCGTTTTTAACAGCCACGTGCCATCGGTTATTACAATCTAGCAAAGCACCTAGTAAACATCCAAGAGCCCTGATCATGGCCCCAACTCGGGAGCTGGCGATTCAGATACACAAAGATGCAAAAATTTTAGCGCCACACTGTAATCTTAACTTAGGTTTAGTATATGGTGGCGAAGATTACGAAAAACAACGTGCACAACTAGAAAAAGGCGTTGATATTTTAATTGGAACGACTGGACGCCTTATCGATTTGTATAAACAGGGTTGTTACACCCTAAATGAAATTGAAGTTGTGGTGCTTGATGAAGCAGATCGTATGTTCGATTTAGGCTTTATTAAAGATATTCGCTACATGTTTAGACGTATGCCTGAAACCTCAGAGCGTTTAAACTTATTATTCTCTGCAACCTTATCGTATCGTGTGCAGGAATTAGCGTTTGAACACATGACTAACCCAGAGCATGTGCAAATTGAACCTGACGTTAAAACAGGTAAGCGTATTCAAGAAGAGCTATTTCATCCATCGCAAGACGATAAAATTAAGTTACTGTTAACTTTAATTGAAGAAGAATGGCCTGAGAAAGCAATTGTGTTTGCAAATACGAAACACAGTTGTGAAAATGTTTACGCATGGATGAAAGCGGATGGTCATCGAGTTGGATTATTAACCGGTGATGTAAACCAGAAAAAGCGTCAATCAATTTTGGCTCAATTTACCAAAGGCGATTTAGACTTCTTAGTGGCAACAGACGTTGCAGCTCGTGGTTTACATATCCCAGAAGTAAGTCATGTATTTAATTTTGATTTGCCAGATGATTGTGAAGACTATGTACACCGCATTGGTCGTACCGGACGTGCTGGTGCTTCAGGACACGCTATTAGCTTTGCCTGTGAACAGTATGCCTATAATCTCCACGAAATTGAGCAATATATAGAACACAGCATTCCATTATCACATTATGATAAAAGTGCATTGCTTGATGATTTAACTAAGCCTACTATTCAGAAAAAGCGGAACTATTCTACAGGCCCACGTAATCGTAATAACAACGGACGTCGACCAAATAATAGTTACCAGAAATCACGGTCGTGATAAACGACCGTCATTGAAGACTTAGTAGTAACTAGAGGTTTTTGAACGGTGGGGCAATTTCAACCGCAAAAAAATGTGTATGCAGTAATCGATTTAGGATCGAACAGCTTTCATATGCTGATTGCCAAATCAATTGCTGGCGGTCTACAAACGATCGGTCGAGTCAAACGTAAAGTAAGGCTTGCAGCAGGGCTTGATGAAAACAACGTCCTAAGCTCAGAAGCCATGCAGCGAGGTTGGGAATGCCTAGCCTTGTTCGCAGAACGTTTACAAGACATACCAAAGAAAAACATTACCATTGTTGCAACAGCAACTTTGCGTCTTGCTACCAATGCCGATGTGTTTAAGCAAAAGGCTGAACAAATCCTTGGTCATAAAATCAATGTCATCAGTGGTGAGCTAGAAGCCAAAACGATTTACAAAGGCGTGGCGCACACATCAGCTTGTAGTGGAAAGCAACTTGTTATCGATATTGGTGGGGCGAGTACAGAGGTCGTTATAGGTAAAGGTTTTGACGCACTGCACTATAAAAGCCTACATATGGGCTGTGTCACCTTTTTAGAGCGCTATTTCAAAGATCAAAAACTGAGTAACGAAAATTTTGCAGCCGCGATTCAAGCTGCCAGAGATGTGATTGCTGAAATTGTTGATGAATATAAAGCGGCAGGCTGGCAAATAGCGAGTGGAGCATCTGGCACAGTGCAAGCAATTCAAGAGATCATGGTTGCGCAAAACCAAGATGAACTCTTAACGCTTGATAAATTATATGCCATCAAAGAGCAATCAGTGCAATTTGAAACAATTGCAGATCTTGAGCTTGCAGGTTTAAGTGAAGAACGCCGTCTTGTGTTTGTATCTGGACTTGCAATTTTAATCGCCTTATTCGAATCATTAGCTATAAAGCAGATGGGCCTTGCTCGCGGCGCATTGCGTGAAGGTGTGCTTTACAGCATGGTACCAGAGCTACATAACCACGATATTCGTAAGCGTACGGTTGATGGATTAATGGCTCGTTATCATGTCGATGTAAATCAAGCCTGCCGAGTTGCACAACTTACTGAGCAATTAGCAAAGAGTGTAAAGGGGCAGTGGCAGTCAATTGATAACAACGCAATTGCGTTATTAAAAACGGTAGCGAAGTTACACGAGATAGGTTTATTAATAGAGTATAAACTTTATCATAAGCACACAGCCTACATTATAGAAAACACCGATATGCCAGGTTTTTCACAATCTGAGCATAAGCTGATCACTGCTGTAGCGAATGCGCATCGTGCAGATCTGGTAAAAAACAGCTTTGCATACCTAGGATGTCATGAACAATTAGCTGAATGTTTGACAAGAATTGTTCGGATCGCAGTGATCTTATCAATGCGTCGCCAAGATGATGTACTGCCAGCACTCGATCTTAGTGTTAATGAAAACACCCTTACACTGACATTTGATGGCGATTGGTTAAAATATCACCCATTAATGGCCAGTGAACTGCAATTAGAGACCAAGCTACAAGCAAAAGCAGGTTGGAAGCTTATAGTTAAATAAACAGAAAAGGCCCAGAAGGGCCTTTTTTAGTGTTCTTTTTGCCCGTTTCGTTCGTATTTTGCTCGAACAGTCATTTTTTTCATAAAAACTTCAAAAAACAGTTGATCTCAATTCGGATCTCCCTATAATGCGCATCCATCGACACGGCGGACTGCTTACAAACAAGCAAAGCAACGAGTTGGTTGAGTCAAGTAAGACTGAGTTTTGAAAAAATAAACTTTTCTCAAAATTAAGTGTTGACAAAAATAACGGCTTGCGTAGAATGCACAGCCCTTGAGACGCAAAAGTATCTCAAAACGTTCTTTAACAATATAAAGCAATCATCTGTGTGGGCACTCGT
>NZ_JAMXSK010000021.1:0-105538 GCF_024124645.1 Pseudoalteromonas sp. Ps84H-4 | reverse complement strand
TCTAAATTTGTTTGCATCATCTAGCGAACTAGAATCTGCTGTTAGAACTCAATCTGCACGAGTGCCCACACAGATGATTGCTTTATATTGTTAAAGAACGTTTCGAGTTGCTTTCGCGTCTCGAGGGCTGTGCATTCTACGCAAGCCGTTATTTTTGTCAACACTTAATTTTGAGAAAAGTTTATTTTTTCAAAACTCAGTCTTACTTGACTCAACCAACTCGTCGTTTCGCTTGTTTGTAAGCAGTCCGCCGTGTCGGTGGATGCGCATTATAGGGATGCAGCGAATTAACGCAAGCACTTTTTTGAGAAAACTTTAAAAAAACTACCTTTTGCATCCTTTTTAGTCTAAACAGTACAAAAGAGAAACTTTATTAACGCTTTAGTAACTTTTTAGCTGTATTTAAGGCTATAAAAGCACAACGCTCTAAAAACAAAAAAGCCCAGCAACATAGCTGGGCTTTTAAAAATTCGCGTTTTTAGTTGTTATGCAATGCCGTATTGATCACGGTATGCTTTTACAGCCGCTAAATGCTCATCCATTGTACCTTTCGCTTCCAGGTAACTAATTAAGTCAGCTAGTTTTACAATCGAGATAACTTTAGTGCCAAAGTCACGCTCGACTTCTTGAATAGCCGATAACTCAGCTTTGCCTTTCTCTTGGCGGTCAAGAGCAATTAAAACGCCACTTAAGTCTGCACCATTATCTGCAATGATTTCCATCGATTCACGAATCGCTGTACCCGCAGTGATCACGTCATCGACTAACATGATCTTACCTTTAAGTTCAGAACCTACTAATGTACCACCTTCACCGTGTGCTTTTTTCTCTTTACGGTTAAAACAGTAAGGCACATCTTTGTCGTGGTGATCAGCTAAAGCAACCGCAGTAGTCGTTGCAATTGGAATACCTTTATAAGCAGGGCCAAATAATACATCGTATTCAATGCCAGCATCTTCAAGTGCAGCTGCATAAAAGCGGCCTAAACGTGCAAGGTCACGACCAGTATTAAATAAACCAGCGTTAAAGAAATAAGGGCTAGTACGGCCAGACTTTAAAGTAAACTCACCAAATTTAAGCACCTGCTTTTCAAGTGCGAATTCAATAAACTCTTTTTGATAATCTTTCATAACTAATAAACCTACTTCTCTATTAAGCTAATGCTTGCTTTTGAACGTCGATAATTTCACGAATTGAGTGCTTAGCTAATGTAAGTAGCTCATCTAGTTCGTCGAATGAGAAAGGTTCGCCTTCAGCTGTACCTTGGATTTCGATGATTTTGCCCGTTTCCGTCAAAATCACGTTCATATCTGTTTCAGCTTCAGAATCTTCTAGGTACTCAAGATCTGTGATTGGTTGACCTTTATATACACCGACTGAAATTGCAGCAATCATATGCTTAAGTGGGTTTGAATTGATCATACCTTTACTACGCATGTAAGTGAGTGCATCAACTAACGCAACGCACGCACCACTAATAGATGCTGTACGTGTACCGCCATCAGCTTGAATAACATCACAATCGATAGTAATGGTGTTTTCACCTAACGCTTTTAAATCAACTGCAGCACGAAGTGCACGTGCAATTAAGCGTTGAATTTCCATTGTACGACCGCCCTGCTTACCGCGCGACGCTTCACGACCATTACGAGTATGTGTTGAACGAGGTAACATACCGTATTCAGCCGTAACCCAACCTTTACCTTGGCCTTTCATAAAGCGTGGTACACCAGCTTCAACAGTTGCTGTACACAAAACTTTAGTGTTTCCAAACTCTACTAATACTGAGCCTTCAGCATGCATAGTGTAATTACGTGTAAATGTAACCGGTCTAATTTGATTAGGTGTTCTTTCGCTTGGACGCATTAACGATCCCCTTAATTCTGAATTTGCCACATTATAAGTCGATGTGGTGGCAGATGCCATGTGATTTACATAATTAACTGTATCTGAAAAGCCGATTTCAGAAAATTTACGCTAGAGGTTAAAAGCTGATACGGTATAATCAAGCAACTTTGAATATAAATAACACTAGGAAATTATCCATGATCCACAGCATGACAGCTTATGCGCGTCGCGAAATTAAAGGCGAATGGGGCACTGGCACTTGGGAAATTCGTTCAGTTAACCAACGTTACCTTGAGACTTTTATCCGCGCACCTGAGCAATTTCGTGGCATGGAACCTGTTATTCGTGAGCGTTTACGTAAACACTTACAACGCGGTAAAGTTGAAGTTTTCTTAAAGTTTGCTGCAAATCCAGCTCATGTTGGTGAGTTAACGATTAACGAATCACTGGCTGAGCAGCTAATTAAAAGCGCACAATGGGTGCAACAACAGAGTAATGGTGACATTAATCCTGTTGATATTTTGCGTTGGCCTGGCATTATGGAAGCCGAAGAGCTCGATATGGATAGCGTTAATACAGCGCTGATTGCAGGTTTTGACAAAGTAATTGAAGACTTCAAACAAGCTCGCGGTGATGAAGGTGCAAACCTACAAGAAATGATCGCCACTCGCCTTGATGCAATATTAGAGCAAGTTGCCATTGTTGAGGGCCACTTACCAGAAATCGCTAAATGGCAACGTGAAAAGCTAAATCAAAAACTTGAAGAGCTTAAAACAGACATTGATGAATCACGTCTTGAGCAAGAACTTATTTACCTAGCGCAAAAGCAAGATGTAGCTGAAGAGCTAGATCGTTTAAAATCACATGTTAAAGAAACAAAGAAAATTATAGTCAAAGGTGGTGCATGTGGCCGACGCTTAGATTTTATGATGCAAGAGTTTAACCGAGAAGCAAACACATTAGCATCGAAGTCTATCAACAGTGACATCACCAATGCTGCGGTAGAATTAAAAGTGTTAATTGAGCAAATGCGCGAACAAATTCAAAATATCGAATAAGGTTTATTTGCTCTAGACCATAAAAAAGCCAGTGAATATTCACTGGCTTTTTTATGCATAAATTAACGACCTAACATTAAAGTTGCGTCGCATTTCTTTGACGCAGTACTTCAAATAAGCAAATACCCGTGGCAACAGATACATTTAAGCTCGATACCGTCCCTGCCATTGGAATTTTTACTAGTAAATCACAATGTTCACGGGTAAGGCGACGCATTCCGTCACCTTCAGCTCCCATTACTACAGCCATTGGCCCAGTGAGGTTTGCATCGAATAACTCAGTGTCGGTTTCACCAGCAGTACCAACGACCCAAACACCAGCGTCTTTAATTTCACGTAAAGTACGCGCTAAGTTTGTCACTTGCACAAGTGGCACTGTTTCAGCAGCACCACACGCTACTTTGCGCGCGGTACCATTTAATTTAGCTGATTTATCTTTAGGAACAATAATAGCGTGTACACCGGCAGCATCAGCGCTTCGTAGGCACGCACCTAAATTATGTGGATCCGTTATGCCGTCTAGCACCAATAAGAAAGGGGTTTCTTCGCGGGCTATAATTTCGTCAAGGTCTTTTTCACTATACATACGTGCAGCTTTAACATTAGCGATAATGCCTTGGTGTTGCTCACCGTTTGCTTTATTGTCTAGCGCTTTACGTTGCATAAACTGAACAGAAATACCGAATTTACGTGCTTGGTCAATAACCGGATTTAAACGTTTATCTTCACGCCCTTTTAAAGCATAAATTTCTAAAAAGCGCTCCGGCTCTTTTTCTAAAATTGCTTCAACTGAGTGAAAACCAAAAATTAATTCATTACTCACGTATTGTTTGCTCCTCGGCTACTTTGTTTGCGGGCATTCTTGCCCGGCCTTTTTGCCTTTTTAGTGGCTTTTTTCTTGCTCTTCTTTTTACTGGCTTTTACAGCATCAGCCTGTTTGCCGCTGGGCTTTTTTCGCCCTTTAGCATGAGAAGACTTACCACGTTTTTCATTATCTTTGTCACCTGACTTTGCTTCAAAGCGATTTGATTCACCTTTTTTACCGGGAATTTTACCAGCTTTAAGCTGCGCGCGAACGCTTGGTTTTGCAGGTTCACTGCGACCACGACGACGAGCGTAACGATCTTGTGGTGCTTCACCCGCTAATACTAAGTTTATACGGCGCTCGTCAAGACTTACAGATGACACCTGAACCGTCACTTTATCGCCTAAACGATACACTGTGTGCGTTTGCTCACCAATCAAGCAATGCTTAGCGCCATCATAATGGAAGTATTCGTTGCCTAAGTTGGTCACATGGATCATGCCATCGATTTGTAAATCGTCTAAGCGTACAAATAAACCAAAGTTAGTCACCGATGAGATCACCCCACCAAATTCGTCACCAACATGATCTTGCATAAATTCACATTTAAGCCAATCTGCCACTTCGCGAGTCGCATCATCGGCACGGCGTTCAGTGGTTGAACACTGCTCACCTAAAATATCTACTTCGTCATCAGTGTAAGCGTATTCACCCGAAGTTTGCTGGCCTTGCGCTTTAAGCACCGCTTTAATAGCACGGTGCACGACTAAATCTGGATAACGACGAATTGGCGATGTAAAGTGCGCATAAGCTGGTAAGGCTAACCCAAAATGGCCAATGTTATCAGGCTGATAAACAGCTTGCTTCATCGAGCGTAGCAGCATAGTTTGAATAAGTTCTGCTTCTGGGCGGTCGCCTAATTTAGCTAACACTTGAGTGATTTCTTTTGGTGTTGGCTCATCAGAAATCGCCGCTTCGATGCCAAGCTCTGATAAAAAGTTTCGGAAAAAACCTAACTTTTCAGCATCAGGCTCATCATGCACGCGATAAAGCGCACTTGCTTCGTGTTTTTCTAATAAGCGGGCTGCTGATACGTTCGCTAGAATCATACACTCTTCGATAAGTTTGTGTGCATCATTGCGAACCACAGGAACGATTGATTCAATCTTGCGATGCGCATTAAACACAAAGCGCGTTTCTAGGGTTTCAAACTCAATCGCACCGCGTTCTTGGCGAGCAGCTTTAAGTGCCATGTACATTTGCTGTAAGTCAGTTAAATGTGGCACCATCTTGGCGTACTCTTCACGCAGCTTTTCATCGCCTTGTAAAATCGCATTCACTTTAGTGTAGGTAAAACGAGCGTGCGAATTCATTACCGCTTCGTAAAATTTATACCCTGATAACTTGCCTGCATCAGACACTGTCATTTCTGCGACCATACATAAACGGTCAACTTCTGGGTTTAATGAACATAGGCCATTCGATAGCACTTTTGGTAGCATCGGAATAACTTGCTCAGGAAAATACACTGAGTTACCGCGCTCAATTGCCTCTTTATTCAGTGGCGTGTTCATACCAACGTAGTGCGACACATCGGCAATTGCCACCCATAAGCGCCAACCGCCAGAGGGTTTACGCTCGCAATAAACCGCATCGTCAAAGTCACGGGCATCTTCGCCATCAATAGTAACGAGTGGTAAATCACGTAAATCAACTCGACCTTGTTTAGCTTGCTCATCAACAAACTCACCTAAATGAGCAACTTGTTTTTCAACCGCTTCAGGCCATACATGAGGGATATCGTGATTGCGTAGTGCAACTTCAATTTCCATACCGGGAGCTAAATGCTCACCAAGTACTTCTGTCACTTTACCCACAGCATTCATATGTCGACTAGGGTTTTGCGTAATTTGCACCTGTACCATTTGATTATGACGTGCGCCATTTTCACTACCCGGCAGTATCATAATGTCTTGCGTAATACGCGGGTCTTCCGCTACCACAACGGCAATTCCGTGCTCAACAAAATAGCGGCCAACAATTGGCGCGCGTTCATTGGTAAGCACTTTAATGATGCGTGCTTCGCATTTGCCACTTGAACCTTTGCGGTTACCTTTAGCAAGCACAATGTCACCGTGCAACACCATATTCATTTGGTGTTTCGCGATAAACCAATCTTTACTCTCGCCTTCAACTTCTAAAAAGCCGAATCCGTCACGGTGACCTATGACTTTACCTTTTACCAAGCCTGATTCATCTATCAATGCATAGCATTTAAATTTATTGAAATACAATTGACCATCGCGCTCCATTGCACGCAAGCGACGTTTGAACGCTATTTGACGTTCAGTATCATTCACGTGTAATTCGTCACAAAGTTGTGTGAAATTAGCTGGTTTTGCGCGTGATTCTAAGTGAGCAAGTATGAACTCACGGCTAGGGACTGGGTTTTCGTACTTTTCTTGTTCTCGACTGAGATTTGGATCCTGTTTTGACATTCACTATCTTGTTAGTTGGTTATGTGGTTATTTTAACCCATATCCTAACAATGAGACAGGCAAAAGCTATTAAACTTTTAAGAAATTGATTAAACCAGTTTTCGCACTCAAATTGTTCAATAATTTAATAGCAAAATTAAGGACCTTATAACCACCCTTTTTGTCTTGCTATGCGAGCAGCATCTACTCGGTTTACCGCATTTAGTTTACTCATTGCTTCTGAAAGATAATTTCTAACCGTCCCTTCTGATAAAAACAATGTTTTTGCAATATCTTGAGTTTTTAAGCCATCACCGGCTAATTTTAATGCTTTGCGTTCTTTATTAGTCAATGGATCAGTGTCAGATAATGCAAGTAAAGCAAGTTCGGGATCAATGACTCTTCGGCCTTGATTGACTGATTTTATTGCATTAATTAAATGCTCTGATGGCGCTTCCTTTAAAATAAAGGCGCGAACATCTGCTTTCATAGCACGTTTTATGTAACCTGCCTTTGAAAATGTAGTTATTATCATGGTTTTAATATCAGAATGGCGCTTACTCAGTATTTCTACCAATTCGATGCCTGACATATTGGGCATTTCAATATCTGATAACACCATATCAATCTTATTTTGTTCAATAAATTTAAGTGCAGCTTTGCCATCCTCTGCTTGCCCAACGACATTAATAAATGGATCAAGTCCAACAAGCGCACTAATTGCTTCCCTAACCATTTGCTGATCTTCAACAATGAGTAAATTAATCATGATAAATTCGCTTGAAAATTCATAGTCAGGTTAAACCCTTTTTTATTTTCCACAATAAGCTCTCCGCCAAGTGCTTCAGTACGCTGCTTAATGCCATTAATGCCATTGCCACTTTTAAATGTGGTTACTATACCGTTATCCTTAATTGATATTAGTTCCTTACTAATATCAATTAAAACTTCATTCCCTTTACTATGCCTTAAAATATTAGTGCAAGCCTCAGTAACAATAAGCGATACGGTTTTTTGTGTTGCTGTCGATAAGTTTGTTAATTCATTGTTTACTATTACATTAAAGCCATTTTGTGTTAGCTCTTCTTGCAAAAACTCTAACTGTTTAGTGAGGTTAAACTGTTTCATATTTGTTACTGCTTTACGAATATCACTGAGTAAATCTCGGCTAATGGCCGCCACTTGCTTTATTTCACTCTGTGCTTGCTCAACGTTATCATTAACAATTAACTTTTCGGCTAGTTCTGCTTTTAGAGCAATCGACGATAGACTGTGACCAGCTAAATCATGAAGGTCTCGTGCAATGCGTTCACGTTCAGCAATCATTGCCAACTGTTCTATTTGATGTTGACTTTTTTGTTCACTTAACTGATGTATTCGTTCACGCCTCTCAGCACGTCCCATAAAATAAAGTGCAATGCTGATGATGAGTGCTGGCGCAATAAAATATGGATTATTCAAATCAAATAAATACACCGCGAGAAAAATACTTAAAGCAACAGCAACTAGCCCTAAAACGCCTTTTTTTTGTCTAAAGTTGAACCCAAAAAAATAGCAAGCAAAGCCAAATAAAGTTTGTGTTCCAAGAGTTAAATATGTACCAAAAGTTGCGATAATAACAATTATAGACACTGGAATGAGCGCATCTTCACCTTTTGCGTTAGCAGCTTTAACATAGTAAAAAATAAAAGTTATATATATCATAACTATAATAAAAATATCTAAAGCTGCGAATTGCTCAAAACTTAGAATCAACGGTAAAAAATAAAAACTTGAAAAAACAAGTGGACCCCAGACCCAGTAAGGCTTTTTTTCAATTGCTAAGCTTTGTCTAAAACTATCACTTTTCATTTATGCTCAATCCCATTTTTTGGCTTTTTTAAATCTTATCTAAACTTGGGCAGCATATGGCTGCCCACGATTAGTTACTGCTTATTGTTATTTATCAAAATTTTAGGCCATGTATAGTTTGGTGCAAGGGCAAGTGATGTTTGCCAATCTTGCACTGCTTTTTGCACATCATTTAGTGCTAAATATGTTAACCCACGCCAGACATATGCTTCCGCCTGCCCCCATTTATAACCATCATTATTATCATTTTGATAGTGAATAAGAGACGCATTCAATGAGCTTAGCGCTTGCTGTTTACTTCCACCAAACATGCTAGGTGTGTTTAAAGCAATTATACCTTTAACTAGATGAGCACGAGGATTACTTTTGTCAATTTGCACCGCATTATTTAACGCATTGTTCGATTTTATGCCGTAGTAAAAACCTGTAATAGGTTTAATCGAAATACGATAACCATACACTTGAGCAAGCAATGCGTTTGCCTCACTTTTATCTGCGCCAAGTTTATCGTCTAAAAGCACTGCTTGTGCAATATCAAGTAAGGCAAGCGCTTTTTCAGTTTCACCCATGATATTATGTGCAATAGCAAGGCGATAATTCACAAGCGCTGCATCATACCCTGCTGCATTTTTTGCTATTTCGGTAAGTTCTGACAAGTTATGCTGTTGAGATGCAAGTTCAATACTATCTATAGTACTTTGTTCAGCAAATACGTAATTTGTGTTAAATGTAATTGCCGCAGCGAATAACGAGTAAATATTTTTAGTAATTAGATTCATAGCTATACCCTTTATATTAATGAATGACAAACCGGCATGTATCGGTACAGGTATAGTGTTACTTAAAAAAGAATGAGTGTTTAACGACATTTGTAAGCAATACATCATGACAATTGTCATAAAAAAGCGATGAAACTTTTAAGAAATTGATTAATTCTGCCAAAAATGAAGCGTTGATATTCTTTGCAACAAACACTCTGTGTTAATATTTTCGGAAAATAACAACAAAATAACCCAACCGTTATGGATATTAACTTAACTCACTATCTTTCAAGCATGGCTTACAATAGCGCCTACATAGCTCTATTCATTGCAATTATAGCCCTTGCTAAGTTGTCTTATAACCTGGCAACTCCTTATAACACCACCAGTCAATTAACCGATAATGCAAATAGCGCACTGGGTCTTTCAATTGGAGGATATTTGGGAGCAATCACTATTATCTATGGTTTTGTTTTAACAGGCCCAAGTAAAGGCTTAATTACCGATTTAATAAATGTTTCGCTCTACAGTTTACTAGGAATGGTGTTGTTAACATGTTCACGTATTTTAAATGACAAATTATTACTTCGTTTATTTTGCAACCAAGAGCAGCTAATAAACCAACAAAATGAAGCGGTTGGCTTGGTTCAAGCCGCTAATTACATGGCTGCAGCCTTGATCATTGGAGGCGCTTTAACGGGAGAAGGTACTTGGTTATCAGCAATAGTGTTCTACTTGCTAGGTCAACTTATGCTAATTATTTTCGCTAAAGGCTATGATCACCTCACAGCTTTTAACTTGAATGAGCAACTAGAAAAAGGCAATAAAGCTGTTGCGCTGAGTTTTTCGGGCACCATGTTGGCATTGGCTATTATTTTATGTCATGCGCTTATTGGTGGCTTTCACTCTTGGCAGCAAAGCTTAAGTTTATTCTTTATTGACGCATTATTTGGCTTTTTAATTTTACCGGTTGTTCGTTACTTAGTTGATAAAATTATTTTCAGTAAAATTTCGATTGATCAAGCAATGCAGGATAAAAACACGGCAGTCGCTGTAATAGAAAGCAGCATTGCTATCTGTGTTGCCGTTATTATTACTATCGCTATTTAAAGTTGTAATTTTGGAATTAAACGAATGGATTAGTCTATTTGGGGAGTTTACAAAGTAAAGGATTACCGTTACAAAGAGAGTTAATAACAACAATAATAAGGTCAGTAATGCAGGCACACAAACAAAGCCTAATATACTTG
Source organism: Pseudoalteromonas sp. Ps84H-4 (assembly GCF_024124645.1). Classification (NCBI taxonomy): domain Bacteria; kingdom Pseudomonadati; phylum Pseudomonadota; class Gammaproteobacteria; order Alteromonadales; family Pseudoalteromonadaceae; genus Pseudoalteromonas; species Pseudoalteromonas sp. Ps84H-4. The sequence continues at coordinate 95,488 of NZ_JAMXSK010000021.1, read as the reverse complement.
CACATTGCAGTACTGCTATTTGGTGGAACGGCATTATTTGCAAAGTTAGTCAGCTTAAGTGCATTAGATATTACCGTTTACCGAACAGCGATTGCAGGCTGTGCATTAGTGATCTTACTCACAATTCAACACAAAGCCATCAAGCTCCGCTCTCGTCGTGATTACCTCATCGCCTTATTGCTTGGCGTAACGGTTGGGATTCATTGGCTCACCTACTTTGCTGGTATGCAATTGGCTGGTATCGCTGTAGGTATGATTGCCTTTTTTACCTACCCTGTTATCACAGTGTTTTTAGAACCTTTTTTTCATGGTAACAAACCACAACTGAAAGATATTTTTAGTGCTTTGGTTGTAATGGCTGGCATTTACTTGCTCATTCCTGATGCTAGTTTAGGCAATGATGTAACTATGGGCATTGTCATTGGCATTTTATCGGCGTTCTTTTTTGCTTTTAGGAATATTGTTCACAAGCGTTACTTTAGCCAATATGGCGGCCCTCAAACCATGCTTTATCAAACCTGGATTGCCAGTATCATGCTCTGTGCCTTTGTTGAAGTGACGCCATTACAAGTTGATACAATTAATTGGCTGCTATTAATTACCGTTGGGGTTATTTTTACAGCAGCGCCCCATTCATTGTTTGCGGCAAGTCTGCAAAACTTATCGGCTTCAACGGCTGGTTTAATATCTTGTTTGCAACCTTTGTATGGCACGTTTTTCGCTTTTTTAATTTTGCATGAGCAACCTTCAATTAGCACCCTATTGGGCGGTGCGTTAGTGATAAGCGCCGCTTTTTATGAAACATGGTCAGTGACTCGGAAACATAAGCAATGATAAAAGTATTCGCTCACAGAGGTGCCAGCGGTACCTACCCAGAAAATACCAAGAGCGCCATTCTCGCCGCCGTAGATTTGGCAGTAGATGGTATCGAAATTGATGTACAAAGCTGCCTTGATGACTACATGATTATTCATGACACCTGGCTTGATCGCACAACCTCAGGTCGCGGTAAAGTGAATGCTTGCTCAAAAGAGCAAATTCAACAGTACGATGCGGGTAATGGCGAAGTAGTGCCGACTTTACAGCAAGCTATTGATTGGGTCGATGATAAAACTTTGCTCAATTTAGAGCTAAAGCACACCTTTTCATTAGACAAGTTTGTTGAGCTTATAGAGTCAAATGTCAGTACCGGGAAAATTTCTAGAGATAACCTTTTAGTCTCATCATTTGATCATCACCAACTAATGTGGCTTAAACAAAAACTGCCTTGGGTAAAGATTGGTGCACTCACCGCCTCTATTCCAATTAATTACAGTGAATTTGCGCAAAAACTGCATGCTTATAGCATTCATGTAGATAAAAACTTTATAAACCATGAGTTTGTTGCGGATGCTAAGCAACGCGGTCTTCAAGTTTATGCCTATACGGTCGATAAGGTAGAAGATATAGAGCTTATGCTAGAGTATGGCGTAGATGGTATTTTCACTAATTTTCCATGTCATACACAAATGACACTACAGTCACTGTAACTCAACAAAACTAAGCTATACTGTTGAATTATGTGAAAATGAACAATACTAAAATACGCCAAAATGAATCAACACAACACCATATTGAGTAGCTATATGCGCATTTATAATTTTATCGAACAAACTTTCTTTTACACCCTAACACGTAAGATTGTCGGTAATTTAGGTTTTGTGTTTGCGTTTCAAGCGATCACGCTTATCTGGCTTTACAGCAGTCTTTCAGAACAACAAACCAGTATGGGTTTATTTTGGCTGATGACTTTTATCATTTTTGCCAGCTTTATTTTTACTGTGTTTTATATGCGCTTTTTAATTGTTCGCCCGGTGCAGGCAATGCGCGATACATTAGAAAAAATTAATCAACATGATGCCGACTTATCTGCAAAGTTACCGCACTTTACTTACGATGAATTTCGAGATTTAAGCGAACAATACAACACTTTTACTACCCATTTGAGTCAGTTGTTAGCCACTACGTATCAAAGTGCCCAAGCGAGTGCTGATAGTAGCTCAAAAATGACCCAGTCAATGCAGCAAACAGCGCAATTGAGCCACCAGCAAATTGAGTTCAGTCAAACAATTACTGACTCAAGCAATCAAATTACCTCGAGCCTTGAAAATATATCAGCAAATACTGACAGCGTGCATCATGTTAACAGTGAGCACCTGAGTTTTGTACAAAACTCAGCTCATGAACTGTCATCCCTCGTTAAAAAAGTAGCAATGATCAGCCAAATACTCGGTAACTTCTCAGCTACCGTATCAGGGTTGAAAGAGAACAGCGAAAACATTCGCGCTATTTTGAAAATGGTCGAAGAGTTTTCAGATCAAACTAATTTACTTGCTCTCAATGCGGCCATTGAAGCAGCCCGTGCTGGTGAAGCTGGCCGTGGTTTTGCCGTGGTTGCCGATGAAGTAAGAACCCTCTCAGTAAAAGTCAATGATGCAACCCGCCAAATTAGCGATTTCATCAATCAAATGAATAGTCTAGTAAGCGAAACCAATAAAGAATCTGAGCAGCTCATTAGCCACTCAAGTGAAGCCGAAACAGCAATTAGCAACACATCAACTGGGTTTAGTAACATGCTCGCTGAATTTGAGCAAAATCAACAGCAACTGCAACAAATTGTTAGTGCGGTGCGTTTATTAGAGCAAACTCAAACCCAAACTCATCAAAGTGTTGAGCAAATTGTGGCGTTAGGTGAGCAAGCTAAACAGCAAATAGATGAATCCCTGGCTGATTGTGAGCAATCTCATCTACTCAGCCAACAAACCCAAGAGCAGCTTAAACGCTTTGTATAGTCTCTTTTAGCTGCTGAATGTAGCTAATCTATGATAAAGTAGCCACTTCTTGGCTACTTTTTTATTGACCGTGACAACACCTGCTACTGATTATGAACAACTCGCACTGCAAATAAAGCAATGGGGTAAAGACCTTGGCTTTGCAGAAGTCGGGATCACTGATATTGATCTTACTAAACACGAGGCACAATTACAGCGCTGGTTAGATTTAGGCTATCACGGTGAGATGGAGTATATGGCAGCCCATGGAATGAAGCGAGCGCGCCCCGCTGAGCTAGTACCTGGCACGCAGCGAGTCATCTCAGTAAAAATGAACTACCTACCACCTGATGCAAGTTTTGCTAAAAATCTCAAACAGACCGATAAAGCCTATATTAGTCGCTATGCACTAGGTCGTGATTACCATAAGTTAATTCGCAACCGCCTAAAAAAGTTAGGCCAGCAAATTGAACAACATGTTGGCCAGTTAGGCTTTCGCCCATTTGTTGACTCTGCACCTGTACTTGAGCGACAACTGGCCGAAAAAGCAGGCCTAGGCTGGCGTGGAAAGCACAGCTTATTAATCAACAAAGAAGCGGGTTCATGGTTTTTCTTAGGTGAATTGTTTGTTGATATACCGCTACCTATTGATCAAGAAAATAGCTTTGAAGGCTGTGGTAAATGTGTAGCCTGTATGACCCTTTGCCCTACCGGTGCCATTGTTGAGCCCTATGTTGTTGATGCACGTAAATGTATCTCTTACCTTACTATTGAATTGCAAGGTGCAATCCCTGAAGAGTATCGCCCACTTTTAGGTAATCGCGTGTATGGCTGTGATGACTGCCAGTTAGTCTGCCCGTGGAATCGTTACGGACAAATAACCGATGAAGCTGACTTTCATCCCAGACAACAGCTTAAAGACCAAGATTTACTGACGCTCTTTGCATGGGATGAAGCGACGTTTTTAAAAAATACCGAAGGCAGCCCTATCCGCCGTATTGGTCACGAACGTTGGCAACGAAACCTCGCTGTAGGATTAGGTAATGCCGATTACAACGACAACATCATCCAAGCTTTGAGCGATACGCTTGTTAATGCCAGCCCTTTAGTTGCCGAGCATATCGAATGGGCGCTCGAGCAACAGCAAAACAAGCGACAAATTAAGTTACGCAAAACTGCGCGGCTAATTCGTATTGTTGAAAAAGGATTGCCGCGGGATGCCTAAATTAACGTGTTAATAGTTGCGATAAATCATTTTCGATTTCATGAAACGCTGATTTAACTCCTTTGACAGACTCTTCTCTGGCTACCGAGTTTTGAATCGTTTCATCCACCTTTTGATAAATAAATATCTCTTGGTCTTCATCTAAGCCCATAGTGGGTATTCGCTGCTCAAGATCTTCTTGTAGCTGTTTAAATACTGCCTCATTACTAATTCGGTTGTCATCTAACAGCTTGATTAAGCCAGTAAATTTTCTATGTACATTACTCACAGCTTCATTTAGTTGTTGCTGCTGTTTTAATAATTCTTTTTTAGTAATGATCGCTTTTAATTGTTGCTCTGTAACACTCACTAGAAAGCAAATATGGTCGCGAATTCGACCATGTTTATCGGGGTCTTGCTCTGGCATGTTTAAGATAAGCAGACTAATCATGTCGTAATTAACTAAAATGCGGTTCGAAAACTCATGAAGTCGCCCTTTTCTTTTTAACATGTCGAACAATTCAATGACGATCGGTGAGCACACACCCGTTACAGAAAAATGCTCAACATGCGTACCTAATCTAAATTCGACATTACTTTGTAAATCGAATGACTTTAGGCAGTTTAAAAAGGCTTTTCCTAACTCACGTTCACTCTCAATCGAACCTATATGTTCAATATAATTAACTATTTGACCCATTTCACTGCTATTAGCCATCGCATTAAACGCAGTTGATGTGGCATCTTCTACTTGCTGCTCTAGAGCCTCTTTTTCAATAAGGACTTGATTGAGGTTCAATAATTTTAATTTTAGCTCTTGATGGCTAAATGGCTTCACAATATAGTCTTCAGCACCAGCGGAATAGCCTTTCATTCGCTCTTCTACAGTGCCTCTTGCCGATACGAACATGACAATAATCTTTTCTGTACTTGGATTCTCTTTTAGTTTGCGACAAACCTCATAACCACTCATTTGAGGCATACTTACGTCAAGCAGAATGACTTGTGGAGCAAATTCTTCAACAACGTTTAAACATTCTGGACCGCTATTTACCATCTTCAGCTCAAAATCGAGATCTTCAAAAATCTCTTCAATGATTTCTAAGTTAAATGGTTCATCATCTACGGCTAAAATTCGCTTTAAGGCCATGTTATTTCTTCCGTTTTATGAATTAAGTGTTATTGGTTTAGTGTCATTCGTTAAGTGTTTTGGTAAATCTATCTGCAGGGGCAACCGAACGATAATTGTCGCACCGCCATGTTCATTATTAAGTGCCTTAATTGTGCCCTGATGCAAAGTGACAAATTCGCGACAAATAGCAAGCCCAAGCCCAGTTCCTCCGGCGCCGCTATTAGTTTTACTGCTTTGTTCAAACTTAGCGAATACCTTTTCAAGTTCTTGCTCAGGAATACCTATACCATGGTCAATAACAGCGATTTCGGCCATTTTTTCTTGTGACGACAAACTAATTTCAATCTCACTATTAGGCTCACTAAACTTCAGAGCATTACCTAATAAATTACGCATGATTTGGTTGATCTGCTCTTCATCACAATCAAGGGTAATACCTTGTTCTCCCCCCGATAAACGAATAATAATGTTTCTTTCAAGGGCGGTGCCCGAAACATCATCAATACTGGTTTTTATAATGTTACTGAGGTTGTGCTTTTGCGGATTAAAAGGAAACTTACCGACATCAAGCTTTGACAGATCGAGAAGGTTATTAAGTAAAGATAAAAGCCGCTCTCCGCTTTGCTCTATTCGTGACAAATATTTATTTAATTTATCTTTGCTTAAGTCGTCATTGGCAACTTTTTCTAAGCCAAAACGAGCAAAGCTTAAAATAGAATGCATTGGTGTTCTTAATTCGTGAGACATATTCGCTAGAAACTCAGATTTACTGAGGCTTGCAGCTTCTGCTACATTTTTTGCGTGCTCTAGTTGTGCCGTTCGCGCTTTGACTTCTTCCTCAAGCATATCTTTCGCTTCTAAAAGTAGGTCTTCTTTTTCTTTTAAGTGCGTCACATTTTTAAAGATTACCGCAAGCGCTATTTCACCATGATGGTCTATCTCATTGAACGATCCCACCAAAGGAACTGTGTTACCGTTTTCTTTAAGTAACCTTAAATCACAACTAAACTGACGATTTTTATTTAGCGTCGCTATTTTTTCTTTGATACGTAAAATAGATGTTGCATCAAAAAAATCGAATACTGAACAGTTTTCAAACTCCTTCAAAGGCTTATCGAATAGCTGTTCACATGCATCATTGGTTTCGATTATCTTGCCATGGCGATCAAATAAAATAATGGCATCGGGAGTATGTTTGAAAATAACCCGCAGTAAGCTGTCTTTTTCGATAAGAGCATCAACGGTATTTTGTAATCGCTCAACAAGCTCAGCATTGTGACGCTTTAATAACTCGGTTTGCCAAAGCTTATGCACTGACTGCAATAAGCTATTATCGTCAACAGGCTTGATCAAGACATCCTCAACCCCTTGTCGAATAGCAGCAACCATAGAAACCTGATCCGGTTTTGAGGTATACAATAAACAACGGCTATGCGGTTGTAACGCTTTAAGCTTTATGAATAACTCAAGCCCCGTGCCATCAGCAAACGTAAAATCACTGATTAATAGATCAATATCATGCTCTTTGATAAGTTCTATTGCAGAGGATGAGTTGTCAGCAGTTAACGTCTCGATATGTGCGCCTTTAAGGTTAAGCGCTATTTTTTCTAGACGCTCTGCACAGTGATCAACAAGTAGCACTTTAGGAAGTTGAAGAATATTGTCACTATCGAGCTCAAGCACCTCTTCTAGTAAAGAGCTAATTTCCTTATTGGCAAAAAAAGGATAAATAACGACTGCATTTGGCAGTAATCGATTGACCACGCTGAAGTGCTCAAGCAGGTCGCTTCGCTGTGCTTTTGGAGCAAGCAATAAAAAGCGGTCATGCGAAAACCCGCCCATTAATCTTCGAATAACTGTCGTTGGTACACCATGAGAAGCAGCCACAAGATCAAAGTCTTGTTCTACTACTGAATCATCAACCATAGAAAAGTGTAATAGCTCAACCCTGCAGCCGATCAGCTCCAGCAGCACTTTTACTCGCATCGCTAAAACACTATTGCTATCAACAATTAAGATTCTGCGCACTGTAAACCACACCCACTATAAGAATAATTACCTATATTAGCGTAGTCTAAAAACTCGAAGCATCACAAATGACTTAGCACTTTTTATCTGTTTTACCGCATGTTATGCGTCAATATGCTTACCTAAAATGGTTAAGCTATAAGGTTTTCCATCCATAATAGCCACCTCAGGCAATTCTCCCCACACCAAGTAATCAAAGCGCTTGAACAGTTTTATACTCGGCATGTTATGGCTGAAAATGAAAGCTAACAACACCTTAATTCCAAGCGTTTTTGCATGTTGCTCTGAAAATGTAAGCAATTGTTTTCCTAGCCCTTGTCCTTGTGCTCGCTGGGTAATATAAATACTGATTTCAACAGTACCATCATAAGCGGGACGGCCATAAAAAGATTTATAGCTCATCCACGCAACCACCTTTCCTGCCTGTTCACATACAAAAATAGGTCGTTTTTCTGAGTGGCTATCGAACCATACTTGCCTGTCCGCAACCGTCACCTCTTCGGTATCTGCGGTTACCATACGTCCAGGAATTGTCTCGTTGTAAATCGCGACAATATCAGTTAAATCGTTTTGAGTTGCTGTACGAATCGTCATAAATAGCTGAAATTAAATGATCACTTTTTCGCATATTAGCGTATATTCATCACAAATAACTAGCGGGAAATTAGTATGTATAAATATGCTTTGTTACTTGCAGCAGGTCTAATTACAACAAACCTTGCAGCACAAACCACAGAAGCGACGCCAACAGCAAAATCAACTAGCCAATGCGACGATTTCACCAACGTTACATTACGAAAATTGCGCTCAAAAGAATCAATTAACTTTTGTGAATTTAAAGACAAGCCGCTATTGATCGTCAATACCGCAAGTAATTGTGGTTTTACCGGTCAGTTTGAAGGCTTAGAAGCCATCCATAAGGAATACAAAGACCGCGGGTTAGTTGTATTAGGATTTCCTTCTGATGACTTCTTTCAAGAAGAAGACGATGAAAAAGACACAGCAAAAGTTTGTTTTATTAACTATGGGGTGACTTTTAATATGATGGCTACCAGTGCTGTTCGCGGTAGTGATGCAAACCCTATATTTAAACATTTAAACGAAGTAACCAGCTCACCTAACTGGAACTTTTACAAATACTTAGTGTCTGCAGACCGTAAGACAGTGCAGCGCTTCAACAGTAAAACCAAGCCAGAATCTAAAGAGTTACGTGATGCGATTGAAGCAGAACTAGCTGCAAAATAAATTTAATTTTTCGTTCAGTAAATATTGAACTAGACTAGTAATTTAATACTAAAACACATAGTAGGGAGATGTTATGGCAGTAGCCAGTGCAAGACACATTCTCGTAGACAGTGAAGCTCACTGTTTAGATTTAAAACAGCAAATTGAACAGGGCGCTGATTTTGCAGAACTTGCGCGCGCTCACTCTAATTGCCCATCGGGGCAAGATGGTGGCGCACTGGGTGAGTTTGGTCCAGGCATGATGGTACCTGAGTTTGATAAAGTGGTTTTTTCAGCTCCCATTAACCAAGTACAAGGTCCGGTCCAAACACAGTTCGGTTACCACCTGCTTGAAGTGACAAGCCGTACTGACTGATTTCATACGAATATTTGAAAGCCGCCTAACCAGCGGCTTTTTTTTGCGAAGGATCTCAAAATGCAACTTTTAGGCTCGACCACCTCACCTTTTGTGCGCCGTATTCGTATTTGGGCTGCACTCAATAAGCAAGCTCTTGAATTTATAAACCTAGATATTTTCTCTGAGCAAGACCGTAAAACCATGATTGCTCATAATCCGGCTAGAAAAATTCCTGTGTTAATTGATAAAGGCTTTCATGTTTTTGACTCCAACTCAATAATTCGCTACTTGCTAGAAAATACAGATCAAACATTACTCAGTTGGCAACAAGAAAATTATTTAACCATTATTAATGCTTGCAATGATTCACTCGTAGAAATGTTACTTTGCCAGCGCTCTGGATTTAATACCCACGACGATAAATTGTTTTTTAATTTACAAAACGAACGAATTGCTGAAACATTAGCCTATTTAAATGATCATTTATCTGAGCCAGTATTTAAAAGCTGTGAATACCTCAACATCAGTTTATACTGCTTGCTAGATTGGATCCGCTTTCGTGAATTAACTGATTTTAGTCAACTAACACGCTTAGTAGAGTTTTATCATAAATTTGCAGATAACGCGGCGGTACAACAAACAGATCCACGAAAATAAAGATAAGGGTTACGCAAATGAGCGATATCGAAATTGAATCAGAATTAGTTAGCTTTGTTGAAAAAGTTCGCTTGAACGAATCTATGTGGGCACTGGGTGCCGAAGATGGTGGTTTTGTTGTCTGTGAATCAAACCAATTTAGCGACACTGATGTGCTATTACTTTGGGGCACTGAAGACGCAGCAAAAGCACAATGTAAAGACGAGTGGCAAGACTATACGCCAGTCGAAATTGGCCTAGATGAATTTTTGGACGAATGGGTTGAAGACCTAAACGAAGATGATGCGCTAGTTGGTTTAAACTGGAACGATGATCAAGTATGCGTTGAAATCGAACCTGTTGGTCTAGCTAAAGCACTTTGCGATTAACTCCAATCCTTGAGCTTACAACGACACGGCCGTATTTATGGCTGTGTCGTTAAGCTGGAAACTTGATACTTATCAGGTATACTCTTCTGGACACATCTTTATTATCAAGGTTTTAGGTTGAAGTCCCATCTTGGTCGTAGGCCCTTTTCGGCCATGGAATTACATACCCTGTATAATGGTTACATCTATGGTGATCAGCGTTTAGTTCGTGAACAAGCTAAGCATTGGCATTTTTGGCTACCTTTATTTGCTTATTACACCGGTGCCTACAGTGATGAAATTGGCCATTTAACTCTTGATAATATAGTGACCCTTGATGGCATTCGCTGCTTTGACTTTCATACTCATGGCAAGATCAAGCCCCGCTATGTGCCTATTCATAATGCATTACTCGATGCAGGACTTGATCAGTACTTAGACTTTTTAAACGAGCAAAACCAGCAACGACTAATGTTTGATTTACCCGCTAAATCAGGTCGCTATAGCGAAAAAGTACGTATTTGGTTTTCTGGCGAAGGTGAGCGAGCTGGTTATTTACAAAAATGCGCGATTCCAAATGTTGATCAACAAGGTATGAAAACCGCAATTAGCAGCTTACGGCTTAACTTCGAACAACAAGTGCGAATTCATGCCCTGCAAGCAAACAGCAAAGATGCTTTTAACTACTTACTTGGTTTTAAAGATTTCAACGAGCAACGCTTTACTGATATGCCGTTATTAAATGCCGTGTTACAAAACGTCCGACAAATAAACCCGCAACTGCATTGGCAACGTTTCATCGACCGTCATAATTAACTGACAAACTTTGTTACTAACTATTTATTACTGTTCAAATTAAAACCTGATAGCATGGTGATTCGCCCCTCATAGCAGGTGCCTTTCTAACAACAAAAAATCAGGGATATTTATGTTCTTAAAAAGCCTATTAACGGTAAGTGTTGCACTTGCTGTTAGCTCTGCCCATGCCAATGAATATGTTATCGAAAAGCTTGCCAAGCCTAGCTCACAACAAGTAGCACTAACGCTTGATCCTGCAAAAGACAATTTTTCTGGTCATACCGAAATTGCTTTAGAAGTTCTAAAAGCAACGAATTACATCGAATTAAACGGTATTGATTATGCCGTTAGTATGGCGAAAATTTTAGGTGCAGAAAACTGCGACCTAAGCGCTGAAATGCTAAAAACAGGCAAAGTTAAATTCGCTTGTGAAGAAAAAATTCAGCCTGGTAAATACACTTTAAAAGTTGATTTTACCGCACCTTATAACCGTCAAAGTGTTGGTTTATATAAAACCTTAGACCAAGGTACGCCTTACCTTTTCACCCAATTTGAAATGAGTGATGCTCGTCGTGCATTCCCCGTTTTTGACGAGCCTAGTTATAAAATACCTTTTCAGCTAACAATCACAGCGCCAACATCACAAAAAGTGTATGCCAACACACCGGTATTAAAAACCAAAGTTGATGGCGATATGACAACACACTTTTTTGATAAAACGCCGCCTATTCCTTCTTATTTAGTCGCCATGGCTGTAGGCCCGTTTGAAGAGCTTGAAATTAAAGGCATGCCGATCCCTGGCCGCGTACTGACTCCACAAGGTAAAATTCACCTTGCTGATTACGCAAAAGAAAATATGCCTCGCGTGTTAAAAGCACTGGAAGATTATTTTGGCATTCCCTACGTTTACAAAAAACTAGACTCAGTGGCAGTACCAGAGTTCCCATTTGGCGCGATGGAAAATGCAGGCTTAGTGACTTACCGTGAAGACATTTTACTGGTAGACCTAGCGACAGCAACGCGCAGCAAAAAAGAGCGTAATGTATCAATTATTGCCCATGAGTTAGCCCACCAATGGTACGGTAACCTAGTGACCATGAAATGGTGGAATGACTTATGGTTAAACGAAGCGTTCGCAAGCTGGATGGCAGCGAAAATCACAGCACAAATTAACCCTGAGTTTGAGTCGCACTTAGATTTACCACAAAATTATGTAATGGCCTTAGATGCACGTTTAAGTACCAAGCCTATTCGTAAACCAATCAAAACTGAAGCTGACATTATGGATGGCCTTGGCCTTGCCTACAGCAAAGGTAGTGCAGTTTTATCTATGGTTGAAAACTGGATTGGCGAAGATGCATTCCAGCAAGGTATTCGTGCTTACTTGAAGAAATTCTCGTATAAGAATGCAGAAGCCGCGGATCTATGGCAAGCACTAGGCGAAGCGTCTAATAAAGATGTAGCCAGTGTTCTAAAATCGTTTATCGAACAATCATCTTTCCCACTTATCAAAGTAACGCAAGATGGTAAAAAAATTAATATCAGCCAAAGCCGTTTTGTAAATGCTGGCGTTGATGCACCTGCACAACTGTGGAATGTTCCGGTTGCGATTAAGTATGGTGCGGGCGACAAAGTTAAAACCGCAAGTGTACTGCTTAACAAAGAAACACAGCAACTGACTCTCGACTTTGAGCCTGAGTGGATCTACCCAGATCAAGGTGCAATGGGCTATTACCGCTGGGTATTAGATGACGCACAGTTCAATGCCCTACTCGATAACGCTGCTGACAAACTAACGGTTCGTGAACGCTTAGCGCTACTTTCTGCTGTTGATTCATTACTTGATGCAGGTGTTATTTCTGCCGCTCACTTAATGCAAACTTTAGAAGCCTTCGTAAGTGATGCGCACCCATTAGTCGCAAATACAGCATTAGGTTACCTTGCTTCTCAAAAACGTGTATTCGAAGACGACAGCAACCGTGAGCTATGGCCTAAGTTTATCCGTAACAGCATTTCACCTGCTGCCAAGCAGTATGGTTTAACAGCAAAAGCAGATGAAGACGCGGCAGTATCACAATTACGTGCGCAAGTGATTACGCGTTTAGGTTTTGATGGTGAAGATCAAAAAGTAATTGATACCGCAAAAGCGCAAGCAGCACTTTACTTAAATAATCCTGAAAATGTAGACCCATACTTAGCATCAACTTACTTAAATCTTGCTGCTTACCATGGTGATGCGAAGTTACTTGAAAAGTACAAGCAAACCTTTAAAACCACCAAAGATCCACAAGTACGTACTAAGATGCTGGCAGCAATGGGTTACTTTGGTAAACCAGAGCTACAAAAAGCAGTACTTGAATACAGCTTAACTGATGACGTAACAGCCTCAGATATGCGCACGCTGTTAGGTGGTTTAGGCTATGGTAAAGAACGTGAAGCACTGTTTATTGAATGGATTTACAACAATTACGATGCGATCACTAAGAACTTACCACCGTTCTTTGTACCAAACTTGCCGTTCTTCACTACCGCAAGCTGTGATGCACAAAGCCTAGAGAAAACCAAAACCTTCTTCAATGATAAAATCACTGAAGTACCAGGGTATGCACGCTCTCTTAGTAAGCTTGAAGAAAGCGTTAATGATTGTATTGCACTGAAAAAACGTGAGTTAAGTTCAGTAAATAGCTTCCTTAAACGCTAACCCTACTAGATGCAAAAAGGGCCACTATGTGGCCCTTTTTATTGCGCCAAAATAGCGCTTAATTTATTTATAAATTGCTCAGCCGCTTCAGAGGAAGTGACTTTAAATGCGATACCATAATGAATGGGATGCGCACTTTTATAAATTCGCGTTGGAAAGCGTGTCATCTCACTGCTGTGAAAATAGTCTTTAACACGCGTAATACCTTCGATTGCATCAAAGTCAGCACTAAATACTTCAAAAATTGGTCTAATAACGATTTTAGCTTGGCCACTTTGCTCATGAACATAAAAAGCTTCTTTTGAGTTTGCTGGCATAAATTCGTTAATATTCTTAATTTTAAAATTACTGCGACAGCCCGCTTTAACCAGCTGTACACTAAGTTGTTCGGCAGAAAAAGACAAATTCGTCCCTTATCAATAGCGTTAATTATTAGTCACAGTACAGCAATCAGTGTAAAACCGTTACTCATTTATTACACACAAATGCCAGTTTGTTATGTTTATAATTTAAACGCGAAATTGATCCTTCACAAAAACGCCTTAAATCAAGCCATTGTGATACCACTTCAGGCTCTGTTAGGCTGCGCTTGTAAATTCGGTTATTAACCGCATATGCCAAAGTTTTTTGATCAATTAAAGCAAAATCTTGCACTGAGTCAGGTAACCTAAATAAGTCACTGACCTCTTCAGTTTGCGGCGCAAAGCGTGCAACCCAATGTTGATTATCTTTGTTATAACTAAATAAATAACTGTTTGTATGTTTATCAAAAACTAACGTACGGCCAATATCAGCTGCAATTACTCGCGGTTTAGCGGCTGCAATACTCGTGTACTGCAAGGTATGTGGTTCACCTAAAATAAACATAATTAGGTCGTTTTCAGCGCCCCATGCATGGTAGCCAACTGGTTCAATCCATTCAAAAATACGGCTTGCATTTTGCTCATTAGCAAGCGGATATTGCCATAACTTTTGTTTGCCATCTTCTTCGACAACGATTGCTGAAAGAGCCTGCTGATTTGGCATTAAAGTTGGTGAATATTCACTAACAGTCGTATTAGTTATATTCACGCTAGTTTTTGTAGCAAAGTTATAAAACACAATATCTGTTTGTGACTGTCCAGTTTCAGCAATAACCTCATGGGTGTAATACAGCCCTGTATCAACTAAAAATGGCTGATTGTTGTAACTTTTATTATCGGTTATCCGCGAGACTTTCATACCGTAAGGAGTGTCAAAATCAGCAAGTAGTATTTCGCTTTTTGGCATCGCAGCATTTACGTGACTAGTAAAAAATGTCCCTGCGGCGACGAAAAGTAAAGACGAAATCAATTTCATAGGGTTCTCTCTTTTAATTTTTATATGCCATGATAGCGCTAATTAATCTGACAGTCACTTGACCTTACCATGCTCGACCTTTATAACTAGGGAGTGTTCGTTTTTTATCAGTTTCGACTGATTGATTTTATGCACGCTACACCAATCGTGTTAAGTTACTGACCATTCTGCGCGCTAGAATGTTTCAATATTTAAGTCGATTGGTATCAACAAATAACGAGAATAATTATGTCAGCTAAACACCCTATCATCGCAATTACAGGCTCATCTGGTGCTGGCACCACCACCACAACCAATGCCATTAAGCATATTTTTAGAAGCTTAGATATTGATGCTGCCTTTATTGAAGGAGATAGCTTTCATCGTTATACACGTCCAGAAATGGATAAAAAGGTCCGTGAAGCACAACAAGAAGGCAAGCATATTAGCTATTTTGGCCGAGAAGCTAACGATTTTGGTGCCCTTGAGGAGCTTTTTTATCATTATGGTGAAACCGGCCAAGGAAAAATAAGGCGCTACCTACATACCTTTGATGAAGCAGTTCCTTATAACCAATTGCCGGGGACTTTTACGCCTTGGCAAGACTTAGCACCCAATACCGATATGTTGTTTTATGAAGGTCTGCATGGCGGTGCTGTTGATGAAAATCATGATGTTGCCAAACATGTTGACCTGTTAATTGGCATGGTGCCAATTATCAACCTTGAGTGGATCCAAAAATTGATCCGCGATACCTCTGAACGAGGTCACTCGCGCGAAGCTGTCATGGGCTCAATTGTGCGCAGTATGGATGATTACATTAACCATATTACCCCTCAGTTTTCACGAACACATATAAACTTCCAACGGGTGCCAACGGTTGATACCTCTAACCCGTTCAGTGCAAAAGATATTCCTTCTCTTGATGAAAGTTTTGTTGTGATCCGTTTTCGAGGCATAGAAGACGTAGATTTCCCCTATTATTTGCGCATGATTGAAGGCAGTTTTATGTCACGCATAAACACGCTTGTTGTGCCGGGCGGTAAAATGGGCCTTGCAATGGAATTGGTCTTAACACCGTTGATCAAAGATATTATTTTGAAAAAGCGCGCACTTGAAAATTTAGCCCCAGTTGACTTGCCGATTTAACTCACTCGGGTACACTGCTGGCTCAACCGAAATAATGGAGTCGCCAGCTTGAAAAAAACATTACGTGTTATTGTCGGTTCAAAGAACCCTGTAAAAATTAACGCGGCTAAACATGTCTTTAGTCTTTATTTCCCAGAATATACCATTGAATGCAAAGGTGAGCATGCACCATCGGGTGTGCCTGATCAGCCACTAGGTGAAGATGAAACCCGTATCGGCGCTGAAAACCGTGTTAAGTATTGCCAAAACCACTTTGATGCCGACTTTTATGCCGCAATGGAGGGAGGCGCAGAACAATTTAGTTATGGCGCAGCAACCTTTGCCTTTGTGGTGATTGCAAACCAGCAGCAATTTAGCGTTGGCCGCAGTAGCAACCTACCTTTACCTCAACCTTTTTATGATGCCTTACTGGCCGGTAAAGAGCTGGGAGATGTAATGGATGATGCATTCAATACTGTTAATATCAAGCAGCAAGGTGGCGCTATTGGTTTATTGACCAATCACTTAGCGACACGCGAAAGTACTTATGTACAAGCGCTAACGCTTGCAATGGCACCATTTTTACACCCTACCCTGTTTAATCAGTAATTAGGATAACCATGAAGTATAGCCACGTATTATTCGATGCCGATGAAACACTATTTAGTTTTAATGCATTTGAAGGCCTCAGGGTAATGTTCGCCAATTATGGCGTAGAATTTACTGAGTCAGATTATCATCATTACCAAGCAACTAATAAACCGCTTTGGGTTGCTTATCAAAAGCACGAAATTACTGCCAGTGAGCTACAGATCACCCGCTTTACAGAGTGGGCTAATAAACTAGATGTGCCAGCAAAAACCTTAAATGATGGCTTTTTAGACGCTATGGCCTCTATTTGTGTGCCACTTCCTGGTGCGGTTGAACTACTGACTAAATTAAAGCCACACGCCAAGTTAGGCATTATTACCAATGGCTTTGCTAAACTACAGCAAAAGCGTTTAGAGCATACAGGTTTACAGGATATGTTCGATTGGCTGGTTATTTCAGAGTTAGTCGGTAAAGCCAAACCTGCTCCAGAAATTTTTCAACATACTTTCCAATTAATGGGTAATCCACCAAAAGAGCAGATTTTAATGGTGGGTGATACCGCTGCTAGCGATATTTTAGGCGGTCATAATGTTGGTATCGACACTTGCTGGTTGCAACATCCTGGGGTTGAGTTACCAGAAGATATTAAACCAACTTATCAAATCAATCAGTTGGTCGAGCTTGAAGCGATTCTAGGCTTATAAGCTAAACAAAAAATGACGCTTAAAGCGTCATTTTTTATAACTGTAATATGCTTGCGATTAAGCTGTCGCTACTTCTAAGCCTGGTGCTGGCATAGTCACTGGGGTATCGAATGTTGCCCATTCCCATGCTGACTCAGTCGCCATAATTTTACGAAGTAGTTTATTGTTTAAATCATGGCCTGATTTATAAGCCGTGATTTTGCCTAGAATATTGTGGCCAGTCATAAACATGTCGCCCACACAGTCTAAGATTTTGTGTTTAACAAACTCATCGCTATAACGTAAGCCGTTTGGATTTAGTACTTTAAACTCATCCAATACAACTGCGTTATCCATGCTACCACCTAATGCTAGGTTGTTAGCGTGCATATACTCGATATCTTTCATAAAGCCGAAAGTACGTGCGCGGCTGATTTCTTCTGTGAAGCTTTGCGTCGTAATATCTAAACCGATACGTTGGCGGCTTTCATTGATTGCAGGGTGATCAAACGCAATTTCAAAATCGATGTGGAAACCATCGTATGGTTCGATCTCAGCCCATTTATCGCCTTCTTCAATACGTACTTTTTCTTTAATACGAATAAAGCGCTTAGCTGCATTTACTTCTTTAATGCCGCCTTTTTGTAACAAGTAGATGAATGGTAATGCACTACCATCCATAATAGGTACTTCTGAGCTGTCTAATTCAACAATTAGATTATCAATACCCATTGCCGCTACCGCCGCAATAAGGTGCTCAGTCGTTGATAAGCGAACGCCATCTTTGTTTGTTAAACAGGTACACAATTGCGTATCACCAACGGCTTCAGGTGTTGTTTCAAAATCAACAACCGGATCAAGGTCTACGCGACGAAATACAATCCCAGTATTTGCGCTCGCAGGTCGGAGAGTAATAGTGACCTTCTCACCTTTATGAAGTCCAATTCCTATGGCTTTGACTACTTCTGCAATCGTACGCTGTTTAATCATAGGTTCGCTCACTTATAGTTACAGTTAGACGGCAAATTGTATCATAAATACATTCAGCTGCCAATTTGTTTATTTATCGAACAAAATTACTAACAAAATCTGTCTTAGTCAGCTTGCTTTCTTAGGAAAGCAGGAATGTCGAAATAATCGCCACCTTCTGATTTATCAGACTTTTTGCTGCTCTCAGTGCTGCTAGATACTGAGCTGCTCGCTGTACTTTGTTGTACTGGCTCTTGCTTTTCAGGTGCAGCAGACATGCTTACATCATCGCTGCTGCCTTGACTTGCAAAGCTTGGTACATACATGCTGCTAGTCGTTTGGTTCATTGAGCTATGTACATCAGAGCCTGATGCTTTCTTAAAGCCATTATCAACAATACCAAACTGTGGACGACGATCGCCGCCTAAACCTGTTGCAACAACTGTTACGCGTAGTTCATCACTCATTTCAGGGTCAATTACCGCACCAACAACCACTGTTGCGTTTTCTGATGCAAGCGCCTTAACGTGATTACCTACAATTTCAAATTCTTCAATCGCAATATCCATACCTGCTGTGATATTAACCAGGATACCTTTAGCACCGGTTAAATCGACATCTTCAAGTAATGGGCTTGAAATAGCTGCTTCTGCCGCTTCTTGTGCACGGTCAGGACCAGACGCTGATGCAGTGCCCATCATCGCAGTACCCATCGCTGACATAACTGTACGTACGTCGGCGAAATCCACGTTGATCAGACCTGAACGTGTAATTAGCTCTGCAATACCTTGTACCGCACCAAATAAAACGTCGTTTGCTTTTGCGAAGGCATCTAATAGTGTAGTGCCTTTACCTAAAACTTTAAGCAATTTATTGTTCGGAATTGTAATAAGCGAGTCTACAATTTCTGACAACTCATTAATGCCTTGTTCAGCTGCTGCCGCACGTTTCTTACCTTCAAAGTCAAACGGACGAGTTACTACAGCAACCGTTAAAATACCTAACTCTTTAGCAATTTTAGCAACCACTGGTGCAGCACCGGTACCTGTACCACCGCCCATACCTGCAGCGATAAATACCATGTCAGCACCTTCAAGGCTGGCACGAATTGTCTCAGCGTCTTCTTCTGCTGAGTTTCGACCTACTTCAGGGTTCGCACCCGCACCTAAACCTGAGGTGATTTGTGTGCCTAGCTGTACAGTTACATCAGCCGACGAATTACGTAATGCTTGTGCATCCGTATTCGCAGCAATGAAACGTACGCCTTCAATTTGTTGTTTTACCATGTGCTCAACAGCGTTACCGCCGCCACCGCCCACGCCAATTACTTTAATGACAGCTTCTTCGCTGTGCTGTTCCATCATATCAAACATGTTTACTCTCCGACTTGAGTCTTAAAACTCACCTTGGAACCATTTAGTAATACGGTTCCACCAATTATTATCACCTTCCGCTTTCGACTTTTGTGCATTCATCGATTGCATTGTACGGCCATATTGTAACAAACCAACCGCGGTCGCGTACGAAGGATCATCTACATAATCTGTCAAACCAACAATCCCGATTGGTTTGCCAATTCTGACCGGCATTTGGAAAATGTCTTCTGCCACTTCCATTGCGCCAGTCATTTTTGCTGTTCCGCCTGTAATGACGAGACCTGCAGCAATCTGGTCTTCTAAACCTGAGCGGCGTATTTCTTCCATCGCCAACTCAAATAATTCTCTAAAACGAGGTTCAACAACCTCAGATAAAGTATGACGCGACATGATTCGCGCTGGACGTCCACCTACACTTGGTACTTCAATAGTGTCTTCATTGCTTGCCATTTGGCTGCTTGCACATGCGTATTGTACTTTGAGTGACTCTGCATGTGATATAGGTGTTCTAAATATTTTTGCAATATCACCAGTCACTTGGTTACCAGCAACCGGAATAACAGCCGAATGACGCAGCGCACCATTGATATAAATAGTGATGTCCATTGTACCACCACCAATATCTAATACAGCGACACCTAACTCTTTTTCATCATCCGTTAGTACTGAGTAACATGATGCCAGAGCCGTAAAGATCAACTGATCGACTTCAAGGCCACAACGTTCAACACACTTTTCAATATTCTTTGCCATATCGTTCGAGCAAGTAATAATGTGTGCACGGGCTTCCATACGTACACCGCTCATACCTAATGGGTTTTTAATCCCCTCTTGCATGTCGATGCTGTATTCTTGTGGCAGAGCATGTAACATTTTGCGTTCAGCCGAAATAGGCACTGAACGCGCGATATGAATTACATTCTCGATGTCTTCATCAGTCACTTCAGTGTTATTGATTGCAACCACACCGCTTTCATTCTGACATTGAATATGTTTACCAGATATACCTAAGTAAACAGAGCTGATACGGCAATCAGCCATCAACTCCGCTTCGTCAATAGCACGACGAATCGATTCAGAAACAAGGTTAAGGTCGTTAACGCCGCCTTTATCCATACCATGCGATACTTGGCTGCCAACACCCACAATACTGAGTTTATTATCTGCGGTGATCTCACCAACGGTGGCTACTACTTTTGATGTGCCAACGTCTAATCCAATCACTAGGTTTCTTTCTGCTGACTTAGTCATGCCTTACTCTTATTTTCTAATTGCTCTTCTTGAAGTGGCTTCCAGCTCACTGCAAGACCGGTATCGTACCGTAAATCAACAACATCAATTTGTGCATCTGCACGTTGTTCCATGCGCGGATACACATCAATAAAACGCTGTACACGCTTTGCTTTTTCTTTACGACCTAAATTCAGGCGAATGCCGTTATCAAGCCATAACTGCCATGAAAAGCGCTCTGAAAGCGCTAAACTTGTCAGCTCTAAATTATTGACCTTAAGCATTTCTTGAAATTGACGAAATGCTGTCCAAGCTTCAATTTCACTTCCCTCTGGGCCATAAAGCTGAGGAAGTGTATCAGGTAGCTTATCGCTAGTTGCTTCAAATACCTCACCTGATTGATTTAAAAGCGCTCCACTGTTCCAGTGCGCAACTGCTTGATGCTCTACTACGTATACTTGCAGAGTATCTGGCCATTGCTTTCTTACTGAAGCTGTCGCGACCCAAGGTAAGCTTTGTACCAAGCGTTGCACATGTTTCACGTCTAATTCAAAAAAACTCGATAAATCCGCTTTTTTTATTGCGCCAATAATCGCTTTTTCATCTGTATATTTGGGTTGTCCTAATACCGATAAATGCTTTATTTGCGCATCTTTATTTTCAACTAACCAGTCAGACACACCTGTCGTGATTTTTACTAGACCAAAAACCACGACTAAAAAAAAGCTCACACCAAATATCAACGACCAATTAAGTTGTTGTTTTAACTGCTTTGCTTTTTCTAAAACCGGATGCATATTAAAGCGTTTGCTCCAAAATGCGAACCACTAATTGTTCAAAGCTAGCACCGTTTGCTTTTGCCGCCATAGGTACTAACGACTTTTCTGTCATTCCTGGCACAGTATTAACCTCTAATAAATAGAAGTTACCTTGCTGATCACGCATTGCATCAACACGGCCCCAACCACTTGCACCGACTAAATCAAATGCTTTTAATGCCATATCTTGCAATAACTCAGTCTCTTTTACTGATAAATCAGCTGGGCAATGATACTGAGTTGTGTTCGATTGATACTTAGCTTGGTAGTCATAAAAACCATTTGGCGTGGTCATCTCAATAACAGGCTGAACATCTTGACCAAGTACCGCTACAGTAAATTCACGCCCTGTGATCCACTGCTCTACCAGCACTTGACTATCAAACTTAAATGCAGCGTTTAAAGCGGCATCTAGTTGTTCTGCACTGCTTGCTTCTGCCATACCAATGCTTGAGCCTTCATGTGACGGTTTTACCATCACTTTGCCAAATTCATTAATAATTGCTTGGCTATCAAATTCATTACGGCTATCAACAACAGTATATGGTGCAGTGCTCAGGCCCATTGCTTTAAACAAGTGCTTACAGCGAACTTTGTCCATCGCAAGCGCAGAGCCAAGAACGTCACTACCGGTATACGGAATACCCATAAATTCAAGAGCGCCCTGAATCGTGCCATCTTCACCACCACGACCATGAAGCGCAATAAATACGCGCTCTATATTTAAATCCTTTAATTGCCATAATGAGTTATCTTTTGGATCAAAAGCAATGGCGTCAACGCCAACGCTTTGCAAAGCGTTCAATACGGCTTGGCCTGATTTTAGCGAGACATCTCGTTCGGCAGATGTGCCACCAAAAAGTACCGCTACTTTGCCAAATTTGTCGCTTAACTGGCTCATATATTTACCTGCTTTAGTTGTTCAACTGACAAGTTGGTTGC
The DNA here is from genome assembly GCF_024124645.1 of Pseudoalteromonas sp. Ps84H-4. NCBI lineage: Bacteria > Pseudomonadati > Pseudomonadota > Gammaproteobacteria > Alteromonadales > Pseudoalteromonadaceae > Pseudoalteromonas > Pseudoalteromonas sp. Ps84H-4. The sequence continues at coordinate 73,175 of NZ_JAMXSK010000021.1, read as the reverse complement.
TGCTAACTTTTTCACTAACTGGCCTATGTTACCAGCGCCTTGTGTTAAAACTAAATCATTATCTTGCAGGGTATCTGCAAGAACACCCGCAAGCTCAGAGCTGCTAGCGATATGTAATGGCTCTTTACCTCGTTGGCGTAAACTACGGCATAAACTCTTACTATCAGCTCCCACAATAGGCTCTTCACCTGCTGAATACACATCTAACAGTAATAACTGATCAACGTCAGCCAGTACTTTGACAAACTCCTCGTATAAATCACGAGTACGGCTATAACGGTGAGGCTGATAAACCATCACTAAACGTTTATCTGGCCAGCCCTCACGAACCGCTGCAATCGTTGCTGCTACTTCTGATGGATGGTGTCCATAGTCATCAACTAGCATCACGCTGCCACGCTCATTTTCAAAGGTACCGTAATGCTGAAAACGACGGCCTACCCCTTCAAACTTTGTTAACGCTTCTAAAATCGCGTGGTTAGCAATGTTTTGATCTTTTGCCACTGCAATCGCCGCTGTCGCGTTAAGTGCATTGTGCTTACCAGGCATATTAAGCGTTACAGCTAAGCTTTCGCCTTGTTTATTTACTACGTTAAATGAACAAGTATTCGCAGTTTGACTAAAATCAAGCATGCGATAATCAGCTTCAGCCGATTCACCATAGGTAATAACAGGGCGCCCAAAACGCGGAATAAGCTCTGCCGCAACTTCAGAGTCAATACACACGACAGCTAAACCATAAAACGGTAAGTTATGAATGAAATCAACATAGGTGTCTTTCATTTTTTCTAAGCTGCCGCCGTAAGTATCCATGTGATCTTCTTCAATGTTTGTGATCACCGAAACCATAGGCTGTAAATGTAAGAATGACGCATCACTCTCATCAGCTTCTGCAATTAAGAAATCGCTTTTACCGACCTTGGCATTACTACCAGCACTGTTTAACAAGCCACCAATAATAAAGGTTGGATCAAGACCGGCTTGAGCATAAATGCTGGCAATTAAACTGGTTGTTGTGGTTTTACCATGGGTGCCGGCCACTGCGATACCGTGGCGAAAACGCATTAATTCAGCAAGCATTTCTGCGCGGCGAACAATAGGAATTCGCGCCGCTTTAGCTGCTTTAATCTCAGGGTTTTGCTCATTAATAGCACTTGATACCACCACAACACTGGCATCTTTTACGTTGTTTTCGTCATGACCAATAAATACTTCTGCACCCACTTGAATTAAGCGTTCAGTCATCGCACTGTGCGCAATGTCAGAACCTGTGATGCGGTAGCCTTCAAAAGCAAGTACTTCGGCAATTCCACCCATGCCTGCACCACCAATACCAACAAAGTGGATGGTGTCGATACGACGCATCGCAGGACGAGTGTTGTTTTCTTTCTTCGTGCTTTCTTTCACTACTAATCTCTTCTATCTGCTAGTTGCTCACAGCGTTTGGCAACATTGGCTGTGGCATCTAAAATAGCAAGCTGTTTTGCTTTACTTGCCATTGTTGAAATTTTCTCTGGTGCGTTTACATACGGTGTTAATAATTCAACAACCGCTGTTTTATTAAACTCACTTTGCTGCATAATCAGCGCGGCTTGCTCAGTCACTAAATACTTTGCATTGGCCGTTTGGTGGTCATCCACTGCATGTGGAAAAGGCACAAATAACGCCATTCGACCCGCTGCGGCAATCTCACTAACCGTTAGCGCACCAGCGCGGCAAATTACCAAATCGGCCCACTGATATGCACTATCCATATCATCAATGAATTCAGCAACTTTGCTATTTTCAGCTAGTCCTAACTGTTGATAGCTGGCAGTCACATTCGGTTCATTATTTTTACCCGTTTGGTGCCATATATTAAGCGTTGTTAGCGCTGAAAGTTCACTGAATACAGCAGGTAAAGTCTCATTGAGTACCTGCGCGCCCAACGAACCACCCACCACAAGCACATTAATCGGCGTAGTCGTCTGTTTAGCAGTAACATTTGCAACACTTGCTCTGACCGGATTACCCACCACTTCACAGTGTTCTTTTGTAAAAGCAGATGGAAAAGCGGCAAGCACTTTATTGGCAAACTTTGCTAACCAGCGGTTACTCATGCCTGCAACTGCATTCTGCTCATGAATAACCAAAGGAATGCCTAAGCTTTTAGCTGCAATTCCAGTAGGTCCGGTCACATAACCACCCATAGCAAGCACCACATCAGGCTTTTGTGCTTTTAAAATTTTACGCGCTTGAAAAATAGCATTCATCACCATAAACGGGGCTTTAATCAAGCGTTTAATACCGTTACCACGAACCCCTTTGACATTAATGAAGTCAATATCAATGTGGTGCTTAGGTACCACTGTCGCTTCCATTCTGTCAGGCGTGCCAATCCAGCTGACCTGCCAGCCTTGCTGCTTTAAAAAATCAGCGACGGCAATACCCGGAAAAATATGTCCGCCAGTTCCGCCTGCAACAACAAGTAACTTTTTACTCATCGTTTACCTCCGCGTGAGGTTGCCTGCTTAGTCGCCATTTTTGTTTCAAAATCGATCCGCAAAAGTACACCTGTTGCTATGGTCATAATTAATAAACTAGAACCACCGTAAGAAATAAACGGTAATGTTAAGCCTTTTGTAGGTAATATTCCGGCACTTGCGCCAACATTAACCATGGTTTGAAACGCAAACCAGATGCCTATTGCAAAGGCAAAATAGCCTTCGTACTCTTTGCCACACTTCAAGGCTTTTTGACCAATTAGCAAGGCTCTAAATACGAATACACCTAGTACTATCAAAATGCTCAGTACACCAAAAAAGCCAAGCTCTTCACCAATTACGGCAAAGATGAAGTCATTATGCGCCTCTGGTAGATATTGCAGTTTTTGTACGCTATTCCCCAAGCCTTGGCCAAACCAACCGCCTTGACTGTAGGCCATTAGTGATTGTACTAACTGATACCCTTTACCAAACGGATCTTCCCATGGCTCTAAAAAGCCAGTTACACGGGCCATACGGTATGGTTCAGCGATAATTAGCACCACAATGGCTGCAATGCCCGTTAAGATCAGTCCAAAAAACTGCCATAACTTAGCACCGGCTAAAAATAATAAACCGACAGTGGTAACAAAAAGTACAACAACAGTACCTAAATCTGGTTGCATTAAAATAAGCAATGCATAAACACCAAAGACAACGAGTGGCTTAAAAAAACCTTTTAGGTTTTCTTGTACTTCTTCGCGCTTACGAACTAAATAGCCGGCAATATAACTAAAAAAGAACAACTTAGCGGCTTCTGCCACCTGAAAACCTACAGGGCCTATGGGGATCCAACGTTTTGCACCATTCACTTCGCGGCCAACTATAAGTACCAACACCAGTAAACCTAAACCCAATAACAATAAATAGGCATTACTGCGTTTCCACCAGTCCATAGGCACACTTGTGGCAATCCAAAATAGAAAAAAGCCCATGATTAAAAACATGCTATGGCGAATAATAATGTGATACGGATTATCAAATAATCGCTCTGCGGTTGGCATTGAGGCACTTGTAACCATCACAAAACCAACACCTATCAACATCAACATACAATACAACAACGGCACATCATAAAGCTGTGGCGATTGCTTAGGGGTTAATGCTTCACGAATGTCGGCAAATGCGATCATATTGCCTCCGCCAATACGCACTGCGCAAAGTCATCACCACGTTGCATATAGTTGTTATACATATCAATGCTGGCGCACGCAGGAGCAAGCAATACGATGTCACCGCTACTACTTAACTGCTTTGCCAATTGCACAGCTTCATGCATATTCGTGGTTAAATGACCTTTTTCAGTTAATGACACCAGTGCTTTAGCATCTTTACCAAAACAAATAAGAGCTTTCACTTTGTCATTCAAATAGGGTTTCAAGGCATCTAAATCAGCCCCTTTTGCATCACCGCCAGCAATCACAACTAATTGCTTTGCTTGATCAGCTAAGCTTTCAATAGCAGCGATGGTTGCGCCAACGTTGGTCGCTTTTGAATCATTAAAGTATTTCACTTCATTAATTTCAGCGACAAACTGACAACGGTGTGCAAGCCCAGTAAACGTACTAAACGCTTGCTGATAATGCTCTGTAGAAATGCTAAACGGGCTTAGTAGCGCCATAACTGCTAGTGCATTTTGTTGATTGTGTGAGCCAACAACTTTCAAACAGCTTGCAGGTAACACAGGTTTACCTTGTGCTGCAAAGTACGTCTCACCTTGATGCTCTATTAAGGCAAAGTCTGCATTTGCAAGTGCAAAGCTTACTTGTGGTTGCTTTGCTGTATGGGTTGCCACATCAATGGCATTCACAACAGCAAGCTCTGAGCCGTTAAAAATACTTTGCTTTGAGTCAATGTATGCTTGGTAACTTGGGTAGCGATCAAGGTGATCTTCGCTAACATTCAATACACAGGCACTTTTTGCTTTTAAGCTGTGCGTGGTATCAAGCTGAAAACTCGATAGCTCAAGTACATAAACGTCGTAATCTTGCGACAATAAATCAAGTACTGCTGTGCCAATATTACCGCCAAGCCCTACTTTATAACCAGCGGCTTTCAGTACTTCAAACGCCAAGGTAACTACTGTCGACTTACCATTCGAGCCTGTTACTGCAACAATTGGTTTATCGGTTAAACGGGCAAAAAGCTCAACGTCACCAATCACTTCAACGCCCGCAGCAATGGCCTTTGCAACAGCCGGTGTAGCAAGGCTTAGACCTGGGCTGATGATAATAATGTCATTGCTGGCTAAGTCTGCCTGTTCTAAATCACCAAAGAACGTAGTTAACTCGCTGGCATGCTCGTTTAGCCAATCCGCACCCGGAGGCGCCATGCGGCTATCAACAACAATTGGCTTAATATTCTGAGACAATAAAAAACGCACAATGCCCAGACCGGTTACACCGAGTCCGAGCACTGAGATTTGTTTGTTTTTTATCTCGTTAATAACTGTCATTTACCTGATCTTTAATGTCGCAAGGCCAGCCAGAACTAGCACGATTGAAATAATCCAAAAGCGCACAATTACGCGCGGCTCAGGCCAACCCTTTAATTCATAATGATGGTGAATAGGCGCCATTCTAAAAATACGTTGACCACGTAATTTATAAGAGCCTACTTGTAAAATCACCGATAATGCTTCCATTACAAACACACCACCCATGATGATAAGTACCAGTTCTTGACGCACAAGCACCGCAATAATACCCAGTGCACCACCGAGTGCTAATGAGCCTACATCACCCATAAATACCTGTGCTGGGTAAGTGTTAAACCACAAGAAACCTAGTCCTGCGCCAACTATGGCAGTACATACAACCACAAGTTCGCTTGCTAATGGCAAATGCGGAATATGTAAGTAGCTTGAGAAGTTAACGTTACCGGTTAAGTAAGCAATAATAGCAAGCGCCGCAGCAACCAAAATGGTTGGTACAATTGCTAAGCCATCAAGGCCATCCGTTAGGTTTACCGCATTCGAAGTACCTACAATTACAAAATAGGTCATCACGATATAAAACAGCCCAAGCTGTGGTAACACATCTTTAAAAAACGGCACAACTAACGAGGTTTCACTGCCTTGTTGCGAAGTAAAATAAAGTGCACTGGCAACCACTAATGCAATCACTGATTGCCAAAAGTATTTCCACTTCGCAATTAGGCCTTTAGGGTCTTTGCGGATCACTTTACGGTAGTCATCAATAAAGCCAACTACACCTAATGACCCCACCACAAATAAGGTTGCCCATACATATTTGTTTGAAAGGTCAGCCCACAGTAATGTACTGGTAAAAATCGCCCCTAAAATCAAAATACCACCCATGGTAGGCGTGCCTTTTTTAGATAGGTGAGATTCGGGGCCGTCGTGACGTACCACCTGACCAATTTGCATTTTTTGTAGGCCACGAATAAGCTTAGGACCAAAATAAAGAGAGATAAGCAGCGCAGTTAAAATACCTAAAATCGCACGCAGCGTAAGGTAAGAAAAAACATTAAAGCCACTATAATATTGTGTTAAATACTCTGCCAGCCAAACTAACATGACGATACTCCATTGTTGCCATCTTGCTGGCTATTAACTAAATCTGCTACCACTAGTTCCATACGAGAACTGCGCGATCCTTTTACTACAAGGGTGGTCTTTTGCTGAGATTCAGTAAGCACACTTTGTAATTGTTGTAATAGTTGTTCACGGTTCGAGAAGTGACGATTTGGTTTTTCAAATACATCACTGGCCGACTTGCTTAATACGCCTAGGCTGTATAGCTCATCAATGCCTTTTTGTTTTGCATATTCGCCTACTTGCTGATGATAAAAGCGGGCTTCTTCGCCAAGTTCGCCCATATCACCTAACGCAAAAATTCGACGTCCCGGCATGTCGCTTAATAAATCAATCGCCGCTTTTACTGACTGCACATTGGCATTATAAGTATCATCAATTACGGTTAGAGTGTCTGATACTTTAAGTACATTGACACGACCTTTGACTTCTCCCATGCCAGCCAATGCCTTAGCAACACTTTCTAGGCTTACACCCAGCTCAGTGGTTAATGCTGTCGCTATTAATGCATTAGCAATATTATGTTTGCCCGGTAATGCGAGAGTAACAGGAACTTTTTGCTGTTTACTGCAAAGCACAAAAGACGCACGCGCTTGCTCGTCAAGCACCACATCTTCTGCCCAGTAATCTAGTTTTTGCTGAGTAGAAAAAAGTTTTACATTGCGATCAGTTAGTTTTTCGAGCCAGTAATCTGCAAAATCACTATCGCTGTTAACGATTGCAACACCGTCAGGTTTTAGGCCGTCGTAGATTTCGCCTTTTGCAGTAGCCACACCTTGTAATGATCCAAATCCCTCCAAATGAGATTCAGCCACATTACAAACCACAGCAACATCAGGTTTAGTCATCGCGACTGTGTAAGCTATTTCACCAATGTGATTGGCGCCTAATTCAATTACCGCGTATTGATGCTGTGGCTCAAGGCGTAACAAGGTCAGAGGTACACCAATGTCATTATTAAAGTTGCCTTTGGTTGCCAGTACTTCACCATGACCTGATAAAATCGCCGCGCACATTTCTTTTACAGTGGTTTTACCCACACTACCTGTAATTGCGATTGTTTTTGGTGCAACCTGTGACATCACAGCTGCGCCAATTTGGCCTAGCGCTATACGTGTGTCACTCACCACAAACTGCACAATATCAACATTAACAGGACGCGCTACAATAGCTGCAATCGCCCCTTTCTCTTTTGCTTGCGCAACAAATTTATGACCATCAAAGTTAGGCCCTTGTAGCGCTAAAAACACTTCACCCTCGCACAGAGTACGGGTGTCGGTGTTAATATTTTTTACCGTTTGATTACCACCTTGGTAATCAGTTGCTAGAACTTTTGCTAGCCAATCAAAATCCATAGGGATCATAACTGCGCCCCTTGCGATTTTTCTTTTAATTGTTGTTGTACATATTGGCGATCGCAGAAGTCGATTCGTGTATCGCCAATAATTTGATAATCTTCATGGCCTTTACCGGCAATTAAAACCACATCATCAGCACCGGCCTGCTCTATTGCATAACTAATTGCTTTAGCGCGATCAGCTTCACAATGGGCTTTTTCAGCATGCTCAAGACCTGCCACCACATCAGCAATAATGGCATTAGGGTCTTCACTGCGCGGATTATCGCTAGTAATAATAATACGGTCTGCGTTGCCTTCAGCAGCTTTTGCCATCATTGGCCGCTTGCCTTTATCACGGTCACCACCACAGCCAAACACACAGCTTACGCCTCCAGGTACATGCTTTTGTAAAGCCTGTAATGCTAAAGCCAACGCATCGGGTGTATGCGCGTAATCAACAATACAGGTTGGCTGCCCTGGTACGCTAAACGCTTGCATACGACCAGCCACTGGTTGCAGTGTTTTGCAGGCAGCAACTAACTGTGCCAGCGGATACCCCATACCAAGTAGAGTGGCCATCGCCGCAGCCAGATTATACAAGTTAAACTCACCAAATAATGCAGACTGCACCTGTGCTTGACCCCAGCTTGTTTCGAATGTTGCCGAAATCCCGGTGTTGCTATAAACAACATCGCTAAAGTAAACATAGCGCGCACCTTCTGGTGCTAAGTTTTTATGGCCGTAGCAAATTAAGTTGTTAAAGTCGTATTTTTCTAACCACTGCTCAACTTGTGTATCATCTTGATTGAGAACCACAATCTCAGGATTGTGATCACGCATCAACATCAGCTTTGCATCACCATAGGCATCCATAGTGCCATGATAATCTAAATGGTCGCGAGATAAATTAGTAAAAACGGCTGCTTTAAACTGACAATGGTCAACACGCTGTTGCACAAGGCCATGTGATGAAACTTCCATTGCAACAACATCGGTGTGCTGTTCATGTAATTCAAACAAAATTCGCTGCAAATCAACACTTGATGGTGTGGTATTAACTAATGGAGTTAATTGCTCTGGATGCCCATAGCCAAGCGTCCCCACGACCGCTGCTGATTTATGACATTGCTGTGCTAAATGCGCGATCATCGCAGTTGTGGTTGATTTACCATTTGTTCCAGTAACGCCAACCAGATCTAATTGTTTTGATGGCTGATGATAAAACGCAGCAGCTAAAGCAGGTAGTTTCTTCGCTAGGTCTGTGACCAAGTAAAGCGATTCAAAATCACTTTCAAATTCGCATAACCTATCAGCAATAATTGCTACAGCGCCATTTTCTATGGCTTTATCTATAAATTGTCCGCCATCAAGTTGATGGCCTTTAACAGCTACAAAAACATCGCCTGTTTTTACGTCTCGGCTATCAAGACGTAGTTGATTAACCAGCAAACTAGTGGCCTCAACTTCAATTTGACTCAGAATTGGTTTTAAATCACGCATCGTTATCTTTGCCTTCTACGTACGCAACCGCATCTTTATCCGGTGCGACGTTTAAAATTCTTAAGGCATTGGAGACAATCTCTGCAAATGCAGGGCCTGCCGTCGCACCGCCATAATAAACATCTCCACCCGGCTCATTGATCAATACTACTACCGCTAAACGTGGATTGCTTGCCGGTGCAACACCAGCAAAGTAGCCGACATACTCATCACCATAACCACCTACAGCGGCTTTTTTAGAGGTACCTGTTTTGCCAGCTGCGCGATAACCATCGACGTGAACTTTTTGTGCCGTGCCGCCTTTTTCGAACACGCTTTCCATCATATGGACGACGGCTTCAACATCTTTTTGCTGAAAAATGCGCTCACCTTCAGGCACTGACTCTTGCTTAAGTACAGTAAGAGGACGCATCACGCCACCAGAACCTAACATGGCATAAAAACGTGCCATTTGTGCGGTGCTCACAGCTAAGTTATAGCCAAATGATAATGCTGCTATTTCATGATCTGACCAACGACGATTAGGGTAAAACAAGCCGCTACTTTCACCGACCATGCCTGTTCCACTATCACTACCAAATCCGACTTTTTGATAAAGCCCGACAAAATAGTCTTTTGGTAAGTCTTGGCTAACTTTAGTCACACCCATGTTACTTGAGTATTTTAAGATTTCTCTTAATGTCATTTCACCATGGTTACGCGTATCTTGGACAAGGCTGCCACCAACACGCATCCAGCCAGGGTAAGTATCAACAATTGAATCCGGTTGAATTGAGCCGTAGTCTAAACCAGCTAAAATGGCTAGCGGCTTAACAGTTGAGCCTGGCTCAAACAAATCAGTAATTGCTCGATTTCGACGCTTATGTGGAGCAGCATCATTAAGATTATTAGGATTAAACGACGGGCTATTTACCATAGCCAATACTTCGCCTGTTTTTACATCCACGACCATAGCTGAGCCCGAGGTCGCTTTATATGTCAGCACAGCCGATTTTATCGCCTTGTAGGCAATCGCTTGAATACGTTGATCGATACTTAAATGGATATTTTCTGGTTCAACACGTTCACGCTCATCAAGCACTTCGACCTCTCGGCCTTGAGCGTCTTTACGTATTGTTCTTTGTCCTTCAACACCGGTTAACGATTTTTCGTATAATTTTTCAATACCTTCGATACCATGACCATCGATATTTGTGAAACCAATCACATGTGCAGTCACTTCTCCTGCCGGATAGTAACGTTTAGACTCATCCAGCAGATGGATACCCGGTAAACGTAAATCACCAATATAGTTTGCAACTGCAGGTGTTACTTGACGTTTTAAATAAACAAAACGGCGTTTTGGATTATCACGAAGACGTGAGTTGATTTTACTTGGTTCAATGCGTAATACATCCGCAAGCTCACGCCAACGAATGTCATTGTTATAATAAGTAGCGATGCGCTTGTTTAGTTCAGCCGTATTTTCAGCAAGTGCATTTTGATCTTCACCATTCTTACGCGCTTGACGCAGCACCTTGCTCGTTAATGATTTATGCAGTGCCTTGGGATCAGCATACACACTTACAACAGGCACACTCACCGCAAGCTCTTTGCCGTTACGGTCAAAGATCATTCCGCGCTGTACATGTTGTTTTTCAACGCGAACGGTACGTTTATCGCTTTCAGAACGTGCTTTATCGGGCTCAATAACCTGCAAAAATGCGGCACGTGCAACCAGTGTCATAAAGACTAAAAGCAGCACAGAGCACACAAGCATAAAGCGCCATGTGATCAAGGTATTAGTTGGCTTTTTCCCTCTGCTTCTCATTGCAGTACTACCACCTGTTCGTCTTGGCTAGTCGGCCGTTTCATTTCTAATTGCATGGTCGCGATTTCTTCAATGCGCGCATGCTGCGAATAAAACTCTTCTTCTACAAGCAAGTAACGCCACTCGAGATCAAGCTCATCACGTTCTTGCAATAACTCATCTTGTGTTATCAACTGCTGACGCGCTAAATGCGTCACCTGCACAACACTTAAACTTGACGCGAGAATCACAACCAACAAGGCTAAGGTCAGCTTATTAGCAGCAAGACCTTTAAACACTTCAACAAATAAATTAGGTTGGCGATTCGTCGCTTTTGCTTTCATTACAACCTCTTAGCAACCCTTAACACAGAACTGCGTGAACGAGGATTTGCATCAATTTCCGCCTTACTTGGCTTAATGGCTTTACCCACTGCCTTTAACGTCAGGTTTTTATTTATTTGTGCATCAGTTAAAGGCAGACCTCTGGGTATCGCCTCTCCCTTACTCTGTTTTTTAATAAACTGCTTAACAATGCGATCTTCTAACGAGTGAAACGAAATAACCACTAATCGACCACCGGGCTTAAGCACTTCAACAGCAGCTTGTAGTGCCGTTTGAATTTCTTCTAACTCGCTGTTGATATAAATTCGGATCGCTTGGAATGTACGTGTTGCTGGATGTTTATATTTATCTTTTACTGGTACAGCTTCATCAACTAAATCAGCAAGCTGCTTTGTACTAGTGATTGGAGTATGCTCTCGGGTCTCAATGATTTTATGAGCGATACGGCGGCCAAACTTTTCTTCACCATAGGTTTTAATGACATGAGTGATATCTTCAAGTTCAGCTTCAGCTAGCCATTGTGCTGCACTGCGGCCGCTAGTTGGGTCCATACGCATATCTAGCGGGCCATCTTTCATGAAGCTAAAGCCGCGCTCAGCATCATCTAGCTGCGGTGATGACACGCCAATATCTAATAAAATTCCGTCTACTTTGCCAATTAAATCATTGTCTTCAGCGACTGTTTTAAGGTTGGAAAAACGGGTATGGGCAATCGAAAAACGTGCATCATCTGCAAACTTTTCAGCAGCTTTAATAGCTTGTGGATCTTGGTCAATTGCTTGTAAACGACCATGCTCGTTTAAGCGCGCAAGAATTTGTCCTGAATGTCCGCCGCGACCAAACGTGCCATCCATATAAATGCCTTCGGGTTTAATATCCAAAGCGTCTATGGTTTCGTCCATCAGTACAGAGACATGTTCAAATTGCGCTGTCATTAGCTATTTTTTGCCTTTTTATTATTGTGGTTAGAGCGAGAAGTTATCGAATTCGGGATTTGCCTCAAACTCACCTAAGCGTTCAATTTCAGTATCTTGGCGCATTTGCTCATGCCAACGATCTTCATCCCAAATTTCAAACTTATTCATCAAGCCAACCAACATGATTTTTTTTCCAAGTTCCGCGTGAGCTCGTAAAGAAGGAGCAAGCAAAATCCGGCCATTTTTATCTAGTTGATACTCTGTAGCATTGCCAAGCAACATACGTTGCATTCGGCGTGCTCGTGGATTCATGTTAGAGATCTTTAATAATCGTTCTTCAATTTCTAGCCATTCAGCTAGTGGGTATAACCACAAACAAGGCTCATTCAGTGCGACTGTGCAAATAACCGTCCCCTGATCTTCAGACAAGATCGCGTCTCGGTACTTGGTTGGTACCGCAAAGCGTCCTTTATCATCCAAACTCAGCGAGCTTGCACCCCTAAACATAATTAGCCTTAAAATAGGTTATAAATTGTTAATGATTATTTCCGATCCAATTTGATCCACTAAAAACCACTTTTTACCACAGTGCTCCAGTTTAGGGCTTGACAAGGCTTTTTGTCAAGTAAGCTGATCATCATAATAGGCTTCTAAAGCCAGAAAAAATAAGGCTTCAAGCAAAGCCACTGAATTACGTGGGAAAAAGTGGAAAACAAATAAAAAAATTTTTTTTACTATTTTATTGGCGACGAATTGGGGAAAAATGATTAATGAATAACCAATGAATAGTTACAAATGAATCGTACATCTTTCTTAGCCTGTAATTTTTACTTAACTACTGTGCAATAGTTACTAGAAATTATGTTGATCTCAGAGTCTAAAAATATAACACCCTGAAATTAAATGATTTAATAATTGGTATAAAGGTTGCGAGCTATTGAATACCAATAATGGCAATTTTTAAGGAATGATCATGGCTACAGCAACGTCGAAATCGAATTCAAGTACTGCAAACAGCAAAACAAATCCGAAACCAACTGAAGTAGAGGCGCCATTTACGGAAAAAGCAACTGAGGCAGCTCATCATGCAGTTGACGCGCTGTCAACTCGTGCTGCATCAGCTGAGCATTCAGTTCGTGAAGGCGCATCAAATTCAGCACAAACTATTTCAGAGAAACAAGCTCAAGCTCGCGAGAAACTAGGTGAGTACAGTAGCAAAACACGTCAGCTTGCCTCTGAGAATCCGCTTGCAACAGCAGGTATTGCGTTTGCTGCAGGTATGTTAGTTAGCGCACTTATTCGCCGTAAATAACATGCCGCACTCTCAACATTCACAAGAGAAGTCGCAAGCAGCCACTGATCAGCCTTTGCATGCTGATCAGTGGCAAGATCACCTTGCCAAGTTGTCGCAATATGCTGAACAACTTTACGTAGACTACCGTACCCAAGCAGGGTTATGTAAACAGGTAGCTGCAGCTGAGTGGCGATTATCGACACGCTCTTTGGCATTAACTATCATCATGCTGGTCTGCTTTGCAGGTGGTTTAGTTTTACTTTGGGCTGGTTTGTTAGCCACAATAGGTATTGCCATATTCAGTTTAAGTGGATCAGTCGCTCTTTGCGCTTTATCGCTGATCGTTTTGCAACTGCTTTGTTTGTTTTGGCTTTGGAAAAATATTGGCTATATCAGTAGTAAAATTGGTTTTGATCGAACGGTTAAAAGTGCCCGCCAATTATTCAACATTGATAAGGAAAAATAATGTTAATTAACTACTTTATTCGCGAACCACTGAAAAAAGTCACTGATCTTAGTCATAGTATGGACATGCAAAATGAACTTAAACGTCAGCATCACCAAGCATTCAACTATCGGTTAAAACGATTTGCTGTCACTAAAGTCGGCCTTGCTAGCGCCTTCACCGCAGGGATGGGTTATCAGGCTTTACAAAGTAATGACCAATCTAAAAGCAAATTAAAACAAGTTAGTCAGTTTAGTTGGCTTCTTAGATTATTATGATCTTTATCAGTAAAATCAGAGTTTTTACTTCTCATTAAGTCGCAATTTCACTACCTTAAAGTATCAGAAATTAATTTCGGAAATTATTAGTGAAAAAACGGATAGTATTAACTGGCGGCCCCGGAGGTGGTAAAACTACAGCCATCGATTTACTAAGACGCGAGTTTTCAAAACAAATTGTTGTCGTTCCTGAATCTGCCACCATGTTATTTGGCGGAGGAATTGAGCGTAGCACCGAACCTCACCTTATCAAGGCTCACCAACAGGCTATTTATAACCTACAAAAACACTTAGAGCATATTCAGCGAACCATGCATCCAGATCGTTTAATGCTTTGCGATCGTGGTAGCTTAGATGGACTAGCCTATTGGCCTGGTGAGCAAGATGAATTTTTTCAATGCTTAAATACCAACCTACAAACCGAACTTAACCAATATGATGCAGTGATCTTTTTTGAAACTGCAGCTAAATCTGGACAAAGTATTCATTCTAATAACCCAGTAAGAAATGAGTCTGACCAACAAGCCATATTACTTGATGACAAACTACAAGCTGTTTGGTCTCAACACCCTAATTTTAATTTAGTGAAAAGCTCAGAATCATTTATTCAGAAAGTAATGTTTGGCATCGACACCATCCGCAAGGTGATGGATAGTTATAACTAACAGCTTAATCAAATCATTAAACTGTTAGTTATCAATGTCTATTAACCACGGTTGTGTGGTCGAGCGTAGTCTATATCAGGCCCTTTTGGCACGACTTGAGTTGGATTGATCATAGTATGACTGAAATAGTAATGACGTTTAATATGGTAAAAATCAACCGTCTTACTTACCTCTTCAACTTGATACAACTCACGCAGATAGTTACTGATTGCCGGATAACTCTCGATAGTACGTAAGTTACACTTAAAATGACCAACATAAACGCTATCAAAGCGGATTAAAGTGGTAAATAAACGCCAATCAGCTTCTGTGAGTGTATCGCCTACTAAATAACGGTTTTCTGTTAAACGTTGTTCAATTTTATCAAGCGCTGCAAATAGATCATCAAAGGCTTCTGTATAAGCTTCTTGCGTTGTCGCAAAGCCTGCACGGTATACACCGTTGTTGATGTTGTGATAAACAAACTCATTAATTTCGTCAATTTCAGCATGTAATGCTGTAGGATAAAAGTCGCGCTCATTACCTGTGAGTGCATTAAACGCGCTATTGAACATTCTGATAATTTCAGCAGATTCATTGCTAACAATACGCTGCGTTTTTTTATCCCAAAGCACAGGCACCGTAACACGGCCTGAATAATCAGCTTTATTACGCGTATAAATTTGATGCATAAAGTCGCTATTGAAAAGAGCATCACCGGTGCTGTGATTATCTTTATCAAACGTCCAACCATGCTCTAGCATGTCAGGGCTTACAACCGACACGCTGATATAATCTTCTAACCCCTTTAAGTGGCGAAATATCAAGGTGCGATGAGCCCAAGGACAGGCTAAAGATACATAAAGGTGGTAGCGATCTTTTTCAGCTTTAAAGCCTGCATCACCACTTGGACCAGCGCTACCATCAGCGGTAACCCAGTTTCGTAACTGGGCCGCCTCACGTTTAAATTCACCTTGGTTGTTATCGGTGTCGTACCATTTATCTTGCCATTGACCGTTTACAAGTAATCCCACAATAACCTCCTATAGTGTGCCAAATTTTCCTAACTGATAATCTCTAACCGCTTGCTGTAACTCAGCTTGGGTAGTCATCACAAACGGACCCATGTGCGCGATTGGCTGATTGAGTGGTTCTCCAGCAAGGATTAAAACTCCAGCCCCTGTTTGTGAGTTAAATTCAATGTCACTACCAGGCTCAAGAATGAGTAAGCTACCCGCTTTTACAGGACCACCTTGCTCTGTGTGTATTTCACCAGTATGAACATAAAGCATCACTTTGGTTTGCGCTAAAGGCGCATGGTTAAATACAGTTCCTGCAGGTAAGGTCACATCAGCCAGCATGCCATTAGCAGCAAGATCTTGAAGGCTTGATACCTGCTCTTCACCGGCAAAATGCCAGCTTCCAGCTAATGCTTTAAGCTCAACACCCTGTTCATTTCGTGTCGTCGGCGCAGGCGCTTCAGTGGTATCTTGGTAACGTGGTGCTCTGAGCTTCTCGGAACTTGGCATATTGAGCCAAATCTGAAAACCATGCATGCCTTCTTTGGCATCTGCTAATGGCATTTCACTATGGATCACACCAAAGCCGGTACTCATCCACTGCACGTCACCAGCACGAATCGCTTTTTTGTTGCCCATTTGATCTTGGTGCTCAAAGCCACCTTTAATAATATACGTAAAGGTTTCGATACCACGGTGAGGATGCGCAGGAAAACCGCCCATAAAATCACTGTGATCATCTGATTTAAGCTCGTCGATCATTAAAAAAGGGTCTAAATACTTACCGTCAAAGCCGGGAATGCGGCTGATGTTTACACCATCACCATCTTGTGTAGCATGGCTATTTAATTGTTGAATCACTTTCATAACTTTACTCCCGTAAATTGTATGAAATGATTGTAGGCGCTAATTTAACTAACAACCATGAGTAAAATTAGCGTCAATCGTTCTATAAAAAAGAATGTTTAGCTGTTCGTTTCTATTATCACGTTATTAAACTTGCTCATCATTTAGATTAGGCAAAGTTAAATAAAAAGTAGTACCTAGCTGTTCACAGGATTCGAAAGTAATTGTTCCTTTTAGCTTTTGGGTCACTAGGTTCATGACTGCGTAAAGACCTAAACCAGTATTTTTTTGCACGCGTTTAGTCGTAAAGAAAGGGTCAAAAATTTTATCTTGAATATCTTCAGCAATGCCACTGCCATTATCTTTTACAGTAATAAGCACTGCTGATCCTTCGCTTTTAGCTGAGATCTCTATTCGAGGCTCGTCAAAGTCTCCATCAAAGGCATGAAAAATTGCATTTGATAATAAATTAGTCATGACTTGGCAAAGCGTCCCCGGAAAGCTCTGTACTTGCAGACCTTCAGGAATAGCAGAAACCACCTCTATGTTTTTGTGTTTAGACTCGCTCTTTAATGACTTAACAATATCATTTAAATGGTCATCTAATTTAATAACTCTTAGTTCATCACAGTGCTGATCGGCGGCTATTTGTTTAAAGCTTGTGATCAACTCAGCTAAACGATCTAAGTTTGAATGAAGTAATAAGCTAATTTCTTCAGAGGTATGTACGTATTTTTCGAGTGACCCCTTACTTACCCGTTTATCAGCTAACACTTTTCCCATTCTCTTATTTTCATCTTCAAGGTAACTAACAGCGGTAATACAAATTCCGACTGGTGTATTTACCTCATGTGCGACCCCAACAACAAGTCGACCTAAAGCGGCTGTTTTTTCAGCTTCCATCAAGTACTTCTGAGTTTTTGCCATTAAGTCCATGGATTCTTCGAGCTGTAGATTTTTCTCTGTTAAGGAAGCTGTTTTTTCTGCTACTTCAGCTTCAAGTGAGGAGACATATAAATAATTAAGTGATTTTCGAAGTCGGCTGATAAAAAACAGCACTATTAAGATTGTGATAAAGCAGCAAAAAGAAAACAGCGATATTAAATAATGCTCGCGAGTCACAGAATTGAGGCGCTGCTCTGTCCGATAATCTAGCATAAATAAAAAGTTATTTATGTGACTCATAATTTCTGATTTAGCCGTAAAATACTCGTCACTGTATAAACTTAATATCGCTGCTATCCGCTCATTCGTTAGAGAAAGTTCAGCTTCATTTTCAACGGCTTGAAAAGCTGCATATTCAATTTTTGTTAAATCATTTGATGCTTTTTCAGCAAGCTTAATTTGTTGCATTTCTTCATGAGTGATACCTATTGAGCTCAACATGTCTTTGAGTGCTTTTTTTTCACCATCCGGAAATGGAGCCTTACCACTTTGTGGCATTAGCATATCCCAATAAACACGGTGATAATTTTCTGGCCGAGGAGCTTCGCCGTTTCGAATAGCTAGAATTTGATTAAAAAAAACTAAGAATTTTGAATTACCCGTTACCGTATATGCTCGTGCCATTAAACTTAACTGATCTGAACTTTGCCTTACTTGCTCCGCCAAAACATAAGATCGATACCTCATTTTAATTTCAGACTCTATGGTTTTTAAACTGTCGTACATGAAGTAAACCGATAAAGCGGTTAATCCTGCTAATATTACAGCGACCAAATTGAGTAATGACAAACTTTTGATATTTGACTGGAGCTCTTTTTGCATTCTAAAACCTAGAAATTATGATTATTAGCTTTGTACAAAAAAATTTAACTTTCTGATTTATAGATGCATAAGAGTCACATCACTGACCACGGCAAACAAAAAGCAAAACTTTAGGATTAACTAACTAATTAGAAGTCAATCCTAATAAAGTCAATTTATGACTTACGTTTGTCTAAGATTTATTGGCACTCAACAAGAGCAATGATGGCATGCTTAAGTTACTTTTTCTGCTGTCGCTGTTTTTCGGTTAATCTATCAGCCACTGTTGCTCCTCGCTCTCCAACGTCTTTCACGGGGCCCACAGTACTATCGACTAAAGTTTGTTGTTCAATGCTGGCATTAATCGCAGCACCAAAAATAATGATGTATGCGCTGATATAGAGCCACATCAACATAATCACTACACCACCTAATGAGCCATACGTTTCGTTATAACTTGCAAATTGTGAGACATAATATGAAAAACCAATTGATGCGATAATCCATAACAAAGTAGCCAGTATTGAACCTGGTGTGATCCAGCGCCATTTTGCTGCTGTTCGATGTGGCGCATAGCGATATAAGAATGCCAACGCGCAATTAAAAATAATCGCAAGCAGTGGCCAAGTAATAAGCTTGATCAACAAATCAATCAGCTCTGTTAAACCAACTAGGTTAAGCACAATCGGTAAAATACCTATGATCAATAAGGCCACCAGCGCAACAACAATGGCACCTAGCGAAAATAAAAAGCGCACCAGTAACGCCATAAAAAATTGTCGTTTGTTATGCTGATGATAAGTGATATTGCAGGCTGTTATTAGCGCCTGACAGCCCTTGCTGCTACTCCAAATCGTTAACAATAAAGTCCCTATGGCACTAACACTTAACACCTTTTGCGATTGCTGAGTCACCTCTGCAACCTGTAGCAAAATAATGTCTCGACTACTTGTTGGTAAAATAGCAGTGACTTTATCAAGTTGCTCATGGATATCGGTCGGGGACGCAAAATAAGCGTAAACAGAGACTGTCGCGGCTAATGCAGGAAAGATCGCAAGCAAAGCATAAAATGCCACCCCAGCCGCCACAAACGATAAATTGTCTTGTGATAAATTGTGATACACGCGTTTGATAATATCCCACCAGCCTCTAACTGGGATCTCCAACGGTGAATGTGCCTGAAATCCGCGCTTATCTTGAGCCATATCTGACCTAATACATTGCTTTATTAATTTTAAAGCTGCAAACAGCTTGCCATTAATTATGGCGCTTGAATTGCACTAAGCTAAGCTTACTGTAACAAAACAACCATCCATGGAGTGGTGCAATGAGCCTCTATTTATTATATAAAAATCAATTAGCTAGTTTGGTTTCACCTAAATTATTTGTTACCACACAGACATCCACCGACAGCATTGCTTGGCAAGACTTAAACCTACAAGTTACGCAGTTTTTACACACTACTTGGCAAATGTTACCAGCCCTTACGTTGGGCCTCGTAGCTGTTATTATTTGCTATTTATTGGCACGCCCTTTGTCATATATCTTGATAAAACCGCTTGGTTTTGTAAGTGAAAGCAAGCTATTACATGTTGTAACACGACGATTTTTTAGCATCATTATCATTTTGTTTGGGGTGTACTTATTTTTGCGCCTTGCAGGGCTTACCGATTTTGCTGTAGCTATTATGAGTGGTACTGGATTAGTGGGTCTTATTTTAGGTTTTGCTTTTCGAGATATTGCCGAAAACTTTATCTCAAGCATGCTGCTCAGTGTCCAGCGCCCTTTTCGTATTGACGATGTGATAGAAGTTGATGGTCGTTTAGGGGTGGTTAAAAAAGTGACGGCTCGCGCCACAACTTTAGTTGATTTTGATGGTAATCACATTCAAATACCGAATGCGACTGTGTATAAAAATGTCATAAAAAACCTCACCGCAAATCCTAAAATGCGAGGTCACTTTAACGTTGGCATTGGTTACGATAATGACATTCGCTATGCCCAGCAATTAGCAATGAAAGTGGTTAAGCAAAACCCGGCTGTTATTAGTGATCCGCCAAGCCAAGTGTTAATTGATTCATTAGGCTCAGCAACACTAAATCTAACTATTTATTTTTGGGTAAATAGCAATGAGCACAGCACAGTTAAAGTGGCATCTCAATTGATGCGAGAGTTGGTCAATACCTATTTGTCAGAGCAAGTCAGTATGCCTGATGATGCCCGCGAGCGAATCATTTTAAATACCGAAACAGAGCAAATAAATAGTAATTCGAGCACACCTACCCAAACATCAAAAACACTCACCGATCATAGCTTAGATGATGTCAGCAGTGATGCCGATGATATACGCGAACAAGCTGATCAATCTCGCGACCCCGAACAAGGCAGTAATATTATCTAAAATTTATTGCTAACTAAGTTTCATCATTGGGTTTATCGTGCATAGCGCGTTTAAACCCTTTAACTGACGTCCCTAAATCACCACCTATTCGAGAGAGCTTTTTTGTGCCAAATAACAGCACCACAATTGCGGCAATAATGACTAATTGCCAAACACTAATTCCTGCCATAACAACCTCATTTTTTTTAAAAATAAAAGCGCCTTTGCAGGCGCTTGAACAACACTAACAACTGGGAATACAAAGATTAAAAGCTAGCACGTATACCTAATGCGACCTGAGTACCAAAGCGCTCAAGGTAACTCACTTGGTCAGTGCGTTTGGTGTAACCCCAATAACGCTCATTCGTTAAGTTAGTTGCTTCAGCAAACACAGTGAATTGATCACTGATGTTATAGCTCATGCTGGCATCTAACTGACCATAATCAGAGATCCAATAAGGGCCACCCCACGCATCTGGATCCGATAAGAATTTACTACGCCAGTTATAGGCTAAACGCGCTTGGAAACCATATTGCTCATAGTAAACCACCGCGTTATATGAGTTTTTCGACATACCTCTAAATGGCAAGCCTGACTCTTTTAGCTCTGGCTCATCGTAGCTACTGTCTACATAGGTATAGTTAAGCTGAAAACCTAAACCATTAAAGGGCTCAGGTAGTAAATTTTCGAGCGATTGCTGATAAGCAAACTCAGCGCCTTTAATAGTGGCACCATACTCACTCTTGCCCGGGTAAGAGGCAAAATAACGCACGCCTTCGATTTCAACTGGGCTTTCTACATAATCGATAAATGATTTCAGGTCTTTTACAAACACCCCACCACTTAACGAGCTGCTGTCTTCAAAGTACCATTCTAAGGTCATGTCTGCTTGATTAGCTTCTTCAGGTGTTAACGATGAATCACCCATAGAAAGTTGTGGTAAGCCTTCACGATAAGTATCAAAGTTTGGCGCAAGCCATGGACGCAAATAGGCTAATGATGGACGACTAATAACTTGTGCGGCAGAGAAGCGGTAAATCAAATCATCAGTAATGCTAAGCTTAAAGTTCATGCTTGGTAAAATATTGCTGTAATCCCCTTCAAATGATTGCTGAACGGTTTCGCGCCAACCATTTTCAAGTGGTTTACCATCTTCTTGTAAGTCAATTAACGATAAATCATACACCGACCCTTTAGAGCTCACTTCTGTTTGTGAACCACGAATACCGACATTTAGCATATACGGCATTTTTGCAACAGTGCTTTCAAGCGTCACTTGCGCATACGCGGTAAGAACTTCTTCGGTTACCTCATAAGTACCCGATGAATTAAGCGAGGCAACAATGCTCTTGTCTGTAGCTTCAGCATTAATTGAACGATAATAAGCAAGTAACTTATCGTAATCGAAACTTGGCCATGGCTCAGGTGTAATGCTACTTTCACCTTCTAAGAAGTTATCGAAATTCGCCTCAACAAACACGTCACTTGGGATTTCAAACAGGTTAAAGTCACCTACATTTACTACCGTGCTGTCATCAAATTCGTAACCGTCACGATCTAAGTATTGGCCACCATTACTAAATTGGCTGGCATTTTTTGAAGCATATTCCAGTTGGCTCTTGGTTTGCTCAAGGTATGTTAAGCCAAAATCGATACGGGTAATTAAATCACTTTCAGGCAAAAATGTACCGGTAAACTTAAAGTCATTGATAGTGTCTTCAACCCCGGTACCTGTATTACGGCTATAGTGCGCACCGTATGATTGATCCGCTGTTAAGCCCGGCGATAAAGTAACATCTGGCAGCATATTACCAGTGGTGTAATCAATGCCAATCGAGTCAATAAAACCACGGGCAACAATAAAGCGATTATCACCACCATTTTCATTTTTCGCTTTTGAATGCGCAACATCCACAGCCAGTGTTAGGCCATCCATTGGATACCATTTGGCATTAAGGGCAAACTGATACGTATCTGTTTTTCGAGGATTGGTTAAGTTTAATAACTCCACCATAGTATTACCGGTTTGCGTCATTGATACCACTCGGCCTGAGTCATCAAATTGTGCATCGGTAAAAACGGGCGTGCCTGGCGTCCAGCTTTCGTCGTAGTTAACAAAACCGATTTGATAACGGTGACCATCGGTGTTGTAACGCGAATATAAGGCATCAAAGTTAATATCTAGGGTATCTGTTGGGCGCCATTGCATTGCTAACGTCGCACCGACGCGTTCACGCACATCTTGCGCGTTGGCAAAATACATGTAACTCGGAATTTTTGAGGCAAATATTTCGCTTTGCCCGTCAATTTCTCCGTTGCCATTCATATCGACTGGCACACCGGCACTGTCTGCTCCCCAGCCCTCTTCTTCATCAAAAAAGCCGCTTGCAGAGTATGTATCTGCACGTAAGGTTTTCTTTGAATAGGCCCCAGAGAAAAGCACACCAAAGGTATCATCATTAAAGTTGTCACCTATGATGAATGAAGCATGCGGGTGTACATCTCCCGTGCGCGATTCATAAATCCCCTTTGCTGAAGCACTTAAAGTGAAACCGTCTTGATCAAGTGGTTTGCGAGTTTCGATATCAACAACCGCACCAATCCCCCCTTCAATTAAGCGTGCTTCTGGTGATTTATAAACTTGCAGTGCTCCGACTAATTCTGAGGCAATGGTATCAAAGTTAAAGTCGCGGCCTGAATTTTCAGACGCCAGTTTACGGCCATTCAAGGTGGTAATGTTGTAGCCACCACCTAAACCACGTACTAAAATATTTTGCCCCTCGCCGCCGTTACGGGTAATGGTGATACCAGGAATACGCTGTAATGCTTCAGCTAAGTTTTCATCGGGAAACTTACCAATGTCGTCCGCAACTACAACATCAACAACCGTTGTTGCTTCTCTTTTACGAAAGTTTGATTCTTTAATGCTGCTACGTATCCCTGTAACCTCAATAACCTCAACATCCTCTTCGACTTGGTTATTGTTATTATTCTCTTGCTGTTGTGCAGAGGCTGCGAAACTGACTGACGAAGCCAGTATCGAGCTTATCAATACGCTCAGGTATGTTTTTCTAGCTGTTGTTGCCATGGTGATTTCCTGTTTTTTTAATATTCTGATTTGTTGACTATAAAAAATAGTACTTAAGTAAGGCCTCACACTTAATTTATAACAAAATGAAACAACCTATCAACAAATAATTACCTAGTGAAACTTTCGATTGTTACGAAAAAAGCGTTAAAATAGTCATCAATCGCTTCAAAAGCCTTTAATGGCGTACGTTTAATTTCGAAATCTACAGGAAGGATTTTTTTAATTATTTTGAAAGGAACAAGAAAATCGTATTAACTAGGCAACAAAAAAGGCAACCTAAGGTTGCCTTTTAGAAATATGTTTACAGTATTCTATTGTTTTTGTATTAAACGATGATCACTTCTATGCCTAGGTTTGTTAAAGATTCAACAAATTCAGTTGGCATATTTTTGTCAGTAACCAGAACATCTATTGATTTAAGCGGTAGGACATTATACAAGGCACGTTTACCAAATTTACTCGAATCAGTCACTGCAATGACTTTGTCTGCGCGAGTACACATGGTTCTATTTAACATTGCCTCAGGCTCGTAATGAGTGGTGATCCCCGCTTCAGAATCGATGCCATCAACACCTAAAATAACCTTTTTGAAGTTATATTTACTCAGTGCTTGCTCAACCTCATTGGAGTAGAAAGACAAGGATTTCTTGCGTAATTGGCCACCGAGCATAAATACATTTGCATCGTCGATATCGGCTAATACGTGCGCAATATTCAAACCATTAGTCATCACCGTTAGCGCTTTTTTGCTTGTGAGTGCTTTGGCAACTTCTTCAGTGGTGGTACCTGAGTCAATAATTAATGAATCACCATCTTCAACTAAATTTGCAACAGCTTTCGCCAGCTGAACTTTAATTGCGTAGTTTTCGTTATGTTTATCTTTTACCGAAAGCTCTTTGGCAAGCTTATCGCAAGCGATTGCCCCACCACGCGAACGCACGACTAAGCCGCGCTTACCTAGTTCATTAAGATCATGGCGTATACTAACCTCTGAAATATCAAAGGTTTTAGCCAGATCTTTCACACTAACTTTGCCCTTTTCTTCAGTCATAAGGACGATTTTTTGTCTTCTTTCGATTGTGGTTAGCATAACTGCCCTGTTGGTTTAAAACTGCTTTCAAAGTAATACATCAATACTACACACTTTACGGTTGTAAAGCTAAAATTAGTTTCGAAATAAAATAAAACTTTCAAAACTTACGAATTTTGTTTTATAGTGAATAAAAAAAACCACCTTGATGAAAAAAATGACAACAAAAAGTTCACTCATAGCTCAGCCACAATATATCGCTCGCAGCCAGCTTCTTCCAATGGTGATTATTGGCGGACTGTTCTTTTTATTCGGCTTTATTACTTGGCTTAATGGCTCTTTGATCCCATTTTTACAAATGGTCTGTGATCTCAATCACATCGAAGCCTATATGGTCACACTGGTATTTTATATTGCCTATACGGTAATGGCATTACCCAGCGCGAAAATTTTACAGGCATTCAGCTATAAGCATGGTATGTCATTTGGCTTGGCCATCATGGCTTTGGGCGCCTTATTATTTATACCGGCAGCACAAACACAAGCCTATTGGTTATTTTTAGTCGCCTTGTTTACATTAGGGAGCGGTCTGACCTTACTACAAACAGCTGCTAACCCGTATATTGTGTTGCTGGGGTCAAAAGATACAGCGGCGGTGCGCATTAGTATCATGGGTATTTTGAACAAAAGTGCAGGTGTAGTTGCTCCATTACTTTTCTCTGCCATCGTGTTCAGTGATATTGCCAACTTTAGCCCTGAAGTCTTGGCACAACTCAGTGACCTTCAAAAACAACTTCAATTACAAGAATTAGCAAACCGCTTAATTAGCCCTTACATGGCTATGGCGATTTCACTGGCAATTTTAGCTGCGTTAATTATGTTTGCTCCATTACCTGATATTGAACAACCTCAAGCAATTAGTAGCAGCGAAGAGCAATCTATTTTGCAATTTCCAAACTTAATTTTAGGTGTGATTGCTTTATTCTTTTATATCGGTGCAGAAGTTATCGCCGGTGATACCATAGGTCTATATGGTAAGGAGCAAGGCATACTACAGTTTGCTGAACTCACCTCATACACCATGGGTTTTATGGTGCTAGGCTATGTATTAGGGATTGTGCTTATTCCGCGCTTTTTTACTCAGCAACAAGCCCTGCTATTCTCAGCATTGAGTGGCTGCGTATTTTCACTCGGTATTATTTTTGTAGACACGCAACAAACAGCACTCTCCAATATTCTACTATTTTGGCTCGCTGATAACAGTTTCCCTGATACGGTATTATTTGTAGCCCTGCTTGGCTTATCAAATGCGCTGGTTTGGCCCACTATTTGGCCTATGGCGCTGGCAAACTTGGGGAGTAAAACCCAAACGGGTGCCGCACTGTTAATCATGGGGATTTCTGGTGGAGCATTACTGCCGCTTGTATATGGTGTGTTTGCAGAATTTACAGGGAATGCTCAGCAAGCATACTTATTATTATTACCTTGTTATGGATTTATTCTTTATTACGCATTGATTGGTCACAAGCTAACAAGTTGGCGTAAATAAATCGTTCGCAGGCGATGCCACTAAGCAGAGCCTGCTATTTTCTCTGATGTAAAATACCCTAATAATAAAAACTCGCGTACGGTGAAGATACACTTATACATTAAGTATTCGTCATGCTTAGCTGGAGTTACCTGTGAAATCGGTACCCCTTGCAGCTCAATTACTTGCTGATACTGCTGTTCACTGATAGTGAACAAGCGTTTTAATTTGTTAGCCAGCTGTGGTGCACAGGAATTACCCTGCGCAATTAATTCAGCGCCTTGTAAACACTGCATCCGTTCAGTAGCTGTGACGGTGTTAGCCAACATCAAATCTGTAAAAGCCACTAAATCAAAATATAGCTGTTCGGCGGGGTCTAACTCTAAAATAACCGCTTGCATCTGCTTGACGACATCCCGATGCGCCGCTTCTTTTAGCACCTCAAAATGGCTGTCATCCATTTTATCAAACAACTGAGTAGCGGCCACTGGCGTAATAGCAACACCTAATAATGCCGATAAATATTTAATAGCCTGTCGCCTTTGTAGATCAGCCATTAAACACTCCATTGTGATAATGCTTAACGGCATGATCCGCCGCTCTAGCAGTAAATGCCATATAGGTTAAAGAGGGGTTTTGATAAGCTGATGAGCACATAAATGAGCCATCAGTAACATAGACATTACGCACACTATGAATTTGGTTATAGCGATTAAGAACAGAGGTTTTAGCATCTTGCCCCATACGGGCAGTGCCCATTTCATGGATCGCTTGTCCCGGTGCAGATCCCTTATCATAGGGTTGCACGTTCTGGTAACCGGCCTTTGTTAGCATCTCAACTGCCTGTGCTTTCATATCTTCTCGCATACGCAGCTCGTTTTCACCAAACTGACAATCAAAATTAACTAATGGCAGCCCCCACTCATCTTTTAATACTGGGTCTAAGCTCATTTTATTGTGATGATAAGGCAGACATTCCCCAAAACCTATCAAAGCAACTTGCCAAGGCCCTGGTTTGGCAAGCTCTTCACGAAAGGCCTTGCCAAAACTGAGCTCTTTAAAACCGCGTCGCCAATCTTTACGTGTCGCGTACCCTTGATAACCATAGCCACGAATAAAGTTATGTTGCTCTTTATCATCAAGGTTTCGAAAACGTGGGATATGAAAGCCAACGGGTCTATCGCCATCATTATAATCATCAGCAAAGCCTTTCGGCTCACCCGTGGCGCCAACCCGAAAATGATGATCCATTAGGTTATGACCAAGCTCTCCACTATCATTCCCTAAGCCATTAGGAAAACGTGCAGAAGTTGAATTTAATAACAAGGCTGTTGTTGCCACAGTTGATGCACAGCAAAAAATAATATTCGCCCGTTCGATACGCTCTTTTTTAGATTCAGCATCAATCACTTTCACACCTGTGGCTTGCCTAGTTTCTGGGTTGTAAATAATCTCTTTGGCAATGGAGTGAGCCTGAATGGTCAGTCGTCCAGTACGCATTGCAGCAGGCAAGGTCGAGGCTAAACTACTAAAATAACTACCGGTTGGGCAACCTCGCATACAGCGGTTGCGCTTGGTGCATGGGGCACGACCTTGCTCAGGTTTTGCCTGTGTTAAATGAGCGACACGCCCTATTGTTACATGACGGTTTTTATAATGATTTAATAAACTGCGTTTTAGATGTTGCTCTACGGCATTGAGTTGGAAAGGCGGTAAAAAGGGGCCATCGGGTAATTGCGGTAAATTGAGTGCTTCACCAATAACCCCGATGTAAGCTTCGACTTTATCGTACCAAGGCGCAATATCTTGATAGCGAACAGGCCAATCAATGCCGTGGCCATCTTGTTTGTTAGCAGCAAAATCAAGATCGCTGAGGCGTAAACACTGACGTCCCCAAGTTAAAGAACGCCCGCCTAAATGATAGCCTCTGATCCAATCAAAGCGCTGCGTTTCTCGGTAAGGATGCTGCAAATCATTCACAAACCAATGTTTTATTGATTGCTTAGTAGCATAGCCAGTGCGCGCTTGTTTAGCTTGATTCCGCTTTTCTAGCAGGCTGGGTCTGTCACGAAATGGCAGTTGCCAGTCTTCTTTAAAAGCCGTTATATAATCGCTTCCATGCACAACCTGCCTGCCGCGCTCAAGTAACAGCACGTTAAGGCCTTTTTCGGTCAGTTCTTTAGCAGCCCAGCCGCCAGTAATACCACTGCCAATAACAATGGCATCAAACACTTTTGCCTGCATTCGTGTATGTTAGTTCTCGTATATTTGCTTACCAGCACAGATGGTTGCACGAACAGTAAAGCTGTTGTCGAGCACAGCAAAATTTGCCACTTTTCCTACAGCAATACTTCCGATAGAGTCGGCTTTATTTAAAAATTCAGCCGGGACTAAACTGGCCATATTAGTCGCTTCAACTAAGCTTGCGTCGGTTAAGTTATAAAAACGTTCAACGCCCACTTCCATCGTTAATGTACTGCCTGCTAAAGAGCCACTTTCGGTTCGCGCAACACCTTGTTCAACCAAAATAGGAAGCTCACCTAATCGATAACGACCATCTTGTAAGCCACCCGCGCTGACACAGTCTGTAATAAGAGCTATTTTATCTGCCCCTTTTAAACGATAAACCATGTTCATTATGCTCGGATGCAAATGAATTCCATCCGGAATAAGCTCAACCATTGCATCGTTGTCCATCAACAGTGCGCCGGTACAACCGGGATCACGATGATGAATACCGCGCATACCATTAAAAATATGTACCCCGCCACATGCACCATGCTCTAGTGCTTGTGTCGTTTGATCAAAACTGGCATCAGTATGGCCTAGCATTACCCGCACTCCCTTGTCGGTGATATAGCGGATCATGTCGGACGATTCAAGTAACTCTGGCGCCAATGCAAAAGAGGTTAAACAGCCATCGCAAGCAGCATAAATCTCATCAAAACGCTGCTTTGTAAGCTCTAAAAAGAATGACTCATTGTGTGCTCCCTTATGCGCTTCAGCGAAGAATAATCCTTCGTTATAAGCACCAAGTAGCTGTGCACCAGTCAGGCCTTTTTGGTAGGCACTCGCCATATTTTTATAAGCTTGTATTGATACGTCCCAATCTGCGGTCACTGTTGTGCCGACAAAACCGGTAACACCGTGCTTAGCTAAAGAGCGAGAAATGGTCTCTAGAGATTCTGGGGTGCCGTCCATAATATCGCAGCCTTCCCGACCATGAATATGCAAATCGATAAAGCCCGGAAATATACTCTGATCCCCTAAATCAATAATCTCAATACCTGGCTCGCAATCTTCAGTAATAGCCATAATTTTACCGTGTTTTACAAGCACAGCATGATGATTTAACACTGCCTCGGCTGTGATCACCTTAGCAGCTTTTAAGTAATAACAATCAAGATGTTGAGGAAATAGCATGAACACTTCCTATTATTGCAGCGCCTCTTACGCCGCTAGAATCACCAAATTTTGCCCGTTTTACCTCTGGAACTGTAAAACCAGAAAACAGGTGCGACTGAATCGCATCAGGGAGTTTTTCAACGATAGCGTCAATTAAAGACAAGCCACCCCCTAATACTATAACTTCGGGATGAAGACTTTTACTCACGGCCGCAAAGGTCTCGCCAAGAATATCTAAATAACACCCGAGCACGGCCAGTGCTTGCTCATCGCCATGCTTAATATCGTTAGCCCACTCAATCGCTGACTTAGGAGATTGAGTAATATGCTTATAAAGCGTCTGCACACCCGGCCCTGCGATATAACTCTCAACACAGCCATTCAAACCACAGCCACATTTTAAAACCGGCAGTTGGTATTTTTGTTGTAGATAGGCAGAAAGTGGTAAATGACCATATTCACCCGACATACCTAACCCTTGATTGAACAGCTCGCCATTAATACACATGCCACCTGCAGCGCCAGTGCCAACAATAGCACCAAAAACACGGCTATACCCTTCGCCGGCTCCACCATTGGCTTCAGATAAAGCAAAACAGCGGGTGTCATTCAGTATGGCGACAGGTCGTTGTAACAATGCTTGCAAGTCATTAGCAATAACTCGACCAGATGCACAAGGCACGTTTGCCGATAAAACTTTACCATCATCATTTACGATTCCTGGCATACCAATGCCAACTGCCCCTTTGCAACCACTGAGTTGATCAGCCTTTAACACTTGCTGATGAATTGCTTCTAAAAACTCCTGATAATTTTGAGTTGGCGTCGAAATTCGCCAACTCTGCTGTTGCTCTAAAATATCATTAAAAATAGCGGTTTCTATCTTCGTTCCGCCAATATCGAGTCCATAAACAGCCATATTCTACCCAACGTCGCTTAGCGAGAAGTTAATGGGTAAATAGTTACCCCTTTTACAACACGGTTAACTTCGCCCGTAGGACAAGGGTTGTCAGGTGTTAAACCGAGTGAAATTGATTTGAAAAATGCAAAAATCTGACAATAGACAATATAATACAGGCCTTGCCAAACATCATCTAGCTCGACCAGTTCACTATCGACTGTTAATTTTTTTACCGCTGAACATTGCTGGTCATTGACTAGCTCATTGTATAGGTCCGTATCATAAAGGCTGCTGTACTTATCACTTGATGACATTAACAACACGGCTGTTTTGTCATTAATAATTGTTTTAGGGCCATGACGAAAACCAAGTGGTGTTTCAAAATAGCTGATTAAGTCGCCATTAGTTAACTCCAAACATTTCAATGCAGCTTCTTTTGCATAACCTAATAACGAGCCAGCCCCTAAAATAACCAGTCGTTCCATATCTGAATCTGCAAATGCTTTAATACTCTGCAATTGCGTTTCAATAAGCTGCTCAGTTTGTGTTGCTAAATGCGCCAATTGATTCACATCGGGTGTAAAAATACACAAGGTAGAAATTAGCATTGAAGAGAAGCTGCTAGTCATTGCAAAACTTTCATCAAGCGTTTCTTTAGGCATTAATAGGCAAAAACTATTCTCTTGATTATTAGCTCGTTTTGCCAGCTCCCCTTGTTCATTACAGGTAATCACTAAGTGATAACATTGATCAAGCACTTCATCGGCCAAATCAACCGCAGCGACACTTTCAGGGCTGTTACCCGAGCGCGCATAAGATACCAACAATGTAGGCGTGGTTTTTTGCAAATAACCCAATGGATTAGAAACAATATCAGTGGTACTTATTGCACGTACATCAAGGTCTGTTTTTGCAGTTAAGTGAGGAACAAGCGCTTCACCCACATACGCCGATGTTCCTGCACCTGTTAATACAATTTGCAGTTTCTTCAGTGCAAGGATCGGGGCTAAAAAGTTTTTAATTTCTGTACGGTGATTTTCAACAATAGCAGCTGTATTACACCATGATTCTGGTTGCTGGCTTATTTCTTTTGCTGTCCAATAAGCATTTTGTTGCTTAAGATCGGCTACATCTAATGATAAAAATTGCGTCATCATTCATTCTCTCTCACATAACTTATTGATTACAAGCAAGCGAATAAGTATTCGTTACTTCCATTATTTTATTGATCACTAACTCTCGCGGTAACGAGGTAATTTCTCTTTTGATTAATGCTTTATATTGCATTGGCATAAATTGACTGAGTAACGTTTGTGGAATGATCTGCGCTTCTAGGTTCGCAAATAAGCTTTCTACAGCGTACTTAATTTCATCTTCAGGCCAGTAATAACGAATACGATCACTATAGCTATATGCACGATAAATTGCCGCTTCTGGCTCGTCAGTCGGATAAAACTTATTCCAGTAACCTGGCTTTTCGAGCATAACTCGCTCGCAAACTGCGCGAATATTAGAACGGCGCGATGGTTCAATAAGTTGATCTTCAATGTACGATAATGCGAATAACCCTTCACGTAATGCGTAGGTTAGCTGTGGCCCTACTTTCAAAATAGCGAAATGATCTTGAACCAACTCGTGGTAACAATGATCTGGTTGATAATCCGTCGAGTGAGCTTCATAAACAAGATTATCAACACGGGTGATAAACTCTTTCAGTTGTTGTGCTTCACTTCGTTGGTAATCAAAAACCTGATGATTATCAAATTCAACACCCGGTTGAACAACAACCGCAATTACGCGAGACCAAACATCAGCGATATTTAATTCATTAAAAGCATCTTGATGTAACTTTATCGTTTGTTGTACACCCTCAACATGCGTTACTTCGATCACTTCAAGATCTTCTTTTGCACCACCGGGTGGAGGAACTTCAGTTCCTACCACATATAAAATATCTTGCTCTTGGCATACAGACTCAGCTGCTTGGCACATTAGTGCTGCACGCTTAGCGATTTCAGCATCGGCTAAACACACTTCATCATCGCTACATGACATACTGGCATCAAGATGAATCTTCTTAAAACCCGCACTTGCGTAAGCTTTAACTAAATCAACGGCTTTTTGCATCGCTTGTTCTGCAGGCTCATTAACCCAGCAAACAGGCCCTAGATGGTCACCACCCAAAATAATACGGTGTTTATCTAGTCCTACTTTGTCCGCAATTTCATGAACAAATTCAACAAAGTCTTTTGGCTGCATGCCCGTGTAGCCACCAAATTGATTAACCTGATTCGCAGTTGCTTCAATCAATAACTCAGAGTCATCTTTTATTGCTTGCAGCATCGCAGCTTCAATTACGAGCGGGTGCGCACAGCACACAGAATAAATCCCCTGCGCTTGACCTGCTCGGTTATTGTTAATAATTGTTTTCAATGCATTCATGGTGTTTTCTCCAAGCAGCTTGCACTAATGTTAAATACGTGATTTGAAATTACGGTATCACACAACGAAACGATTCGCAATAAAACGAAAGGTAATGAAAGTAAGAAAGCAAACGTTATGAATGGGTAAAAATCAATAAAATCCTGATAAACTCGCTAAAAAGATTAAAATCGAAAGCTTGTGAAACCTAATTCATTGTAATTAGCTTTAAGTTGAGATATAACAGAAAGAACTGAAACCCATATTAAAAAATAATCTCAGTGAATTAGGTATCGTTATGACAATTGATAGACGTAGTTTCTTAAAATCTGCCGCAGCAATCACTGCTGCGACAGTCGTGACTGGCTGTGCGAAAAGCCAACAAGGTGACAATCAACAACCGACGCTGGCCGCACAAGGTAAAAGCGTAATGGGCTTAGCTGTGCCAGCGATGGATGTAGTACGTGTTGGTTTTATTGGTGTTGGTCAACGTGGTAGCGGCCATGTTAAACACCTTTGCCATATAGACGGTGTTGAAATTAAAGCTATTTGTGACACTGATCAGGTGATGTTAGATAAGTCAGTTAACTATGTTGTTGAAAAAGGCTTGCCTAAACCAACGGCTTATACTGGTTCTGATAAAGCTTATTTAGACATGCTGGCTCGACAAGATATTGATATTGTGATCATTTCAACACCATGGCAATGGCATACACCGATGAGTGTTGAAACCATGGAAAGCGGTAAACATGCCTTTGTAGAAGTACCTGCAGCAACCACCATGGAAGAGTGCTGGCAGTTAGTTAATACCGCAGAGCGCACACAAAAGAACTGCATGATGATGGAAAACGTTAACTATGGTCGCGATGAGTTAATGGTTTTAAACATGGTTCGCAAAGGTATATTTGGTGAATTACTGCATGGTGAAGCAGCTTATATTCATGATCTGCGCTGGCAAATGAAAGAGATTAACCGTAGCACCGGTTCATGGCGTACTTATTGGCATACCAAAGTAAACGGTAACTTATACCCAACCCATGGTTTAGGCCCGGTTGCCCAGTATATGAACATCAACCGTGGTGATCGTTTTGACTTTGTTACATCAGTCAGTTCACCTGCACTTGGCCGCGCAGCCTATGCTGAACGTGAATTTCCAGCAGGTCACGAACGACGTTCGCTTAAGTTTGTTGCTGGCGATATGAACACCAGTATTATTAAAACAGTGAAAGGTCGTAGCATTATGGTACAGCACGATACCACCAGCCCTCGCCCTTACAGCCGTCATAATCTAATTCAAGGGACTAATGGTACTTTTGCTGGTTTCCCGAATCGTATTGCCCTTGAAGATGTACCACCAGCGATTGCAAAAGTGTATCAAAAACAATATGAAGCTGAGTTAGCTGCATGGGAAAAAGCGGGTTCGCAAGGCCGTAAGCCATATATACAAAACTTCCATAGCTGGGATCAAGATATGGAAAAATGGCGTGCCGAATTTGATCATCCTCTGTGGAGACGCATGGGTGAAGAAGCGGTTAAGAACGGCGGCCACGGCGGTATGGACTTCATTATGCTGTGGCGCATGATCTACTGCTTACGCAATAATGAGCCACTCGATCAAGATGTATACGATGCCGCAGCATGGTCATCCATCTTCCCGCAAAGCATGGCATCGGTTGCAGATAGAAGTAACAGCAAAACGATTCCAGACTTTACCCGTGGCGCTTGGCAAACTGGTAAGCCATTAGGGATTGTGTCTTAACACTTTCTTTTTTGGATAACTCAAAAGCCCGCACTTTGCCCTGCGGGCTTTTTTATTAATAGACAACGTTATTCATCCATATGATGCTTTGATGATCATTTATAGGGTTAATGAAAGACTCAGTACAAAGCGGCGACCAAATTGCTCGACTTTCATAAGTGATGAGGCGTCGTTTGTTTGCACCTCTCTAACTAGGCTCTTATCTGTGGCATTAAAAATATCAAACCGCAACGCAACTAAATCAGAGAAAAACCAACTGTAACTTAGGTCTACACTTGTAAAATCATCGACATAAACATCTGCATTATTTGATAAGTCTCGTTGCTCTAAAAAATCACTCCGGTAATTCAGGTTAACTGCGCTTTGCCATTTCTTTGCATTAAACAGTAAACGCAGATTTGCAGTTAATTCAGATACCCCTTCGATATCTGTGTTGTCGATTTGCTCCGCCGTTAATTTGGCGTCCAATAACTGACTAACACTCGATATCATTCGACTTTGCAGTAGAGCATTTGATAACACGGGTAGTTTCAAGTCAGTACTAAATTGCAGCCCACTAATTGCTGCTTGCCCATCATTATTGGCCTGTAAAGCAGGGTATTGCTGCTGTTGATAGGTTACGTTTTTGATTTGTTCAACAATAAAGTTATCGAGCTGATGATTAAAGGCCATCAATTGCAAACTACTCTCTTCTCCTGACCAACTGAAAGATAGGCTTGTGGTGTTGGCTACTACAGGCTCTAAAGCTGGGTTTCCTAATTCGGCATAGGGTAAACCGCCAGAATTAACATGTAGTTTAGGGTTTAAATCAGAATAGTTAGGCCGATTCACTGCACGGCTATAGCCTAAGCGAGCAAGCCATTGCTCAGACAACTGCCATTTGAAATTCAAAGAAGGTAACCAAGTAGAAATATTAACCTGCTCAGAAAGCTTTTCTAATTGGCTATTCTCATTAAGCTGATGCCCTAATGTTTTACTTTTTACATAGCTGTGTCTAAGTCCAAAAGCCGTCGTTAAGCTTTTAAGTTCTGGTATTTGCCATACACTGTGAATATAGCTTTCATAGGCAGTAAATTCGGTTTCATAACTATTTAAGTAATCATTGGCTTGCCGCTCGGAAAAAGGTAAATCAATATCATACAACTGTAAAAGGTCACGTTTTGGGATCAGCCAAGCTTGTGTAGGGTGTGACAGAAAATCGGCTTCAAATGCCGTATTTAATGGCTCTAACCAACGGCCATCAAGGGCTGGTAAATCAGTTAACTGTGTTTGCGATAAACTTACATCTTGACGAAGATACTGATGAGAGTGCGTAGACTTTACCGCGCCAAACTGTAAACTCGACAATCCCCAAATAGATGATATTTGCCAAGTGCCATCTATCCCCCATTCTGTTACTTCATCGTTTACTTCAATCTGGCGGCGGCTTAATTGTGATAACTGTGAGTAACTATCAACAAGAGCTAAATTACTGTCCAATTCGTAGTAGGCAAGCTGTTTTCCTGAAATAGAAATCTCTGCAGGTACAGCTTTTAATTCAACATGAGTTCGGGTGATTGGGGTTTGCGTTTCACTCAACGATTCACTGTGGCTGTAAAATGGACTTATTTGCCAGTGGCTGCCATCTTTTGCATACCATGTAGGTAATATTTGTAAGGTTTGCGTATGGTAGTAAAGGCCTGATTCTTCGCGTGAAGATTTACTTTTTGCCGCATTAAATTGCACCGTTTGAATACTGTTTTGATGCTCACCTAATATGGCTGTTGCATCATCACTTGATGGATTAATTGAGAGCCGGTGCTCATCGTAGGTAAAATCGGTGTCTGAACGAAGCCAAAGTGTATTTAATTCAAATCGCTGATTAGGCTGCCAAGCAATATTTGTGTAATAGCTTGCACGAGTTCTATCTTCATGTTCGATAGTAAGTGCTAACGTATCGGTGGGAACTAAGCTATTATTTTCAAGCCCTTGCCACTGATATGCTGCAGGTGCTCCACCATTATTTCCCCAATGCCACGTTTCAAATTGAAATTGCCTTTGTAAGCGGTTTTCGTAATTAAACTTAACGACAGCAGCTAACTTATTGTCAGCTGAAATAGTATTGGCAACTAAACCAAAGCTTGGTTGAAAGTTACGCTCACCTGCAAGGGCTGCACTGGTTAAGGTTACTTTTAGGTGATCATCATCAAATGAAAGCGGATCATCACTGATCAAGTTGACTGTCGCTCCAGCTGCTCCGCTAGGTAACCTTGCATCAGCGAGTTTATATACGGCAATATTGGAAAAAAGCTCGGCGCTGAATGTATCAAAACGATACTGCTGACCATATTGATTCGAGTTACGAACGTTTTCAGTATTTGCTAATCTGTGCCCATTTAACAAGGTTAATTGATACTCAGGGCCTAGTCCCATCGCATTAATATTAAGTGCTTCTCCGCGGTCTCTTGAGATACTTACCCCAGGAATTGCTTGTAGTGCTTCAGCCAAATTTTCAGCAGGTAGAAGAGAAAGCATTGTGCCGCTAGCAAAGTCAGCCTCACCAATGTAGTTTTGTTTTTGCTGCTGCGCGTAATCGGCACTTTGTTGATAATCGCGAGCATAAACCACAGAAGAAGCCTGATTGTTTTTATCACCTTTCACGGTCACCTCCTCTATATAGGGCTGTGACGGTGAGAGATGTTGTGTCTGGCTTGGTTTAGAAATAATAATGCCCGATGATGTTTGTTGCCAAATAAAGCCATGTTTTAGCAACAGGGCATCAAGGCTTGCCTCTAGACTAACTGTTCTAGGTAACGTAGCTGAGTTTAAGATAACTGAGCTTACTAGGTTGTCTGGATAAATAATTGCAACTTGGTACTGTTCAGCCAGATCATTAAGCGCTGTTTTTAGAGTGCTTTGTGCAGCAAACAGCTGCTTGGCATACAAAGCAAACAGCATCAAAACACAGCAGAAAATACGCCACATTAACTTACATCCTCATTGCTAGAGGAAAATATTGTGCCTATTTTCAATGAAAGGTTTATGACAACATCATGTCAGTTTTCAGCCTTTTTACTTAGCTCAATGCTATCGGGGTATTGGTTTACATCAAGTGCATTTAGCTGAGCGATGAGCTTTGCAGCACCAAGAATGTCATCAACAGCAAAGCGACCACTTACATGTATATCACTTGGTACATTACTTAATACCACAGGTTTTTCGCTATAACGATTTAACTGAAATAATGCATCATTGATAGACACGTTATCTAAGTCCAACCATCCTTGCTGCCAATCAGGTTGTGAGGCATTAAATTGCAAGACCTGTATTGTAGAATCACTTACTCGGGCACGCTGCCCTTTCACTAATTCAACGTGCTGCGTTCCATCTAAACTGGTTACTGAAACTTTACCATGAAAAACATCAACTAATGTTTCTCGCAATGTTTTGTCCACATTAAAAGCCGTACCAAGAACTTCGATCGTGGCATTGCCCGTATCAATTGTGAAAGGGCGCGATTCATCACGATGTACAGAAAAATATGCTTCGCCATTTGCTAAGGTTGCTTTTCGAGCATGACTATTCTCACTGAACTCAAGTTGCGTATTCACGTTCATTGCGACCTGTGTACCATCAGACAAATTCACTTGTTGTGCTTTACCACTAGTAAATTGTTGAACAGCTACAAGATCAGAGGACGATATGGGCGGCTGTTCATTCACTGGCATTAAAGTCCACATGAAAATAGCAAAGCATGCTGCTACAGCACCGCCCCCCCAAGAATACTGCGCTAAACGACGGCGTTTTTTAGCTTGTTCAAGTTGTTCATTCTGTTGTGCATCCACCAGCTCAAGCGCGGCTAATAATGCAGGGTCGTCCCAAATAGCCTTTTCTAGCGCATTATCAGATTCATAATCATGTTGGTGTGAAGAATTCATCGTTGTCTCAATTGCTGGTAATACTAATATGACGGATTAACTGTCATGACGGGGACATTCATGTACTAAAAAATACTCAGCCATGGCATTTTTCAGCATATCCATTGCCCGTGAAATATGTTTTTTAACTGCTTCTTCTGAGATCCCCAAACTACTTGCAATCTCAGCTCGTGTTTGGCCTTTAATACGGCGACGAATAAACACATCTCTGCGCAATGCCGGCATTTGCGACAAAACGCGCTGATAAAGTTCAATACGTTGCTCATATTCAAGTGCGGACTCAAGCGATAACGCCTCACTATGAGGCTCATGCTCTAAACTTTCTGGTGTTTTTTTCTGCTCACGGTGGTGATCTATTATCAAGTGCTGAGCCATCCGATAACCATATGCGAGCGGATTATCTATCACATCTAGGTGTTCTGATCTAAGTGCCTTGAGAAGTAGCTTCTGAAATAAATCATCCGCATCAGCACGCTCTGCCACTGCTTTGCAAAAAAAGCCTTTTAAAGCGTCTTGATTTGCTATGAAGCATTGTAAAAGTGCTCTGCTTTGCTCTGTGATCTTATTATCAAAGCCGTTAGTCATTGAAGGTAAAGACATATTTAAGTTAAAGGCTAGCTTATTTATCTGAGTATGACGTAAATGCTAGCCTAAAGGGGACAGCAGTTTGATGATCATTTCGTTACAGTTTTAAGTAACTATCGACTTAAAACTGTCATGAAAGCTTCATTAAAAAATAGGTCCCCTTCTTTGTTAATGCAGCGTCTTTAGAGGCGAATTTAAACCAAATATTGCATTTAACAGGAATTAACCCTCATGACTTACCGTGCATTTTCATTATCACCTTTAGCGCTTGCTGTTGGCTCATTATTAATTGCTCCCACCTACGCAGAAGAAACCCCAGAGCCAATGGAAGAAATTGTTGTCACTGGCAGCTACATAAAAAGCTTAGAAAAAGCGATTGATTTAAAACGCACTAATATTGGCTTCTCAGATTCAATTGTCGCGTCTGATATCGCAGATTTCCCAGAACAAAACTTAGCAGAAGCTTTACAGCGTATGCCGGGTGTTACGATTGAGCGTAATAAAGGCCTCGGTCAAAAAGTAAATGTACGTAGCTTACCGTCTGAATTTACCTTTGTTTCTATTAACAACCTTGCGACAGCCTCAGGCAGTGGTGGCCGTGATGTTGAATTTGATATGTTTGCGTCAGAAATTATTCAAAGTGTCACCGTTAAAAAATCGCCAACAGCCGCAGATGAAGAAGGTGGTATTGCAGGCTCTGTTGCAATTACGACTGCTCGCCCATTTGACTATGATGGTCGTCAAATAGTGGCATCGGTTGAAGGCGCATATAACGATATCTCTGAGCAAAGCGATCCTAAGTTTGCGTTTTTAGCGAGTAATACCTTTGGTGATTGGGGCGCGCTTGCTTCATTCGCTTATTCAGAGCGTACAAATAGAACAGATAGTAACTCTGGTATTGATTTTCGTCCTCTGTCACGTTGGACAGAAAAATCAGGTTCATCACAATGGCAATCAGACCAAACTGTTGACGTTTTAGAGCGCGATACGGGGATCACTATCAATGATCGCTTCGACAAAGATGAAACCAGCCGCGTTGTGTTTATAAATAAAGTCGGCGACAGAGCTTACTTAACTGAACAAGAAAAATGGGGCGCAACTTTATCACTACAATACAAACCGAGCAGTGAATTTAGCCTCACTTTTGATGCGCTACTGGGTAACTTTGATAATCATGAAGACCAGTATGATGCCGCGGCCTATTCTGCTTCAAGTATCAGTGCATTAGAAAAAATAAACAGTTACGATAACACCACCCTTGCAGATTATGGTATTACCGTTTTAACTGATGTTAACTATGCCGCAACGCAGCATGAGTTTTTAAGCAAAGAAAATAGTAGCGATACAGACTACCAGCAATTTAGCTTAACCCTTGATTGGATGATAGGTGACTGGGAAGTTTACGGTGTCGTTGGCTACAGTGGTGCAGATAAGTTAGCTGAGACAACTAATTTAAAGCACACTGCTTATGGCCCTACTCGCACTCGTTACACATCAACAGGCGGTGAAACCATTGCCAGCGATAACCCCGACACATTCGATATGTATAATTCTCCTGAAGCTTATACATTTGATTACTATGAAGTAAATCTTGAAGATATCTCTGATGACAAATATGCAGCTCAACTCGATTTTAGCCGCCATTTTCAACTAGATTTCTTCCCTGCATTATCAAAAGTTCAGTTTGGTGCGCGTTATACTGATAAATCAAAACAACGTAATTATGGTAGCAACCGAATCACAGGCCCTAGCGCGGGTGATTCATCGTGGGTAGGCACACGTACCTTAGCTGATAGCGAAATACATACTATTTCAGATTTAGTGTCAGGTGGTGAGTATTTATCTGACGTATCGTCTAAACAAGACTGGGGTCAAATTTCAAATAGCTATGCGCGTAATGAATTACGTTACGATGGTTTCGGCGTTGACTACGCACCAGATCAATTCTACGAAGTGTCAGAAAAAACCACCGCCATTTATGCGATGGCTGATTTTGCATTTGAAATTGGCACCTTACCTGCCACTTTAAATACCGGTGTTCGTTACATTGATACCAATGTAGATTCTTCAGGATATCACCAAGTGCAAGCTAATGATGGCAGCACAAATTATACGCCAGCACCTATCTCAAAAGAAGGTAACTATAAAGAAACTCTACCTAGCATTAACTTTAGCTTAGAGCTTACTGACAACTTACTATTCCGCGCGGCAGCATCAGAAACCTTTATCCGCCCTGCATTAACGGATATTGCTTATAAACGTACTGTGAGTTTAAGTGAATTTAAATACCGTGATGGTAACCCTGATTTAAAACCAACTTATGCAGATCAATGGGAAACCGGCCTAGAGTGGTATTTAGAAGAAGGTGGTTTACTTGCTGTTTCATATTTCGAAAAAGAAATTGAAGGCGTAGTGCGTGAATCTCTAACAGGTGTTGTTACTGATGTAACTAAATATAATGACAATGGTACTGTGGATGGCGTTTACGACTTTGATGTTTATCAAAAAGTAAATGCAGATGGTTCGTACGATGTAAGTGGTATCGAGTTCATTGCACAAATTCCATTTGCACGTTTTCACCCAATGTTACAGGGGTTTGGTATTAACGCTAACTATACGACGCTTGATAACTCACTTACAGGTGCCTCTGATTTAGCGATTCCAACACCACCAGAAGGCTTAGCTGACGAAACCTACAATATTACTTTCTACTACGAAAATGACAGCTTTGATGCGCGTATCTCATACAACTATAAAGACAAGTATGTAGAGTATATTGAACGCGATATGTACCCTGTTTACCGCGATGCCTACGGTCAAACAGATATCTCGTTAGGCTATCAAATAAACGACATGTTTAAAGTCACTCTTGAGGGGATCAATATCACAGATGAAGAAACAACGGGCTACACTATTGCTCCGGCTTTCCCAACTATGTATGAGTTCTCAGGTCGTCGCTTCTCATTAGGCTTACGCGGCAATTTCTAAATACATTATTGGGGCCT
This sequence comes from Pseudoalteromonas sp. Ps84H-4, assembly GCF_024124645.1. Taxonomy (NCBI): domain Bacteria; kingdom Pseudomonadati; phylum Pseudomonadota; class Gammaproteobacteria; order Alteromonadales; family Pseudoalteromonadaceae; genus Pseudoalteromonas; species Pseudoalteromonas sp. Ps84H-4. Next base: position 30,913 of record NZ_JAMXSK010000021.1, on the reverse strand, counting down.
TTGTGCCCCAATTTTTTTCAGCAAGGTAACTTAAATGCGATTATTAACGCTATTTTCACTGCTTTTTGTGGCGCTTCAAACCTATGGCAAAGAGCTAAACACACAAATTGCATTTATTCCCGATGTTCATTTTCACGATATCTATGCTGACTTTAGCCAAAGCGGCTTTAAAGGGGTAAAACTAGATAGCCAAACCAAACCCGTTGCAATTCGCAGCATGAAAGCACAGCTTCACTCAACGCGACTTTTTAATGAAAACTACTTTGCTCTGATAGCGGCTTTAAATGATATTGCCGAACGCGGTGTGAAATTAGTCGCTTTGCCCGGAGATTTTACTGACGATGGACAGCCTGCTCACCTAAAGGGGCTAAAAGCATTATTAAATGATTACACAAAACGCTACGACATGCGTTTTTTTGCTATTCCAGGAAACCATGATCCTGTTAAACCTATAAAAACCGCAGCAGGTAAGTCTGACTTTTTGAACGATGAAGGACGCGAAGTTGCTATTTTTAGCCGAGATCATAAAAACTGTAAAGCGTCACAGACCGACACTTTGTTTTGCGATGATGGCATTGCTCATGGTGGCTATCAAGAGATAGTCTCTGCTATGGCTGATTTTGGTTTAATGCCTAGTAGCCAAGATTTGCTTTGGCAAACACCTTTTGCAAGTGATCATGCAGCCTTGTCAGAACGCCAATATCAACAGTGTAGCGAGGATAAAAAACACTGTGCAATGCTCCCCGACACCAGTTATCTAGTGGAACCCGTTGCTGGATTATGGCTTTTAGCCATAGATGCCAATGTGTATTTACCTGAGTTTAAAAACAATCAACTAACATTCAAAGGCTCTGGAAATGCTGGATACAATAAAGTACTTACTGAAAAACCATATTTAATAACTTGGATAAAGCAAATTGTCAGTGCAGCAAAAAAGCAAAATAAAACGCTTATTGCATTTAGCCATTTTCCGATGGGTGAGTTTTACGATCAACAAAGTGCATCGATTAAAGAGCTGTATGGCAGCGATGCTTTTCAGCTCACTAGAGAGCCAACTAACAATACACAAGCGACCTTAGCGGAAACTGGACTACGTTTGCATATAGGCGGCCATATGCATATGAATGACACCAGCTTGATCAAAACTGCAAAAAATACCCTTTATAACATTCAAGCTCCTTCAATAAGTGCATACCGTCCGGCGTACAAATTGGTCAGCATCATAGGCAGTGAAGCCAAAGTTGATACCGTACTTCTTGATTCTATTGCTGGCTTTGACACACTATTTCCTGCCTATGAAAAAGAATACAGTTACTTAGCAGAGCATAATCCAGATGAGAAATGGCTTGCGGATATCCTAGATAGTGAAGACTATCACCAGTTTACTTTGCGGCATCTCGCTGGCCTTACGCGTTGGCGTTTTATACCAAGGGAATGGCCGGAAAGTTTTAGAAGCGTGTTACTCTCATTCAGTTTCCACGAGCTATTAGGATTATACGAAAGTCCAATAAATAAGCCTTTAACACAACACTCTGAGCGCGTACTAAAAGGAGTCACTCTATTTGATTTTATACGCGATTTTTATTTACTCAGAAATGCAGGGACTTTGGCATTTGAAGACATTCCTACAACACACCTAAAAGCATACAAAGTCATGGCCCAGCAATTAAATACAATGGGGCAATGTATACCCAAAGATGTGGGGAAAATAGCACAAACCGTTGATGTTTGTACGCTACAGGTAGGTCTTAGCAAAGCGCTTATGATTTTTGAAAAGCTAGCAGATGGTGAAAACGATCGCTGCTTGATGATTGATCTAAACTTAAATGCAAACAAACCAGCAAAAGCATGTCGCCCTTAACAAAGACGGCACCTAAGTAGGTGCCATTTTTATTGTGCTTAGTAATTACTGAGCATGTGCTGCAGCACGGAAAATCGTGTTAGCTAACATTACATTCATACCTTCAAGGTAAGCACGATAAGTTGGTGATTGTGTAAAACCAATCACCATGCCTTTGCCTTGCGGTTGGTGAACAAGCAATGGCTTATACGCAAGCTGTGCTTTATTTTGCTGCCACAGATAACCACTTGCCAGCACATCGTCTTTAGCTGTGAACCATGCTAAGTTTTTACCTGAGTTAAGTTTTATTGGCGTGTAAATATCATTACCGTAAGCCACTGCAACTAAGCTTTTATCAACTCCAGCGGTTAACCAATGCTCTTGGTCTACTTCAACATTCGCAAGTACACCAGCTACATAGTCTGGCGATGTATGTGGCTCAATGCTCGCTGCTTTTAAATCATCGCGAGAAGTGAATAACTGCCCTGCCACTTTGCTGCTTTTATCATCGCTGCTGTCGGCTTTATCTTCTCGGTAAGCTTTCTCGCGCTTAACATCCAATAAACCGTAATCAGCATTTGTGGTAAAGCGGTTAGCATTACCGAGGGCAATCAACACGCCGCCGGCATCAACCCAGCTTTTTAAATTAGCCGCGCCCGATTTACCGAGTGCTTGCTCGTAATTACCTTCTGGTAAAATAAGCACTTGGTAATCACTTAAATCAGCCCATGCAAGCATTGGCGTACGAATCGCTGTGACGGGGTAACCAAGCTGTCTTTCAATAACAAAACGGGTGTTACCGGCGCTTAGCTCACTGATCGGTGCATCCCATGCAATCGCCACTTTTGGTGCGACCATTGGCACTGTTTTGTTACTACCAAAGCTTGGGCCTTCAATCACCCAGCTTGAGTCAACACCATTTACTATTGCACCTGTTTGCTCAGCAATTTGGCTAATTTTGCTGAGTAGGTCTTTATCGTTTAGGCGCTTTTCGATTACTAAGCTACCCGCGGGGTAGTTAGTTTTATCACCTAATACAAATGCTTGGTCAGCACTTTTCAGTTTAATGCCAGCTTGCAGTGCTGAGGTTAAAAAGCGTGCTGCAGCCGTATCACCCCAAGCAACAATATAAGCCACTGAGGCTTCAGGGTTATTCACTTTGCCAAGCAATGTGTCGTCGGCCTTAACCGCTTTACTGTCTGCGCTTACAGCACGACCACAGCTATCGCTATCAACATTAAACATCATTGGCAGTGACCAACCTGTTACATCGTAAATTTCATCATCCAGATTACGAGCTCGGCGTCTTTCTTGCTCTTTTACAAATGCCTCTGCCATATCTACTTGGTCGGTAAAGGTGGTACGCACAAATACCCCACGCGGCTGCGCGGTATCAATAAAATAGCTACCCGCTTTATACTTAACGCCACAGGCTTTGAAGTCTTCGGTTGCTTGCTTAACTTCAACACCATGCTCAGCCATTAAGGTTGCTAGTCTATGAGCGCCTTCACGGTTACTTTGCTTAGGTAAGATATACACACGCTCTTTGCTATCTTTACCCGAATCAATCGCATCGACTTGATATTGGTAAAAATCACCCAATAATTTTTCACGCTGATTGGCAGCCCCTTCGGCAGTTGAAATTGAGGCCACAAACTGACGTTTTACAGTATTAAAATAAGTGAGTAGCTCGCCGGTATTTTTCTCAAATACATGACCACGAGCTGAGCCTACTTCGTAAGTTGATGCTGATGCACCATAAAATACTGGCCAGCTATCACCGTAACCTGGATAAAAGGCATCAAAGATTTCACGGGTAAAATAATCAAAGCCAAACTCATCAAAATACTTCGCGTGATTTTGCCCAATCGCATCCATGTTAGCGATTTGAGTTTTCGTCATATGCGGATTAAATGGCTGAGCAGCCGGTGCAAAGTAGTAAGATTGGTCGCCGCCCATTTCATGAATATCAACCACCACTTGCGGTTTATACTTATTGATTGCAGCCACCCTACCTTTACTTTCAGGCTGAGTAAGCGCTAACCAATCACGGTTCATATCAAACAAATAATGGTTTGTTCGGCCTCTTGGCCATGGCTCATTATGCTCTGCACTTAACCTGTCTGCGCTGTGCTCAAGACCGACAGTTGCATAATAACGAGTAACAAAGCGCTCACGGCCATCAGGGTTTTGTAATGGGTCGATAAACACCACTGTGTTATCTAAAATTTTGCTGTTAACAGCATCATTCGGGGCTGCGAGTAAGTGATATGCAGTAAATAATGCAGCATCGGTTGAGCTAATTTCATTACCGTGCACGGCATACTGAAGCCACACAGACGTCGGTAAATTTTTAATTAGCGACTTAGCTTCTTTTTCAGAGGTAATACGCGGATCAGCCAAGGCTTGGGTGTTATTGGCGAGGGTTTCTAATGAGCGAATATGATCCGCAGTGCCAACCACTGCATAAACCAGTTCACGACCTTCCCAGCTGTTTGCGTACTTAAACACTTTAATACGATCAGGCGCAGCTTGTTCAAGGGCGCTTAAATAACGACGCATATCGCTGTAATTGGTAATGCGCTCACCTACATCGTACCCAAGCACTTGTTTAAATGTTGGAATTTGCTGATTGTAAGCGGTGCCCGGCCACATTGCTTCGGTATTCGTTGCACTGGCATTAAAGCTTGCCGTTATTGCCACAACACTGACTGAAATGGCGTTTATTATTTGTTTGGCGCTCATTATTTTTCCCAAGTAAAAGTATCTGCTTTGTACATTACAAAAGTATTGAAAATAAACAAATTAAAAACGTTAGACTGGCATAAAATAGAGACATAAAAAAACCGCAGCGATTGCTGCGGTTATTATTCACATAGCTTAGTTATTTAACTAAGGTCATTTCATCTAGTAGGTAACCTGCGTTATCAACTTCTTCCATTAACCAAAGCATGTATCGAATATCAACGTGAATTGCACGGGTGATCTTGGCGTTAAAGTACCAATCTTTGGTGATTGATTCATAAGTCGAGTCAAAATTAAGGCCTACTAATTCACCTTTACCATTCATTACTGGCGAACCTGAGTTACCCCCAGTGGTATCAGCGCTACTTAAAAAGTTTACAGGTACTGAGTTTACTTCAAGTGGTTTCGCCGCTTGTGGCTCACAACCAAAGCTGAATAAACTACAGCTGACACCTGGTAAACCTAAGTCACCGCGGTAGTACGCACCAAACGCTTGCTTTTTATATGCTTTAAGTACTTTATCTGTAACAACAAATGGTTTTTCACCTGTGTGTTTAGCTACTAAACCACGTAGTGATGTAAAAGGTGTTTTATACACAGCATCTGCTGCTGGGTAACCATCAACTTGTGCATAGCTTACGCGTAAAGTGCCATTTGCATCTGGGTAAACTGGCTTACCTTTAGCGTTGTTGAAAGCGATCACTGCTTGCATATATTGCGGACGAATTTCAGCTAAACGACCGGCCATTTCTTTTTCATCAGCTTCTTGTGCCATGTTGGTATCGTATAGGGCAACAGCAAGCTTTATGAATGGGTCGTTTGATGCTTCAAACTCTGCGACAGATTTACCAATCCAGTTAACGCGTGCTGCTACATCTGTAAGCTCAGTTTTAGCATAGAAAGACGCAATAATCGCTTCAAGCTCGGCTTGGGTAGTGGTATCTGTGATGCCTAAGCCGTCGTTTAATGCCGCAACTTGGGCTGCTTTATCTTGCGCTAAATAGTTACCTAAGTAGCTTAACCATAAGGCTTTATCGACCTCAGGCGTAAATTGCTTTTGCAAGCGCTCTAAACGGGCTTTAAGCATAGGAAGGTCGCGCTCTTGGTAACCCATTTCGCGCTCTGCATTAGGCTTTTCGCTCTCTTTTGCTAAGCGGTATAAACGAATCGCCGTGCTTAGTAAGTCTGCGCGTTTTGCATAATCAAAGTAAAAGTGACTTTGTTGCTGAGCATGTGCTTCAACTAACAATGCTTTCAATGCATGATATGAATCTGCGTAAGCTTTACGTTCATCACTTTGTGCAAACCAAGCTAGGTACTCTTGCTCTTGTGCGGCTTTAATACCCGGAATATCCGTTACTTTAAAGCCATCTTGTAAGCCTTCCAGTTTCTTTAAACGGTTGTTAGTGCTTTTTACACGAGAGGCGTATTTTACTTGTGCTTGCTCATCGCCTTTGCTTTGCTTGGCAATCACATCAAGGGTCATGTTGTAAGTATTAAGCAATGTTGGGTAATACCAACTCGCTGAATAGTTTACTTCGTCTGCAAGCTTATAGCGGCTAGTACGCCCCGGATAACCTGCCACCAGCACGCCATCACCTAAGCTTACGCCGCTGGTATTCACTTTTAAGAAAGATTTTGGCTCATAAGGTACGTTATCTTCGCTGTAATCAGCAGGTTTTCCATCTTTACCAACATAACCACGTACAAAGGTAAAATCGGCCGTATGACGTGGGTATTCAAAGTTATCGATGTCACCACCAAAGTTACCCAGCGCTTCTGCCGGGGCATACACTAAGCGCACATCTTTGATCATGAGTTGCTTGATCATGAAGTACTCTAAGCCATGGTGGAAATCACGTACCGTACAACGATAGTTAGGATCTGACTCACACTCGCTGATCAAGGCTTTGCGATTTGCTTGAATCGCTTCATAACGCGCTTTGCCGTGTAGATCTGCGGGTAAGTTACCCAGTACGCGCTCAGTGACATCATCCACTTGTTCAGTGACATACAAACGCTCTTGTGGGCCTGCAGGTAGCTCTTTTGATAAGTCAGCTGCTAAAAAGCCTTTGTCAATTAAGTTATTTTCTGGTGTGCTGTTATTTTGAATCGCGCCATAAGCACAGTGATGATTAGTTACCGCCAAGCCTTTTGGTGACACAAATGATGCAGAGCAATAGCCTAAACCAACCACTGCATTGAGTGGATACTGGTTAAGATCTGCCACTTGTGAAGCCGGTAATTCGATACCAACGCGGTCAAACTCGCTTTGTAATTGTTTTAATTGATGCGGTTGCCACTGCCCTTCATCAGCGTGCGCGCTACCTACAGCGACAACACCCATTAGTGCTAATGAAGTTGTAATCATATTTTTTTTAATCATGTTAATCCTAGTCAGTGCAAAGCACTATTCCATTGTTACCTGAAAAAATCGCGCTAAGACTACCATAACCTTGATTGAGTAAAGGGATATTGCGATTAACAACGATTAGGGAGTGAAAGTAAAAAAGAAATACCCCTTGCTGAGAGTCTGAGTGCAAGGGGTATCATTATTAATATGATTTATTAAGCATTTGCTTTTAAAAAGTCATAAAGCTCATCTTTTAGCACGGCACGTTGATGCTTCTTTTCATGCATGTCAGCATCTTCAATGGGTGAGTTTTGCAATTCAAGCTCACGGATTTCTTTATCCATATCATCGTAACGCTGCATCGTTTTTTTAAAATGAGCGTCAGTTTTCACAAGACTGTGGATTAATTCATTAAACTCTGGAAACTCATTTAACAACGAGTGTTTTTCACCTAGCATGGGCAACTCCTTTGACTAAAAATAAGGTTCAACTTCACTTTATCACTGCAACAAACAGAGTCAACGCAGCAACCTTGTCCGAGATCAATAATTACCACGATTCAGAAAATATAGCGTTTAAACTAGAAACTTTCCTAAAGCTTAGTGCTGTTAAAATCACGGCATATCAACGCGTATTTAATTTATATAAGAATAATTCCTAGACATAACTCATTGAATTGAGGATATAATAAAAATCTATGGAGGGGTTATGCGAATTGGAATCATTGAAGATCATCAACTGGTTAGAGATAGCTTTAAAAAACTATTAGAGCTACAAAGCGGGTGGCAAGTTATCATAGAAGCCTGCTCAGTCACTGAGGCAAAACTTGCTGTTAACTTAGAGCAACCGAATGTATTTATTGTAGATATTTCAATGCATGACAGTGAAAACGGGCTCGCATTTCTAGCTTATTTAAACACTCACTTTCCCGACATAAAAACCATTGTTGCTTCTATGTATGACTACGAGCCTTACGTTAGCAACGCCTTAAAGCTCGGCGCTCAAGGTTATGTTTCTAAACGCTCAGCATCTGAAGCTTTAATTGATGCGGTCAATTCAGTTATTAAAGGAGGGCGCTATATCAGTGAAGATGTGAAGTTTAATACCACTTCCCCTGCAAGCAAACTTTCTTTTTTAACGCCAAGAGAGAAAGAGGCACTTCCCTTATTTGCCAAAGGGCTAAATGCTAAACAAGTAGCGCAACAACTCGATATGATGCCCAAAACAGCCCACGTACATAAAACGAATATATACAACAAACTTGAAGTCACTAATTCATTTGAATTATTAAAAATTGCTATAGAGTCCGGGATGATCACACTTGATGAACTGGCATAAGCTCGTTTCAACAAAGTATTCTTCACATAGCTTTATAACTGAAGTATTTAACCAGTTATTGGTGTTTGCGCTTTACTTTTTAGCCTTATATTTATCCTCTTGGGTGAGCAATCATTTAGAAACCGTTGCCCAAAGTAGCGCCATTTACCTTCCTGCAGGAGTGAAGCTTGCATTTTTTGTTATTTTGCCTGTGCGCTTTTGGCCAATGCTTTGGATTGCTTTTCGAGTTTATGCGTCGTATTTAAGTGTCTATTACAATGGCGAATGGAGCTTTGATTTATTTCACGGTTTCTTCCAAGAGTTAACTTATATGGCTATTGTCTACAGCTTTAAGAAAAGCCGCTGGCCGCCAAAAGTTACCTCTAATTCAGGTTCTTTGTCGCTAATTCTACTTGCTGTTATTTCAGCTTCTTTAAAATGGTTTTTATTTTCGAGCGCCTTTGAATTCACAACCTGGTTAGAAGGTAAGCAAGTATTACAATATCAACTCAATATGACTTTAGGTGACTTGACGGGGACATTATTAGTCACTCCGGCATTATTGTTACTAAGCCAAAGTTATAGCCGAATGCTTTCTCGTCATCATGCGGTTATTTTATTAAGCTTATTAGCACTAGCATTTCTTTATATAGTAAGTTACCTAAACCACTCGGATCTTTACCCCTTACTACGCCTTTGTTCACTTCTACCTGTAATCTGGTTCTCTTATAAATTTGGTATTAAAGGAGCGATAGCAAGTGCTGTGGTAAGTAATGCTCTGATCGCTGCACAAGCTGGCATCACCCAAGATGCGACCAATACTTACATTAGCCAATTATTTATCCTCGCTAACTCAGTAACTGGCTTACTAATAGGAACCGCCACTAACGAATTAAAGATCAAAAATAATCAGCTACAAGCCAGCAACGAAAAACTCACTGCGCTTCTTGAGAAAAATAAACAACTTGCTAAACGTATGGTGACTGTGCAAGAAAATGAGCGAAAGTACTTGTCTCAAGAACTTCATGACGAATTAGGCCAAAATCTAACAGCACTTAAAACTGACCTGACGGTACTGTCGATAGCGCAACAAAATAATGAAAATGCCCTCGTAGAAGGCCTAAAAGAAAATGCAAAAGCAATGTATGACTCTGTCTATCAAATTATGCATCACTTAAGACCTAGAGAGCTTGATGAGCTTGGGCTAGAGCAAGCTCTTAAAGAAGGACGCTTTAACTCTCTGCTAAGTAAAGCATCGATCAAATACGTAGCTGAAATAAACTTAAGTTCAGCAATATCAGATGAACACCAAACAGCTATTTACAGAATTTGCCAAGAAGCGGTTACAAACTGCGTCAAACACAGCACAGCCACTGAACTAAGGCTTAGCTTAAACACTCACGAACAGTATATACGCCTTACTATTACGGATAATGGAAAAACCAAGACCACACAGCAAGAGTCTGGTGGCTACGGGTTATCATTCATTGAAGAGCGAGTTATCGCTCTTGGCGGCACATACACTGTTACTGAAGTAGATGGATTTAAAATTGAAGTGTACTTTGATATTTGAATACTTACACTTACCTTAAATAAACCTGCTTGGTGAGATACTTTTTCTTATTATTCGCAAGCTGTATTTCAGCTTGATTACCAATAAGCTGTAACAACAAACCATGCGCTATTTCCTTTTCACCCAACTTCGATTTAACAACAACTTCTTTACCAATTGCACCTTGCAACCTCGGTTTAGGAAAGCTCGCTTTAGTTACAGGTTTAAGCCCCTCATTTTCAACAAACAAATTTAGACAATGCTGCTTAGCGGCACTGATCCATTCATCATGGGACTTAACAATATCAACGTTATTTAAAAAATGGATCAACGCGCTATTTCGACTACTAAATTCACTCGAAACATCAGACATATTTTTTACTTGCGCCCACTTACGAATAACAACGTACTTGCCTTGCTTGAGCCTTGCTAAACTCGTCGATGCACCCGTCATCCGGCTATACCATTCAATTCTGTAACAAGAAGAGCCCAAGCTGTGAAGGAGTATAGTCGTATTGCCAAACTCCCTAGTACTTCCCTCAATAACACTCATTTTCAATCCTTTAAGCATAAGTAAATTTTATACAAAGGATATAAAGAACAAGCCGTTATAGTAATGAGAGACTTTCTTAGTATGGCTAAGAAAAATTCCTAGTTTACTAAGAGTGAGAAACGACTTAAGAGCAGGTAATTATGATTCAGTTTTAATGTGAACACAGTGGATTTTATTTGAGAAAGTAAAAAGCCTTACCCTGCGCTCATATACAAAAGCCTATGGCACTTACCACAGGCTTGCAGAAGATTAATATTTAAATTGATTAACCAAGCTTCTTAATTGCTCTCCTAATCGAGCGAGACTTTGACTCACTTCCATACTTTCTTCAGATGCTTCCATTGTTTGCTGAGAAATTTGCACAATAGAATTGATGTTTCTATTGATATCTTCCATGGTTGTGGTTTGCTCTTCAGCAGCTGTCGCAATTTGCGTATTCATATCGTTAATCGTATCCATTGACGAAAAAACAACATCAAGCGACTGACCAGCTTCTTGTGAACTTGCTACTGAGGAGTTACCAAATTCTTTGCTTTGTTTCATTGCGTCTACTGCTCCTTGAGAGCCTTTTTGTAAACGCTCAATCATCGCGTTTATTTCTGCTGTGCTTTGCTGTGTTCGCGCTGCAAGCGAGCGAACCTCATCTGCTACAACGGCAAATCCCCGGCCTTGCTCTCCTGCTCGAGCAGCCTCAATTGCCGCATTTAGCGCAAGTAAATTTGTTTGCTCCGCAATGCCGCCTATTACATCGAGTACCTTACTAATTTCAACCACATCAGTGGCTAACGCCCCAATTACTTGAGAAGACTTCTCTACTTCACTGGCTAGCTGTTGAACAGAAGAAATAGATTGCTGTACCACACTTTTAGCCGCTTTCGTTTCATTACTTGCTTCATCGGTTGACTGCGCCGCATTTGCTGCACTACGCGCAACTTCTTGCGCAGTCACTGTAATTTCATTCATTGCCGTAGCAACTGAATCAGTCTCTGTACCTTGTTGTAATATAGCCTCTTTTGAACGGACACTTATATCTCTTTGCCTATCTGTTGAATCAACAATTTCGTTGGTAGCAGTCGAAATTTCTTGTACCAGAACTTGCACCTTATAAACAAACTGATTAAATGCTCTAGCTAACTGCCCGAGTTCATCTTGCGATGATGCGTCAACTCGCTGAGTTAAATCTCCTTCCCCTTCAGCGATACTCTCCATGCTATTTAATAAAGTGTCTATTGGTGCTAATACCGTTTTATAAGAAACGATCAAGACAAGAGCACCGATGACAATAGCAATGGCTGTTAAAGACAGAATGCCAAAAAAAGCTTGATTAAGAACTTCTGCCGCTTTTTCATCTGCGTTGTCTGAAAAAGCATCAGCCTCTTCGGCTATCTCTTCAAAATAAGCATCGGCATTATCAACATCAACTTCTAATTCTTCTGTTAATTGATCGGCAAGCGCTTCTGCTGATAACTGATCTCGATAAGAATCAAATAAGGCATCTTCATTATTTGCGCTAGTTACCCAATTATTAAATGAAGCGATCAGTACTTTTGCATCTTCCTTATCTTCGTCTGACTCAGCTAAATTAGTAAGCACAGTAAAATATTCATCAGCTTGTTTAGCTAGGGCTTCAAATTCTTTTTGAATATTAGGAAGGTTAGCTGGGTCTTCCTCAGCTAAATACTCACCCGAGGTATCCTGCATTTCAATAACCAAACGCTGTAACTTTAAAGCGGCTTCAACAACTGGGTAGTCACTTTCAAATAAAGAACCAAGCACATCATTCACGGCACTCGCAGAGCCGCCTCGAGCGACAAGCGCATCGCCTTCATCTTCTGCTTTTTGCATTTCTTCTTCATTTTCAACTGCAAATTCATCGAGCATACTGATCAGCTTTGCACCTGAACTATCAAACTCATCGAGTAATTTCTCAGAGATGATTTCTTTTTCAAGTTCAATTAGCTTCTGTTCAGACATTTTTAGCGCATGAGATAAAAACTCATCTTGCTCGGTAGACGCTTTTTTTATTAACGCTACTTGCTCAGGTTTACTAATTAAAGTGAGTAGCTCTTGCTCTGTGTCATCAAATAGCTTTGCTAGCTCTTTAATTTCAGCGGTTCGGGCTTTTAATTCGGGGATTTCTTCACTTGCTAAGATCTCGTTAGCGACTTTTGCGGACTCCCACAAATTTGCAATCAAATCATCCGTAGTTTCCATCACTGGCACAACTTCATCACTGAGTTGATTAAGCTGATTTTCAAGCTGATTAACGTAATACAAAGAGAGTATTCCTGATAACACGATCAGCATACACATCAATGATAACCCTGCGCTTAGCCTACCTTTTATGGTTCCTAGCATGGACTGAATCATAATCTTAACCCCTATATTAAGACCTTACAGGTAAATACATATTTCTATCGTTCGCGCCGTAATAGCGACATATTACTCAGTCAATAATCTTCAGACAGAACCAACACTTCACAGGTGGGCATTAGGTAGTTTTTTACAGACTTAAACACTGTTGCAGCATGCACCTACAGTAATAAGAACTGTGCAGCCACTAATAAATTGCCATCATATTAAGAATAAAATACTAAATTAAGTTGTGAGATTAAGCTTAGTACAAAATCGAAAATATGTAACAAAGCATTAACTTAATTCAGTGGGTGATAGATTATGCTGTTTTTAAACGCAATAGTGAGTTAGAAATCAGAGTTTGCTCTACTTAAATAGTCATATTTCTCATAAAGAATACTGAATACAAAAGGATTTTTGCCAGTATGTTTGTGTTTGCCAGCTCGACTATCGTAGCCGTATGTAAGGCAGAATAGGCCTTTAAGCCTATTCTTAACATTAATAACGCTCTTTTGAATACTCAAGCAAGTTTAAGAGAGCTCTACTCAACCTAGCCGTAGACTGATTTTGGCTTCGTTCATTCGAGAAGTTTTATATTATTTACTCGATTTTTATACTCATAACTTTGAGTCTTTGTGCTATCAGTCTAACTTATCGGCTAAACTTACAGGTAACTCAAAGTCAGTAAACTGTTGTTTAGCAATGTTAAAGTGTCGTTTTGCTTGCTGCTTATTCCCTATTTCTAGATAGGTACTGATCATGTGAGTTGCATACTGTGGATGTTTAAAATACTCGGCAATCTTTTCCATTAACTGTAGTTCAAGTGCTTTATCTTGAGCCGTTTGTGCCAACTTATATCCATATAATCCATATAGTGCTAAATACATGGTGTCGTAGCGAGCGGGGTTTTTACTCATCGCGATATCTAATTGCGACACCCCCATGCTACGCGCCATTGCGATTAACTCCATGGTCGCTTCATCTTTAAACGCTTCACGAGCAACGGGGGTGATACCGATGGTAATTAAAAGCGCTTCCGCCGCTTTCGCCACTGAGGTTGGGTTTTGCGCGGTGATCAAATTGCCGTCACGCGATACAAAAGGCAGCATAGGGCTATTTGCAATAAAGTGAGCACCACGCGCTTCAAGCTCGGTTTGAACGATCATTGGGTACTTATCTATGTTCTCTTTTTTAAAAGCGTGATCTTCTAAATATGTAAAGCTATTTACGTATTTATCAGCAACAAAATACCGACCATCATCCAGTTGTATATTTACGAGCGCAGCTGGACCATGGCATACAGCGGCAATCGGCGTATTAGTCTTAGCGAACTTGGTGATCCAGCGTTGAGTATTTACATCGAAAGGCAAGTCAAATACAGCGCCATCCCCACCAACAATAAACAGCGCATCGTAGTCATTGTCACTTGCACGCTCTGCAGATAAGGTATTAGCTAACTTATCAAGTCCTGACGTTTTGGTTTTGAACTCGCTAACATGAGTAAGCTTATCCTTATTATTTTTGACCAAAACTGCACCGCCCTTAGGTGAAACAATGTCTATTTCGACATTATTGCGGTGAAAAATAAGATAACTTTGCACCAACTCCTCTAGGTCGTAAGATAAAGCAGGGTCACTATGTCCGTGGCCAGAAATTAACATCGCTATTTTTTTACTTGGCTTTTGCACCTCAACTGATGTGGCTGCTTTTGACTGAGAAGGTAACAACACACTCGTAAGCATGATGATGCTGCAAGTTATGATTATCAGAACGTTTTTCATAATATATCTCCTAGTTGATGAGATAAATTTTACGTTCTGGTGTGTCGCGCTTTTGTGAAGAAAGTTGATTTATTTTTACTATTTAAGATTGATAACTACCGAAAAACGTTGCTGCTCAGTGTCTATTTCAACATTCATAGTCCATCCGCATGCCGTGCAAATACGCTCAATCAAACTTAAACCTTGGCCAATACCTGTACTATTAGCGGCTTTACTGCCACTTGATGTAAGGTTTAGCGGTAAGGGGTGTGCAAAGTAATTGGTCATTCGAATACTTGATTTGCTAATGCGCAGTTGAACATCTTTTTCACTTGCATGAGCAACGACATTCGACAGCAAATTGTTCACTAAGATTTCAAGCAAATTACGGTTGGCAATAATCACCTCGTCATTAGGCATATCAATTTCAAGCTCAAGCGATAGACCCTTTTGCGAATGGTTCAATGCAAAATGATTCAGTACACAGTCTTCGATAAGCCGGTTGAGTGACACTGATTGCGCGATAGAAGATTCATTTCGTGCAAGCGCTAACAACACATCTGTTGTTTGGGTTAGCTTTTGGGTTGCACTGCGCATTTGTTTTACAGCCTGCTCAGAAAAGTATATTTCATCGCTTTGCTGCTCTGCTAGTGTGGCACTATCAGAGCCTAAACTAAGGGCATTTTGCAACACACTGATTGGTGTCCTAATTTCATGACTTATATCTTTAGTAAAGTCGCGCTCTCTGGCGAGTGCATCATTAAGTTGCTTAAAGCTATGTTCAATCGCATCAGCCAACTGGCCAACTTCATTATTTGGCATATGCTTAATAGACTGCTGAAACGCTGCTTCACCTCCTTTTTCTAATTTTTTCACTGTGTACGCTAACAATTCGAGCGGCTTTGCTATTTTCCGTCCCATTCGCCAGCCTAACAAGGCAACCAAACAACAAGCAATAACACTAAACCCAACCAACCACACAAGCATGCCTTTAAAATAATCTCGGCTTACTTCAAACCTTGCTACATCAGCAAGCAGCACATACTCATTGTCACCTAAATAAAATCGTGTCAGGTGGTAAGTTTTTCCATCAGCAAGACGATACTCAACACGATTTGGCTCACTCTTCACTATTTCTCTTATCTCTGTGGGTACTTGCTGCCAACCTTTAAACAATTGATATATTTGTTTATCTGATACATCGACTTTTCCAGTCATGTGATAATTGTGCTTAATGCTACTGGCCTGCTGCGCGACAAGACGATTGAAGATATTATCTTCAATCACCCAGGAGTAACCTAGTACGAAGATGCTGTAAAGGAGTGTTAATGTCAGCGTGATCGCAAACACCAGTTTAGTAATTGCATTAGAAATATGAGTGTTTGCTTTGTGCTTCATTGCATTTCTTTTGGTCATTTAGCGATAAGTCTGAAGCCAATACCATGGACCGTCTTTATTATCGGGGTATCAAATGGCTTATCTATGGCGTTTCTTAAGGTATACATATGGCTTCTAACCGCATCCGTTTCTGGTGCATCTGAACCCCACACTTTTTCAACGATATGGCGTTTACTCACCGCATTAGGATAGGCTTCAGCAATAAGACATAATATTTCAAAGTCTTTACTTGATAGTTTGATTTCCTGCCCCTGACGTTCAACCTCTTTGGTACTAATATTTATTTTTAACTCACCTATTTCCATCACTTTTGTTTGATGAAGCTTATTGCGACGGGTAAGAGCGAGGCAATGTAAAAAAACCTCTTCAAGAACATAAGGCTTTGTTAAGTAGTCATCAGCTCCCGACCCGAACCCTTCAATTTTATGCTCTATACTGTCTCGAGCAGTTAACATCAAAATAGGCACTAGAGTATCGCAGGTTTGCTTAATTTCTTTGCAAACCTGTATACCATCCATATCTGGCAACATTAAATCTAGCACAATCACATCATAATTATGTTCTGCTGCAAGCCTAATCGCATGCTTTCCTGTTGCGGCATAATCAACCAAAAAACCTTTTTGCTCTAAAAAGTCACAAAGCTGAATAGCGATATCATGTGTATCTTCTACGACTAATACTGAACTAGTGCGATGTGTCATCGTGTTACTCAACTTCTTGTTCGCATTGTTGAAGCTCTCCGCTTAGTAGCAAGCCGATTAATCTAAGTGCTTTATCTTGTTGGTTAGCATTAGTAAATGCATAGGCATTATCTGCTTGCACATGTTTGCAGGCATTTAAATTGTAGTCGCTTAAACTGTAATGTGGTGTAACACCACGACGTGCCAATTCGCCATTAGGTCTAACTAGCATTCTTGTTGTTACATATGCACGTAACTCTGAGTTAGGTAAGTTAAACAGATTCCCTTGAGCAGACTGATTAGCATACCCGCCGGTTGTCTCACCTACCAAAGTTGCAAATCCATTGTCTTTTAAAGTGGTGGCTAGCACTATTGATGCTGAATAAGTCACAGGCCCAATTAATAAAAAGGTGTCGCCATCAAAGCGCTGCGCTTTATTTATTGGTGATTCCCAATCATCCCAATCAGTTACCACAATATCACCAACTTCTCCTTTGTTGTTGAACCAGCCTCTATTCTCTTCATTTAACTTTTCTTTAAGCTTTGAAATTAACCTAAAAGGTTTGTCAGCTAAATACCGTGATAAATAAGTAACAGTATCTGTATTGCCCCCGGGATTATCGCGAATATCGATAATCAGTTGCTTCACGTTTTGCTGTTTAATCTTACTAAATGTTTGATCAATAAAGCGCTCAAACTCACGTGGCTCGATATCGAAATGGCCTAAATAAATAAACCCAACATCATTAGACAACTGCTTGTAATAATGTGCTTTATCTGAGTAACTGGCAACAAATCCTTGTGCTTTTTCATCTACTTTAGGCCACTTTTTTTGAGATTCAAAGTGAAAGGCTTTAATCCCCTCAGGGGTGGAAACTTGAACCTCAAAGTTATCTAACCAACCGTAGCGCGCCCATAAAGCGATTCCAAACCTCATCGCCACAGCGTGCTCACGCAATAAAGCGGTTTCGCCACCAGCATAGAGCGCCAGCTGTGATAAAAGAAGGTCTGCATTTACACCATTAATTGAGATTATTTCTGACAGGATAGGAATACGCTGTTCACCTAAGCTATACGCGTGTTTAAGCTGCAGCTTGCCTTTCTCATTAACACTTACAGCAAGTGGAAACGTATTATGCCCTGCTTCACGCAGCTTATTTAATTCTTGATAAGGCCATATGAGAAATGAATGTCCATCTTGAAAATAGGACGTTAAGCTACCGACCACTCGATAAAACTCCACGCGATTAAGTGGCTTGTTTAGGCTTGCTTTAAGCTGTTCAGCTTTGGCTCTTAGCACAGCTAGGTTTGCATATTCCTCTATGTCAGGATGGCGCTTGATCACCCCCTCTAACAAAGCATCTATATCAGCCTTCATTTGTGCGACCGAAAGCTCTTGCAACAGCAACCGCTCACCTGAGAGCTCAGGGAAAATATCTAAATGACTTTGTTTACAGCCACTAAGAAAAATTAATGTCAAAATAAATAATATTAACGTCTTCATGAAATAACCTGCTTTATAGATATACAGTGAATTTATCAAATTTAGTGTGAAGACTTTGTCGTAGTATTTAAGCGGATTGTTCAGCAGAAGATTTTATTTAGGAAGACTCTGGCAAGTGCAGCTCTTAGCACTGATATGACAGTCCTTCGAGCTCAACTGTAAGGCTAATGTGTCATTGCTCCATCGCTTTGGAATGAGTTTAAGCCTGGTATATATGACTAACTAGTTAAAAACAGTATGTTTTTTGAGATTTAATAGCGTCTTAAAACTAGCCTATTTCATCAATAAGAATTACCCCTTTTTCAAGAGCTAGTTTAGTAATTTGAATTTGCGAAGTTAAGTTCAGTTTACTCATAATGCTTGCACGATGAACATGAGCCGTTTTAGGCATTATATCAATCAGTTGTGAAACTTGTTTCGCATTAAAGCCCTGTGCAAGTAGCTTAAAAACTTCTAATTCTCTTGGCGTTAATTTGTTTAATACACTGTCAGTTTTTTGAGGTTTTAAGAAATGCGTGTTAATTGAAGGGCTTAAAAATAGTTGGTTTTTAAAGATAGAATGTATTGCTGTTATTAACTCTTCAGCTGCATCTCGTTTCGATAGATAAGCATCAACACCTATGTCTAACGCTCTTTGAATGTAAGATTTTTCCTCGTACATACTCAAAATTATACGCCTAGCACCTGGTAGCTTCTCGCCTATTAACTCAGCTACTTCTAACCCATTTCTATCTGGTAGCGAAATATCAATAACGCAGCAATCTATATCAATATCACCTAAGTTTTGTAGACACTCATTGTAGCTACTTGCTTCAAAGCTAACTTGCCAATCAGGATCTTCCTCTTCGATGAGAGCCCTAAAACCCTCTCTTACCATTTGATGATCGTCAATAAGTGCAAATTTCATAACAACTCCATGTATTGATTAATCCCCATTATAACGCGGTAAAAACGCACTCAGGTAAGAAAAATTCTTATAAGCCTAAGAAAAGTGGAAATAATTTTATTGTTTATCTCCTTGTAAGCTTACCCAAAATGACAAGGAAATAGCCATGAAGAAGATCGCAGGGGAAACAAGCCACTTTCACAACATCACCGTATTACTACATTGCATTGGTGAGTCAAATTATCGTATTGAGTGGACAAGTAAAATGACAAAAGGGTCTACTAACCTAGTCAAAACAGGTAAAAATAAATATGTAGTCATGCGTAAATGGCCAGAATCAAAAGCCTTAGCTAATGTTACGGCTAACTTTACTTCACGAAATGCCGCGTTTGTTCATTTCATTAAAAATGTAGACATAATCAAAAGCAACGATGAGACCATCAATAAAGCAAAACAGCAATGTTTAGATTATTTTACTCAGTGCGAGCATATCAAGCCGGTAACCAAAACAGCTTTCCCGAAACCACGCTTGCAAGGAGCTTTAGGTCGTGAAGTAATTGTAAAGCATAAGCGTAATATGTCAGATATTGCAAAAGGGCATTTATTACAACTTATTGGAAATAAAGCTGAAATTCAAGTTACACAACGTTATACTTTGTGTAACCCTAGCGCCAAACAACAGTTTGATACGACGCAAGTTTACATATTATAAAAAGGTTATGCTTACTCATGGATAGAGTTTTCAACAAAAGTTACTTTGTTCCGCTAGCCCTCAATTTGAAGAGCACACAGCGCAGTGACATAGTAAAGTTTGTACTGTTTTCGTGCTTAATAGTTTTAATAGCACCAGTTATCGAAAACAGCCTATATTTGCTTTCTTTTAACTATGTAGTGTACGAGGACTTTGTTAGTTGGTACTTTCCGGTTGGCTTCAGAGTAGTTTGTTATCTGTTTTTTCCTTTACGTTATTGGCCTGCATTAGCTGTAGGTTTTACATTAGGACAAATCAGTTATGTTTGGTATTTTTATGATGTTCCTCTTGATGATATCCCCTATAGACTTGTTAGCTCTGCATGCCGAGAGTTTTTGATTCTTACTCCTCTTCTGCTGGCAAAGCTTTTCAAAGTTCGATTAGATATTCAAACTGTTAAAAGTGCTGTTACAGTATTATTTATTGCAATTTCATATCGCTTTATACGATCAATGCTCATTATCTTACCGAGTGATAGCCAAAATAAGTACCGGCTTATTGCTGATGAAGATCGTTTTGAAATGATGTTAGCCCATCAACTTGGCGGTATCATAACGACACTTATCATGTTGCTTTTCGCGTTTCATGCTAAAACAATTTACCAGCAATTAAATAAACTCATAACTAAAGAGGTTAGTACGCTTTTAGTGCAGCTGTGTTTTTGCCTCACTGTTTTCATTGGGGTTTACCTGTTTGAACCTAAATCACTCTACCTCTTGCGAATGCTCGCTATATTTCCGTTGATATGGTTTAGCTATCGATACGGGGCCTTAGGGGCTCTGAGCTATGCAAGTGTAACTGTTATATCCTTACTCATTAACGTCTATGGTGTGAATGAAACCGAGTTACTCCTGACTACGCAACTTTACATAATAAGTTACAGCGTTCTGGCTCTTTTGCTCAGTGCATTTGTTACTGAATTAAATAAGTCTAAATCCGCATTATTAGAGCAAAATAAAGAATTAATTGAACTTAGTACGTTAACTCAAAACTTAGCAACTAAAGTTGTTAATGTTCAAGAATCTGAGCGAAGCCAGCTTTCACAAGAATTACATGATGATATAGGTCAAAACCTGACAGCTTTAAAAACAAATATTGCAATATTAGAAAAGAAAACAGCCAACCATAACGAGTTAGCATCGACAATTACAAGACTCCAAAACGTTTCAAGCCATATGTATGACTCGGTATACAGGTTAATGCACTGGCTGAGACCTCGTCTATTAGACGAATTAGGTTTAGAAGCAGCATTAAAAAGCGAGTTATTCTCTGAGCACCTAAATGAAGCTGGAATAGCTTATCAATGCAAAATAAGTGGACCGATAGATAGCTTAAATGATGATTTTAAAATCGCCATCTTTCGCATTTGCCAAGAGGCATCAACCAATGCTGTTAAACACTCTCTAGCCACTGAGTTTTCAATCGATATTACTTACCAAGAAAATGAACTTGAGATAATTATTTGTGATAACGGCATAGGCCTGCCTGAACATAAAAACTCAAATTCTAAAGGCGGGTTTGGTGTATTAGGGATCGTCGAGCGTGTCTCAGTACTCAAAGGTAAAACTCAGTTTAAAAATGGTGAATGTGGTGGTTTAACAATAATGATAAATTTCACTATTTAGCATAATGGTTAGGCCACAATAGCAATCAGCTCTAAAAAGCAAAAAGCCCGTAGATTCACTACGGGCTTTAATATGATTTGGTGAGTCAGCCAATAAGCCGCTGTTTTGTATGCGCGGAGTGGATTTTCTTTTAGAAAACAAAAAGCCCACAGTTTTCACTGTGGGCTTTCTTTAATTTGGTGAGTCAACCAGTAAGCCGCTGTTTTATATGCGCGGAGTGGATTTTATTAATTTTGTGTCCATGTAGATAGCAAAAAGCCCCGCATTGCTGCGAGGCTTTTTATGTAATTTGGTGAGTCAGCCAGTAAGCCGCTGTTTTATATGCGCGGAGTGGATTTTCTCCGCCTAAAAAGCAAAAAGCCCGTAGCATTCACTACGGGCTTTAATATGATTTGGTGAGTCAGCCAGTAAGCCGCTGTTTTGTATGAGCGGAGTGGTTTTTCTCCGCCCTAAAAAGCAAAAAGCCCGTAGCATTCACTACGGGCTTTAATATGATTTGGTGAGTCAGCCAATAAGCCGGGTTCTGTCGTGGATAATCATTCGTCTAGGCCATAAATCGCTCTATGGCTCAAGCAACCTACCCGGTTCCAACGTGGGCCACGCCATAAGGAACCCTATTTGGTCTTGCTCCGGGTGGAGTTTACCTTGCAACCAACTGTTACCAGTGGCCCGGTGCGCTCTTACCGCACCCTTTCACCCTTACCAACCGAAGTTGGCGGTCTCCTCTCTGCTGCACTTGTCGTAGGCTCGCGCCCCCCAGCCGTTAGCTGGCACCCTGCCCTGTGGAGCCCGGACTTTCCTCCCCCTGCGCATTTTCGTTGCAGGCAGCGATTATCTCGGCTGACTCGGCGCGCAGTATACCTGAGCGCGCACGTCTATGCAGTAAAGAATTAGTCTTTTTCGTCAATAATTGCTTTATAAAGTGCGTTTTTCTTCAAACCAAAATACTCAGCCACAACACCACAGGCTTTTTTCAGTGGCATTTCGGCTTCGAGTAAACCGAGCATGCGGCGTGCATCTTCTGGAATGTCGTCACTTTGCTTTGCTTTACCCGGTAACATCAATACGATTTCACCGCGCTGCTTAGTTGGATCATCCGTTAAAAACTGTTTTAACTCGGCAACCGTGCCATTGAAAAAAGTTTCGAAGGTTTTGGTAAGCTCTTTAGCAAATACCACTGGCTGCTCTGCACCGAGCGCTGCTTCTAAATCATCAAGGCTCGCCATAATGCGGTGGGTACTTTCATACATGATGCTAGTAATACCTGAGTTAACCGCTTCGATAAAAAAGGTCTGCCTTGCTTTACTCTTTGCAGGTGTAAAACCAATAAACTGAAAACGATCTGTCGGTAAACCAGAACAACATACAGCGGTAATTGCAGCACACGCTCCCGGCACTGGCGTAACATGCGCGCCTTGTTCACGGCATAAATTGACCACCGCATAACCAGGGTCGCTAATCAGTGGCGTGCCGGCATCAGATACCAGCGCAATGTTCATTCCTTGCTCTAGCCAGTCGACAATTTGTTGCGCTTTTTGTTTCTCGTTGTGGTCATGTAAAGCAAAGGTTTTTGCTTTGATATTAAAGTGGCTTAACAACTTTCCTGTGTGACGAGTATCTTCAGCGGCTATTAAGTCAACCTCAGATAGGGTTTGGATGGCACGCTGGCTGATGTCATCAAAGTTACCAATAGGCGTGGCAACAATGTAAAGAGTGCCGATTTTATCTGAATTGTCCTCATTTAACATTGAGGTCTCCTGCGTCAGTCAGTAATATAAGCAAATCGCGTTAACGTATTGGGAAATCATTGTGCGACTTAAACTTGTTAGTCTATTAATTGTATTGTCGGGGTTATCGGCTTGTAGCACAACCGAAAAACAACTAAATACTTCAGAAAATCAGTCAGGCCAAGCTGAGCTTGGACTATCACAACTAACCGACGCACAATCAATGTATCAAACGGCACTGCTCCGCCAAGGTGCCGATAAAATCCAACTTCTTTATACTGCTCGCGATGCTGCAATTAACGAAGAGCGCTGGGAACTGTTAGAAAAGATCTGCCTTGAACTTGAAAGCACGCCAAGTGTCGATCAAATTCAAAACAAACTTTATATCGCCCTTGCCCTAGAGCAACAAGGTAAGAGCGACTTAGCGCTAGCACAACTACAACAGCTTGAGCCTCAGTTAACGCAGCCTGAGCATCAAGCATGGCACAAATATTTAACAGCACGGGTATATGCTTCTCAAGGTATGCCTAAACTAGCTATGCCATTTTACTTTGCAGCATCAATATTAAGCAGTGAAAACAATTTTACTGTCGCTAATTTAAATAAAGATTTGTGGCAAAGCCTTACTCAGCTTTCATCCTATGCTCTTGAGCGCTTTAACCGAGGTTCTGTTGTACAACAAGGTTGGGTTAACTTAGCGCTTTATCATCAAGTTTATTTAGGTGCACCGGTAGAACTTCATCAAGCAATGAATAACTGGTTACGCCGTTACCCTGGCCACCCTGCGGCAGAAGTTTTGCCAAAAAAGGTCACAGAGCTTGTGCAAATCGAACCATTAGAAGTAAATCGTTTAGTGGTACTTATTCCGCAATCGGGTGCCAATGAACGTTTGGGCGACGCATTAAAAGCAGGCGTGCTTGCGGCACTTGATAACAGAGCAATAACAGAAACCCTATTTATTGATGAATCATTACCGGCAGAAGAGATAGCACTTAAGTTAAGCGAGTTTAAAGCTGACTTTGTTATTGGCCCATTGCTTAAAAGTAATATTGAAAAATTGAATACGGCACAAACGCTGGTTGATTACCCGGTGATGCACTTAAACAGCTTTGATGGCGAACGGATCTCACAGCAGCACTTTTTCTTTGCTCTTAACCCTGAACATGAAGTTCAACAAGCTTTAGAACGCTTTTTAACTGCGGGCTACCAAAAGCCCATGTTACTTGCACCTAATAATAATAATGGTCAGCGCTTGGTTGAATACTTTAACACTCAATGGCAGCGTTACAGCGAAGTAAAACCGCAAATTGGCTTTTACTCTGATAAAGCAGATATGCCTAAAACAATTACCGGTTTGCTTGAGGTAGACCAAAGTAAAGAGCGCATTAATGTTGTTAAATCATTATTTAAGCAAGAAGTTGAAAGTGAAACCCGTTCTCGTAGCGATATAGATGTAATTTATATTTTAGGTGATGCCACCGAAACACGTTTAATTAAACCCTATTTAGACGTTAACGTAAGTACTTTTGCTGACCGCATTCCGCTTTACGCCAGCTCAAAAAGTCACAGTAAACAAATTGATAGAACCGATAAAGGCGATTTAGATGGCCTTTATTTTACTGAGCTTCCTTGGATGCTCGAAGGTCAAATTCAACAACATAACTTGCGCCAACAATATGATAGCTTGTGGCCTGAACATGCTGACATCAACCAACGCCTTTTTGCTATGGCGTTCGATGCAACCAGTATGCTGGGTGAAGTAAAACAACTTAGTATGGTACAAGGCAAACGCTTTACAGGAATCAGCGGTGACCTTAGCATTGCCAGTAATGGCTATGTAACCCGCAGCCTAGACTGGGCTCAATACAAAAATAAGCAAATAATCGCTGTTGATTTACCAACAGAACAACCTATTCCTTTATTTATGCAATCAGTATCGAGGTATAACTCAGCTGATTAAATTAACGCATGCTCAAGGATGAAGCTATGTCGTGGTTTAAGCAATTGTGGCAAAATAGCCGCGAAAAAGGCCTGTATTATGAAAAACAGGCCGAACAGTATTTAATACAGCATGGATTAGTTGCTATTGAGCGTAACTATCTGTGTAAGTATGGTGAGCTTGATCTCATTATGCGTGATGGACAAACTTTAGTGTTTGTTGAAGTGAAGTTTAGAAAAAACACCCTTCGAGGGGGTGCTAACGTTGCACTCAGCAAACAAAAGCAGCAACGATTAAGGCGAACAATTGCCCATTATCTTGCAGAGAAAAAAATATCAAACCAGGCTATGCGATTAGATTATCTGGCCATTACCGGCGAGACTAACAGTGCAATTAACTGGTTTAAAAATGTTTACTAACGCTTATGGCGTCAGCTTAATTGGTAGGTTATGCAAGAAACAATAAAAAAGATCTTTACCGAAAATATTCAAGTTCAAATTGCCGCAGGTGAAGTACTGCCAAGCGCCCTCGAATCAGCCGCATTTACCATTGCGCAAAGTCTAATTAATGGTAATAAATTGCTTTGTTGCGGCACGCCAAGCTGCCACATGCTGGCTCAACATATGGCTGGGCTATTAATTAACTTTTATGAAACTGAGCGTCCATGCCTACCAGCTGTTGCGCTCGCGCAAGAGCAGGTTAATTTAGGCTCGACAAACCAAACAGATGAGCACGAAACCTTTGCAAGGCAAATTCGTGCGTTTGCCCAGCAAGGTGACCTGCTTTTAGCTATCGCGATTAATGGCAATGAAAAACACATTATTTCTGCGGTTGAGGCGGCACTTACTCGCGATATGAAAGTCATAGTATTAGTCGGTGATGACGGCGGTGAATTAGTTGGATTATTGGGCCCCAATGATGTTGAAATTCGCGTGCCATCAAAGCGCCCTAGTCGTATTGTTGAATCACATTTAGTGAACTTACACTGTTTAAGTGAGCTTATTGATTTAACCTTATTCCCACAGGAAGAAAATTAATGTTAAAACAGTCTCTACTTGTAATTAGTACCGTATTATTACTACAAGGGTGTGCTGCAGCAGTTGTTGCAGGCACTGCAGGCGCAGTCACAGCAGCAAATGATCGTCGTACAATTGGCTCACAAATTGACGATAACAACATCGAAATTAAAAGTTCAATCGCTATCAGTGAAATTGAACGTTTACACAAATTTGCTAACGTGAACGTTATTAGCGTTAACGGTATTGTATTAATGATTGGTCAAGTGCCTAACCAAGAAATGAAAGAGCAAGCACAACGTGCAATTGAAGGCGTTGATGGTATTCGTAAAATTCATAACCAAATTCGCATCAGCTCTAATATTGGCATGAGCACACAAACACACGATTCATGGTTAACCTCAAAAGTGAAAACCCAATTACTCACCACTGAGAATATCAGCAGTAACAACATTAAAGTCATAACAGAGAATGGAGAGGTTTTCTTAATGGGCTTAGTGAGTGATACAGAAGCCAACTTGGCGGTTGATGTGGCACGAAACGTATCAGGTGTTGAGCGTGTAATTAAAGTGTTTGAATATCTATAATACGAACTGTAAGTTGATAATAAAAAACCCGCTTTATAAGCGGGTTTTTCGATTTTAATAAGGCTATTTGATCACTCGTAAGTGAGCACCTTTTTTCTTCTCTGGTTTAGTTGGTGGTTCATCATCTGGCGTTACATCGTCAGGCGTGTCTACACTTTCTAATACCGGAGCAAAATCGTCTTCGTCCTCGATGAATTCTTCTGCAGTAAATACAGTCCCTTCACCATTCTCACGTGCATAAATTGCGAGCACAGCACCCATAGGTACATACACTTGCATAGGTTGACCACCAAACCGAGCATTAAAGCTCAGTTGCTGGTTATCCATAGCAAATTGCGTGACCGCTGATGGGCTGATGTTTAAAACGATCTGGCCGTCTTGAACAAACTGTGTTGGTACTTGTACAGCAGGAAAATCAGCATTCACCACTAAGTGAGGTGTACATTGATTATCAACAATCCAATCAAAGAAAGCGCGTAGTAAATAAGGACGATTAGGCGTCATTATAAACGGATCTCACGCTCTGCTTCAGTTAATGAAGCTTGGAATGATTCACGCTCAAATAAACGCAACATGTATTCTTTAAGCTCTTTAGCACCAGCACCATTAAGTTCAATGCCAAGCTCAGGTAAACGCCATAATAACGGCGCTAAGTAACAATCAACTAAGCTGAACTCTTCGCTCATAAAGTAAGGAGCTTCAGAGAAGATAGGTGCGATTGCAAGTAACGCTTCAGTAAGCTCTTTGCGTGCTTGTGCTGCTTCGCTGCTACCGCTAGTGATCTTATTCGCTAGACTATACCAATCCGTATCAATACGGTGCATCATCAGACGACTACGGCCACGCATAACCGGATATACTGGCATTAGTGGAGGATGAGGAAAACGTTCATCAAGGTATTCCATGATGATGTTTGCCTGATATAAACCAAGCTCACGATCGATCAGTGTTGGTACTGTACCGTAAGGGTTAATTTCATGAAGTGCCTCTGGCAGGTTATCCTTTTCAGCCAGGTGAATGTCAACACTTACACCTTTTTCAGCAAGTACAATACGTACTTGGTGGCTATACATACAGTTAGCACCAGAAAACAGGGTCATTACAGGGCGCTTATTGGCAGCTACGGCCATGCCTACCTCCATTATATTACAAAAACAGCAATAGGGGCTTAAGCCCCTATCACAAAATTACCTTTCAAAACGTCCAGAATTAGTGAACATCTCTCCAGTATTCTTTCTTCAGCATGAATGCCAAGATAAATAGAATCACTAAGAAACCAATTACCTTAAGACCTAACGCTTCTGACTCTAAACGTGACGGCTCGCCAACGTAAGCTAAGAAGTTAGTTAAATCACGAGCAGCTTGGTCATACTCGTCAACACTCATTTCACCTGAACCATCTGTTTCAGTGCCAACAACTTTAGTCACAGTGTGACCGTGTTCTTCCACTTCTTCAGTGATTGGTGTTGGTAAGCCTTGTAGTTCTTGAAGAACGTGCGGCATACCTACCGATGGGAAAACAACGTTGTTTACGCCAAACGGACGAGATTCATCTTTGTAGAATGACTTCAGGTAAGTGTAGATCCAGTCAGTACCACGAACTCGCGCTACAAGCGTAAGATCTGGTGGCGCTGCGCCAAACCATTTAGCTGCGTCATCTTTATCAATCGCGTTTTTGATGTGGCTACCTACTTTTGAGCCATCAAAAATCAGTTGCTCTTGACCAATCTCAGTAGGAATACCGATGTCGCGGAACGTACGCTCATAACGTTGATACTGCATTTGGTGACAACCAAGACAGTAGTTCATGAACAATTTAGCACCGCGCTGTAAAGACGCATTGTCTTTAAGGTCAATGTTGGCATCCATTAAAGGAACCGAAGGACCCGCTGCCATTGTCAACGATGGCAACAATGCGAATAAACCGATAATTAGCTTTTTCATCATTTCGTCAACCTCGTTGGTAATGGCTTAGTTTTCTCATTCTTACTGTAAACAAATAACAATACGAAGAACATGAAGTATGTCACAGTCGTGATTTGTGATAACAGCGTTTTGAAATCAGTTTGTGGAGTTGCACCAACCCAACCTAAGATAACGAACGTTACCACGAATTGAGCAATGTTTAACTTGTGTAAGCCACAACGATAACGAATAGAACGAACCGAACCACGGTCAATCCAAGGTAGTAACGCAAGCACTACGATAGATGCACCCATCGCGATAACACCGATTAGTTTATCTGGGATAGCGCGCAGAATCGCATAGAATGGCGTGAAGTACCAAACAGGGAAAATGTGCTCAGGTGTTTTCAGAGGGTTAGCTGCTTCGAAGTTTGGCGCTTCTAAGAAGAAACCATTCATCGCAGGCATAAAGAATACAACCCAACAGAATAAGATTAAGAAACCAACCACACCCACAATATCTTTCACTGTGTAGTAAGGGTGGAACGGGATTGCATCAACAATGTCTTTCTTGTTGGTGTAATACTCGTGGAATTTAAATTTAGGCTTGTCTTCTTCAGCTACAGTGCCTTTCTTACGTTTGATTTCAACACCGTCTGGGTTGTTTGAACCCACTTCGTGTAGTGCAACAATGTGTAAGAATACTAAGATAACGATAACTAAAGGTAGTGCAATTACGTGTAGTGCAAAGAAGCGGTTAAGCGTTGCACCTGAAATTACGTAGTCACCACGGATCCAAAGCGTTAAGTCATCACCAATTACCGGAATCGCACCGAATAGTGAAATGATTACCTGTGCACCCCAGAAAGACATTTGTCCCCAAGGCAATAAGTAACCCATGAAAGCTTCAGCCATAAGCGCTAAGAAGATGAACATACCGAATAACCACAGAAGTTCACGTGGTTTTTGGTAAGAACCGTAGATCATGCCACGGAACATGTGCAGATATACAACGATAAAGAACGCTGATGCACCTGTTGAGTGAAGGTAACGTAGTAACCAACCGTATTCAACATCACGCATGATGTATTCTACCGATGCGAAAGCACCTTCAGCAGACGGTACGAAGTTCATTGTTAACCAGATACCAGTTACGATTTGATTAACAAGTACTAACATGGCTAGAGAGCCAAAGAAGTACCAGAAGTTAAAGTTTTTTGGTGCTGGATACTGTGCAATGTGCATGTTCCAAACACGTGTCATTGGAATACGATCGTCGATCCAACCAATAATTTTACCAAACATTACGCCACTCCTTTTTCTTCACCGACTAAAATAGTCGTGTCATCAAGGAAGGTATACGGAGGGATTTCTAGATTTAATGGTGCAGGTACAGATTGGAATACACGACCCGCCATATCAAATTTAGAACCGTGACACGGACAGAAGAAACCGTCGTCTGTGCCCTCTACTTTTTCACCAAAGCCACCTTGTAGGAAGCTAGGAGAACAACCTAAGTGCGTACAAATACCAACAGCAACGAAGATCTCAGGACGTTGAGAACGGTATTCGTTTGTTGATGATTCAGGTTGTTGAGGCTCTTCAGATGCAGGATCACGAAGTTGACCTTCATGTTCTTTCATCTGTTCAAGCATTCTTGGTGTACGATTAATAACCCAAACAGGTTTTCCTCGCCACTCAACACGTATTAATTGTCCTGGCTCAAGCTTGCTGATATCTACTTCTACAGGCGCACCCGCAGATTTAGCTCGCTCACTTGGATTCCAAGACGCAATAAAAGGAACAGCAGCCCCAGCCGCACCAACACCACCAACAACAGAGGTAGCTATGGTTAAAAAGCGACGTCGGCCATTGTCTACAGGCGCATTGCTCATCCACTTATCTCCACTATGATTCCCAACACTTGCCATATTGAGAACATCAGTTACAGCAGGTTAATTTTTAGAAATTTTAAAATAGACGCGATCATAATTAAAAGCCTTGATTAAAACAAGGTTATTCACAGTCCCATGCTCGAATAAACCCATTTTAATAGTTGATTAATTAGGGCCAGCTCGAGCATGAAGCCGCTGGTTATGATAACGCATATAAAAAAACAATATACTGACCAAGATCAACCTCACTAAGAGGAAACAGAATTCTGTATTAGCTGTTGTTGAACTCACTCACATTACTTGCCCCCCAATTGTAGCAAAAAAATTCATCAATTAACTGATGGATTTAAGCTAATTTCGCTAAATCGTGAAGTTTTTTTACTGTAATACGCTGTAATTACTATCAGCGGTTAAATATCGAACGAAAAAAGGTAGGGTTTTTACTATCAGCTATCAGCTATCAGCTATCAGCTATCAGCTATCAGCTATCAGCTATCAGCTATCAGCTATCAGCTATCAGCTATCA
>NZ_JAMXSK010000020.1:0-105629 GCF_024124645.1 Pseudoalteromonas sp. Ps84H-4 | reverse complement strand
CTAGCTTTACTCTTTCTAGCTTTACTCTTTCTAGCTTTACTCTTTCTAGCTTTACTCTTTCTAGCTTTACTCTTTCTAGCTTTACTCTTTCTAGCTTTACTCTTTCTAGCTTTACTCTTTCTAGCTTTACTCTTTCTAGCTTATCGCTACCAACTCAAACTACTGCCATTTTGTTTCAACCATTGCTCAGCGTTTTTATAGTCTGGATAAAACTGTCTAACACGTTGCCAAAACTTAGCACTGTGATTCATATGTTTAAGATGAGCAAGTTCGTGTACAACCACATAATCAATCACCCATGTCGGTGCACTCACTAAATGTAAATTAAAGGTCAGCTCTCGACGCTTATTACAACTTCCCCAACGACGTTTATAATGTTGAATTTTAAGTTTTGTGGGCAGAGCTTCAGACATCTGCAAACAATAATCATGAACACGCATTTCGATATAACTCTCTAGCTTTTCGTGTAAAAACTGCTCGAGCAGTGCTAAATAGTTTGCTTCTTGATGTTTGACCCGTGATGAAATAGATAAAATAAGCCGACACTGTGCATCTTGTTGCCAAGTGCTTTTAGTGCCTTTAGCAAATACTATCGGCACATTTTGTCCAAATAACTTAATCGCCGCGTTTACAAGAGGAAGTTGGCGGCGTTCAGCATGAATGGATTGTTTGGCAATTTGTTCATCGACCCAATCTTGCTTGGTCTTTAACCAGGCATCAATCTCAGTTTGTGGAACATAAAAAGGCGCATAAACAGTGAGTTTCTGTTCAGCAACTTTAATAGCCACTGTGGTTCTGCGTTTACTGCGCTTTAGGGTGTAGTTCAACAAATATAAGCCAATTCAATTAATAAAAAGTATGGATTCCATTTTACCCTGTAAAATAACTGCTAATCTATAAAGATGACCAACAAATAATTTTCATGTTTATGTCTGATAAACCTTGTTGTAGTTATACCTCGCCTTCAGGAAAGAAATGCTTGGAAACCGATATGGGGTCTGGATTCTGTTTTTGGCACGATAGTAAGTTTGATAAGTCAGGACTAGATCTAACCCAGAAATTAGAGCGTTATGCGAAAAAAGGTGGTTTACTGCATGGGTTACAGCTAAAGCGCGCTAACCTCAGTGGTCTTAATCTTATTAAGCAGGATGATGAGGAGGGATATGACCTATCCTACTGTAACTTTTATCGAGCAAACCTATCAGGCGCACACCTTTTTAATAACAAAATCGCTAACGCATCATTAATGAAAGCAAATCTTCACGATGCCAGCTTACATTATTGCGATTTAAAGAATACAAACTTATTAGGGGTTAAGTTTAATGATAGTCGTATTGACAATATCGATTTAGGCGACCATTTACTGCAAGAAGCACAGGCCATTAAAGCTCGCAAAA
This sequence comes from Pseudoalteromonas sp. Ps84H-4, assembly GCF_024124645.1. NCBI lineage: Bacteria > Pseudomonadati > Pseudomonadota > Gammaproteobacteria > Alteromonadales > Pseudoalteromonadaceae > Pseudoalteromonas > Pseudoalteromonas sp. Ps84H-4. The sequence continues at coordinate 104,232 of NZ_JAMXSK010000020.1, read as the reverse complement.
ATAGACAGTATGATGAAGCTCGTGACTTATTCGAACAATCCGAAGAGATATATCGAAACTTAAGGAAGGCATCTGAAAACCAAGGACTTTTTGAACTGGCTGGCAACTTTACTTATAAAGAGCTTAGAATGCGCCATGCCCAATATCCAAAAGGATCAACAAAACAAATTACGTCGAGTTTTATTGATATGCTTTGTGGGTATGGTGAAAAGCCTGAAAACGTTATTCGCTTTAGCCTTTCGCTGATAATCTGCTGCGCAATTTGTTACTTTCTATTCGGTGTCAGCTATAGCGATACAATTTTGCAACTTAGCCTTGATAACACTTGGCAAGACAACTTATCTGCCTTATTGAATAGTTTTTACTTTAGTGTAGTAACATTCACAACGCTTGGATACGGAGATATAACTCCCATAGGTTTTTCACGATTTATTGCTGCATTAGAAGCGTTTTGTGGTAGTTTTTCTCTCGCTTTGTTTGTGGTTGTATTCGTAAAACGTATGACTCGCTAAAGCATAATGTATGAACCAACGTGCTTTTTAGCTTGATACATTTTTTTATCTGCTCGGTTAATTAGTTCTTCTGCATCAACAGTGCTATCAAGTGGGGCTGCGATTATGCCAACACTTAAATGTAATTCCGGATACTGCTCCTCAAAAATACCTATTAGCTTTTCACAGATATGGGTTGCACTAGCAACTTCACAATCTGGCAAAATGATGCAAAATTCATCACCGCCGTAACGACATGGAACGTCTATTTCACGAATATTTTCCAACAAATATTGGCCTATGTACTTAAGAACTTCATCACCTTTTTGATGGCCTTGCGTATCGTTGATTGATTTAAAGTCATCTAAGTCAAAATAGACAATTGTAAGCGGTGATTTATGGCGCCGAGCTCTTGCTAAGTCACGCTGTAAAAGCTCTTGCATTACGCGTCGATTATAAAGGTTCGTAAGAGGGTCTAGTTTAGCCAGCTTTTCAAGCTCTTGAGTTCGTTGTGCGACCTTTTCTTCAAGTCCTTTTGCGTAGACTTCTGTTCGACGTTTTGCGTTCTCAATCTCTCCAACTAAGCTATCTATGTAAGTATCAAACACTAAGGTAGTATCAAAATAAATTAATCTATCAATAACCGTTAGAGTTTGTTGTAATTCAGTGTGGTCACTAATCTTATCTCTAAGCACATCAAAGATCAGTTCTTTAAGCGTACAAACTGCCGACAAATAGAGTTTAGGTTCTACCCCAATACGTTTGTGAACCATACCAATTCTTAGTCTATTGTTGACATATTCATGCTCATAGCGACCACAAAATAAATCAATAATATATTGACGCTGCGCATCTCTTAATCGGGTTAATGTATCGGCATCACCAATTAACAATGATATTTCATCGACTTCTGTTTGCTTTTTATAAAAATCACTCACCACATCTTCAATCGCTGATTCAATAATTGGTTTGTAATTAATTAGTGATGATAAACTTTTCGAAGTGAGCCCCAGTAAACTCATTCTGTGCTGAATTTCAACGTCATTAATTTTCATTTGGTCTACTAAAGTCTGTTCAGTTCTACGCATTTACCACCTCAAAATACTCCTTTTTAACTAAATATAGCCAAGGAATTAAAACCTACGAAGTTTAGTTAGAGTATTTTCTCAAAATAACTAACAATTTATATTAGACTAGTTATAAAGGCAGTGACGAATAAATATGATGATAAATACGTTTTTTATAACCGATCAAAATCCCAGCTTAATTGTTAATGGGATCTACGACCCCACATTAGTGACGCTTTCAATCGCAACAGCTATTTTTGCCGCCTATTTTTCACTTTATATTATAGATTTAGCAAACAAGACTGAGTTTATCTCGTACCAAAGGTTAGGCAGTGCAACGGGCGCATTAGTAATGTCTGGTGGGATATGGAGTATGCATTTTATCGGTATGCTCGCTTTTTCTCTGTGCACGACAGTTAATTACGACCCCACACTCACATTTTTATCCTTCCTACCGGCATTTTTAGCTTGTTACATATGCTTTTCAATCTTCAGGCGCCATTATATGTCGGGTATTCCGCGTGCAATTAAATTGGCCTTGGGATCAGTTTTACTTGGAGCAGGTATTGGCACAATGCACTATACAGGCATGGCTGCAATGGAGCTGAGCCCTCTGCTTCGCTATGACCCTAGCTGGTTTTCAGCCTCCATAATTGTTGCTGTCCTTTTATCTTTTATCGGATTGTATTCACGTTTTCATTTGAGTGATCACTTCAAGGCACTATCAGCGCTCCAAAATCGCCTTATTTGCGCCATTATATTTGGTTTTGCAGTATCAGGAATGCATTACATGGGTATGGCTGCAACTCGGTTTGTAGCCACATCCCCTCTGCTATCTGAAAATGTCCAAACATCGCAGCTGGTTTTTATTGCAATTAGCGTCTCATTCGCCACCGTATTACTTACCACTCTAGTCGGAATATTTAACGGTATGGTGCGTTTTCGCTTGCTACTCGCTGAAAAGTCTGCAGAAGAATCTCGTCTAGAAGCCATTTTAAGCACTGCTGTTGATGGTATTGTGACTATCAACATCAAAGGAGTGATATTGAGCTTTAATAAAGCAGCAGAGAACATTTTTGGCTGGCAGCAACACGAAGTGTTAGGCAAAAATGTAAAAATACTAATGAATGATGATATTGCAGCCCAACATGATGACTACTTATCAAATAGCAGTAATCATGAAGTTAAAAAAATCATCGGGGTAAACCGAAATGTTTATGCTAAACACAAGCATGGACACTTATTTCCTATCCGGTTAGGGCTTGGCGAAGTAAAACAACCAGACAAAGAGCCACTATTTGTCGGTTTTATTACTGATCTAACAGAACAGCGTGCTTTGCAGCAAAGTCTTGAAGAAAAAGAGAAACAATACCGCACCTTGATGGATAATATGCCGGGTGCTGTATTTCGGTGCCTATTAGACGAAAACTGGAGCATGCTGTTTATTAGCCCCAGCGTTTTAGATTTAACGGGATACAGCCCTGATGAGTTTGTTTCAGGTCGAATTAATTTTGAGCAAATCATTCATGGCGATGATAAACAATCTATTAATGAAATTATCTCAAATGCTGCAGTAAACAACACTCAATACGCCGTTGAATATCGCATTCGCCATCGCAACGGTAAGATTATCTGGCTACTAGAGCAAGGATTAGTAAACGAAACTGTCGATACTGATAAAAAGTGCATTGATGGTGTATTAATCGATATCACGGCTCGTCATGAATATGAAGAATCACTAAAGCAAGCAAAACAAGAAGCTGAGGCTGCGGCTCATGCGAAGCAATCATTTATGGCAAATATGAGTCATGAAATTCGCACACCTATGAATGCTATTATTGGCTTTAGTGATATTTTAATGGATAGCCCATTAAGTAAAGAACAGCAAAAGCATATTATTACCGTTAATAAGTCAGCACGCTCATTACTGCACTTGCTTAATGAAGTATTAGATTCTGCTAAGTTAGAAAAGGGCAAACTCGACATACAACTTGAGCATTTTAATTTACAGACACTGCTCGATAACATCGTTTCTACTTTTTGGCTTGAAGCAAAGCGAAAAAATTTACTGCTTGATCTGAAGATCAACGACGATGTTGCACCTGTTTATATCGGTGATGAAATACGTATTCGCCAAGTTATGAATAACTTGCTAGGCAATGCTATCAAGTTTACAGAGCAAGGCTCTGTGACAGTCAGCGTCAGTAAAACGCAAAATAATCAACTCTTCTTTGAAATTAAAGACACAGGTATTGGTATTGCTAAACACCGTTTAAATGCTATTTTTCAACCATTTGAGCAAGCTGATGGCACAATGACTCGACGTTTTGGAGGCACAGGTCTTGGTACGACTATCAGCAAGCAATTAGTTGAATTAATGGGTGGGACTATCAATGTAATTAGCGATGAAGGACAAGGTAGTTGTTTTTATTTCACGCTCCCCTTACAAGAGGGAGATGCAAAACAAGTTGATATTCTTAATCACAGTAAGCTCACCTTACCACCTTTACGAATTTTAGTTGTTGACGATATTGAGCAAAATATCGAGCTACTTAAAATCTTGTTATCGCAGGCAGGTCATACTATCACAACCGCAAGCAATGGTTTTGAGGCTATTGCAGCGTTCGAAAAGCAAACTTTCGATGTCATTTTAATGGATATTCATATGCCTGAGTGTGATGGTTTAACCGCGTGTAAGAAGATACGGGAATTAGAGCAAATACAACAAATAAAGGTTACGCCAATTATCGCCCTCACCGCAAGCGTTCTTCAACAAGATAAGTTGACAACTAAAGAAGCTGGCATGAATGGCTTTGCGAATAAACCTGTGGACATTAGTCAACTAAATCATGAAATAGCCAAAGTACTTGGTTTAGACATTAGTACTACCCATGATTACTACGAAAGTAATGATAAAAAACACATAAACTACGATAAAGGGGTGTTATTGTGGGGTTCGAAAGAAAAGCTAAATACTGAAATTGGCTTATTCCTAGCTAACCACCAACATAGTATTCTACGACTTAAGGGATCCACACTCAGCGAAGCAGAGCAAAAATCAATTTTACATACCTTAAAAGGTGTTGCAGGGAATTTAGCACTTGCAAAGTTATTAGACCTACTGACTTTAGCTGAAAAAGAGCGTGAAAAGGATAGCTTTGCTGCACTGATTGACGAGTGTGAACAAGAATGGCGTATTCTTTACTCTCAGCTTGGGGACCTTAACCAGTCAAAAGTTGATCAACCACTGGAGCACGCTATTCCCATAGGCGCATTAATAGCTAAAGTTAATAAACTGCTCACGCAAGCTGAACACGCAGAAATAGACGATGAACTATTAAACCTTGTTCAAACAGAGGCCCCAGCGGAGTATAAAGACAGGGTTGTTGAAATTTGTGCGCATTTTGATAATTTTGATTTTGATGCAGCGATGCAGGCTTTAACTGAGTTAAAGCAATGCCTCTTAGCTGCTAAGGAACACAAATGACTCCCGTTTCAGAACGTGAAAGAATTCTTGTAGTCGACGACGAACCTGCAAACCTCAAAGTCCTCAGAGAAGTGCTCTCTAAAGATTACCGGCTATCATTTGCTAAGTCTGGCGAGCTTGCATTGCAGCTTGTTGAAAATGAACCACCAAAGCTAATTTTACTGGATATCATGATGCCAGATATGACTGGTTTTGAAGTCTGTAAAGTATTAAAAGCAAACCCAAAAACAGCGCATATTCCTGTCATTTTTGTCACCGCGCTCTCTCATGAGCAAGATGAATCTGAAGGCTTTGCCCTTGGTGCAGTCGATTATATTACCAAACCAATTAGCCCTGCGATCGTAAAGGCTCGTGTAAAAAACCATCTATCGTTAGTTCATGCTGAACAGTTACAACTGGCGCATATTGATTTGATCCAACGCTTAGGCCGCGCCGCAGAATACAAAGACACCGACACTGGCGAGCACATTTCTCGTATGAGCCGTTACAGTAAAATATTAGCACTTGCCTATGGTATGAGTGAGCATGAAGCAGAGCAGCTTAGGCAAGCAGCGCCTATGCATGATATCGGCAAGATAGGAATTCCTGATGCTGTTCTTTTAAAACCAGGACGTTTAAATGAGCAAGAGTATGAGCATATGAAACAACATGCTCTCATTGGCGCTAAAATTCTAGAAAACTCAAGTTCGCCATTATTACAGCTCGCTCATAAGCTTGCGCTTGAACACCATGAAAAATGGGATGGTACAGGTTACCCGTATGGCCTTAAAGGCGAAGAGATCAGTATTGAAGGACGTATTGTCACAATTGCAGATGTATTTGATGCATTGACGTCGAAGCGCCCTTACAAAAAAGCCTGGTCAGTTGAAGAAGCCATCGACTTATTGAAAGACGAAGCAGGTAAGCATTTTGACCCACAACTTATAGATTTATTTATCGGTCAAATAGACAGCATCATAGAAATCAAAAACACTTATAGCAACTAATAGTGTATTTAAGGCCTCATTTGAGGCCTTTTTTAATTGCTTCATAATCGTGAGAAGTAATTTCATGGCTGTTACCGGCACAGTCTTTAAAATACATTGAGTAAGTAACACCATGATCTGCAACAACGGTTTTAATATCAAATTGAGCTAGATGCTCAAGCCACGCTAAAAACTGTGCTGCATCTGCGCCAAAGGCAATTCCTTTACTTGTGCCTTCTGCTTCAAATAGCGCCAAACGAATCGTCTTTGCTTGATCTTCTAAAGTTAAAGGGCCTTTTCCTTCATCCCAAAAAGCGAGTTCAGGTACCACACTAAAACCAAGTACTTGTTGATACCACTTTACTGCAGCCGCTAAATCATCAACATTTAAATGGCAGTGATCAACTCCAGATAGTGAAGGAATAGCCATGTTACTCCCCTATCTCAGTTTTCAACTGTTCTAAAAATGCGAGCATGTATTCTGTGCGTCGTTTAGCCTCATCCTTTGCTGATGGCGTGTTCATACTCTCGCTGATGTGTAACAACTTAATGAAAAAATGATCGAGGGTATATTTTGTATCGTCTGGTTCGCGGTTTAAACAAAATGGATCGTCTTTATGATACAGGTAGCGACCAATTGAGCCCCCTACTTTCATGCAGCGGCTTACCCCAATTGCGCCTAATGCATCCATTCGATCAGCATCTTGCACTATTTGCGCTTCGACGCTTTGTACTTTGATATTGGCACTAAAACTATGTGCCGCAATAGCATGATGAATTGCGCTAAAATACTGCTCAGGATAATGAATTGAGGCTAAAAAACTCAACGCTTTGTCTGCAGCCATAGTCGATGCTTTTGCACGGTCAGGGTGATTTTTTGCAACCGCAACACAATCATGTAACCAAGCAGCTGGTAACACCACTGCCATTTCTGCCTGCTCGGCAATACATAACTGTTTTGCAACCCTCACAACACGCTCGATATGACTTATATCGTGTGCGACATCGGCATGGAGTAAAGACAAAATAAAATCTCGACACTGAGTTTCTAAAGCTGCAAAGTCTATTTCTGGCTGCATATACAGGCTATTACCATTAACTAATTGAAATTATGCTTACTTTAGCGTGCTTGCTGGATTTGTTCAAAACATTCATTGTATGTTTGCCAGTGCTTCATTAAACTATGCCCCCTTTTGTTTGACGCGAGAATCCCTATGTCATCTGCTATTTACCTGCAAGCTGGACGTGAAAAATCATTAAAAAGAAAACACCCATGGGTGTTCTCAAAAGCCATTAAGAAAGTAAAAGGTAAGCCAGGACTAGGGGATACTGTCACTATCTATGACAATGACGGTAAGTTTTTAGCCATTGCTGCTTACAGTCCGCAATCGCAAATTCGAGCTCGTGTATGGAGTTTTGATCAAAACGAAATCATTGACCAAGCATTCTTTGAAAAACGTTTGCGCCGTGCCTATGCTGCCCGTGAGCAGGTGATCAGCGAAGGCGGTTTAACCGGTTTTCGTTTAAGTGCTGCTGAGTCTGATTACCTACCTGGTATTACTATCGATAAATTTGATAATGTACTTGTTTGTCAACTACTAAGTGCCGGTGCAGAACGCCATAAAGGTGAAATTGTTGCTGCACTGATGGCTATTTTCCCAGGTTGCGATATTTATGAACGTTCAGACGTTGATGTTCGCACTAAAGAAGGTCTTGAGCCAATCAAGGGCCTACTTTGGGGTAAGGAACCAACAGAACCTGTCATCATCGAAGAAAATGGCCTTAAACTCGAAGTAGACATTCTTGAAGGCCACAAAACAGGCTTTTATTTAGACCAACGTGATAGTCGTGCTGCTCTTGAGCGCTTTGTTAAAGACAAAACAGTATTAAACTGCTTTAGCTACACAGGTACTTTCTCGCTTTATGCGTTACGTGGTGGCTGTAAGCACGTTACTAACGTGGATGTGTCACAGCCAGCGCTTGATACTGCTAAGCGTAACGTTGAGCACAACAACCTCGATTTATCTAAAGTTGATTTTGTGAAGCAAGATGTCTTTAAGTTATTACGCCAATACCGTGATGAAGGTGTGCAATTTGATACTATCGTTATGGATCCACCAAAATTTGCTGACAACAAAGCGCAATTAACGGGTGCGTGTCGTGGTTATAAAGATATCAATATGATTGCGATGCAAATCTTAAAACCAGGTGGAACCTTACTCACCTTCTCGTGCTCTGGATTAATGGAACAAAACTTATTTCAAAAAGTGGTTGCGGATGCTGCCCTTGATGCAGGTAAAGACTTATTGATCATGGAGCGACTAAACCAAGCTGCCGACCACCCAATTGCTGGCAGCTACCCAGAAGGCTTTTATCTTAAAGGCCTGATCTGTAAAGTTTACTAGTTAAAACTTACAATTTCTAAGCCGGCACTCAAGGAGCCATCTTGCTCCTTGGTTGCTCGCACAACTTTGGCTGTGGCATCAAACGAAGTAATTGCTGTACTTGTAGAAGCAATTAACACTCGATACAAGCTACCTATTTCTAATACATCATCAAGCTGCACAGCTAACCCTGTGGCACTTAAATCTGTACAAATTGCAGCAACTTCTTTGCCCTCTCCGCCTTCTAGCGGAATTAACTTTGCAGGGGTGTGAATTTGCATACGGCGAAAGTCACGTTTCTCCTCATGAAACATATGGCCTCCTATACCAGTGTTTTTATTTTCTCAATAAGTGTTTTAACAGAAAATGGCTTCACTACATAGGCGTCACATCCGGCATCAAAACCCGCTTTTTTCTCAAGCTCTGTCTCAAGTCCAGACACCATAACCACAGGAATTTTTGCTGTTTCAGGTGTATTTTTTAATAATCGACACGTGTCATAACCATCAAGGCCAGGCATACATACATCTAAAAGGATTGCATCAGGGGGCTCAGCAATAGCCGATGTTAAACAAGAGGCCCCTGAATTCGCGTAACTTAGCGAAAACTCATTTCCTAAACTTGCTTTGAGCATCTCATAATTAAAATATTCATCATCAACAATTAAGATAGTTTGTTGAGGCCGATTTATGCTGCGCTCAGGAATAGAAATCGGTCTTTCCTTTTCAATGCCCACACTCTCTCCTTTTAGTAGTTACGTATTTGACTAAATTTGATGAGGATTCACCCTCACCATAATACCTTTACACTAATTATAACTCACTTTCTTTAATTGCGTTTAGTACACGCTTTGCAGATACAGGATAGGGTGTCCCCAGTGTTTGTGCAAATAAAGAAACGCGCAACTCCTGTTGCATCCAAAAGATATTTGAAATCTCTTCTGGTACAGGCATCCCCTTTGGAATTTTGTTAGTAAGTTTTTGATATTGCTCGGCCACTTTTTCAAGCTCTAATACACATAAACGATCACGATTAGGATCAACCGGTAACTTTTCTAAGCGGCGTTCAATAGCTTTTAAGTAACGAATTAAATCCATCATTTTTGCTGCGCCGTGCTGGCTCACAAAGCCTTTGAACACTAAGCTTTGTAACTGTGATTTAATATCACCGTGCGCCGTAATCATGGTTAAATCAACGCGTCCTTTCATACGTTTATTTAAGCCATGAGCTATACTCAGCACTTGCTCTACTTGGGTGGCAATCTCAACAACTGTGTCACCAAGCTCGCCGCGAATTTGCTCTTTGGCCTTTTCAAATGACTCTGCAGTGCGGATGTTGCCATATTTAGTTAATAGGCTATCGACGGCTGCTGCGATACAGTCATCAATTAAGTCATTCACCTTACCAAACGGATTAAAGTACAAACCTAATTTAGATTTGTTCGGTAAGTTTTGCTGTAAATATTTAATCGGTGATGGCACGTTTAATAATACCAAGCGGCGTAAACCTTGTTGGTGCGCCTGCTGTGCTTTGTGTTCATTATCAAATAGCTCAACTGCTGCTGAATCTTTTTTATCCACCAGCGCCGGAAATGCTTTAATTTCGTATTGACCTTGCTTTTTCACGTAAGAGCTTGGTAACTCACCAAAACTCCACTCGGTCAAATCAGCTTTCTCTATACCCTTGTCAGCTACTTTAGATAAAGTATCCGTCACTTTACCTTGCAACTGAGCTTTAAGCTTAGTCAGATTTAAACCGCGAGCAAGTAACTTATCGTTTTCATCGCGCACTTCAAACTGCAGCCGTAAATGCGGAGCAAGGGTTGATAAATCCCATGCATCAGGCTCAACACGCACCCCAGTCATACGCAATAAACGCGTGCTAATTGCATCAATTAAGTTACCTTGCATTGGCTCGATTGCAGCGAGTACCGCATCGGCATAGTTTGGTGCAGGCACGAAATTACGACGAATTGTTTTTGGTAGTGATTTGATCAGCGCACAAATTAACTCATGTCGAAATGCTGGAATATGCCAATCAAAGCCAGTTTCTTGTACTTGGTTTAACAGTGCCACCGGAATTTGTACCGCCACACCATCAACGGCTTGGCCCGGGTCAAAATGATAAGCCAGTGGTAATAATAAGTTTTCTTGCTGCCAAGTATCAGGGTAATCAAACTCGGTGACATGATCGGCACCATGCTGCATTAACTCTTCTCGAGACATATGCAAAAAGCGCTTATCTTTTTGCTTTTGCCCTTTCCACCACTTATTAAACGCGGCACGATTATTTACATCTTGCGGAATTTTCTTGTCGTAAAATTCAAATAAGGTTTGTTCATCAACCAAGATATCACGGCGACGTGATTTATTTTCAAGAACTTGAATATCTTCAATTAATTCTTGGTTATATTGTAAAAAACCTTCATTTTGACCCAGTTCTTGCTCTACCAAGGCGGTGCGAATAAATAACTCGCGACTTACTTTCGGATCAATATTGCTATACACACAGCGGCGCTTATTAACGATTAATAGGCCATACAAGGTTTGCTGTTCAAACGCGATAACTGCACCCGGCTTTTTCTCCCAGTGCGGTTCACTGTAGCTGCGTTTCACTAAATGCTGTGCAAAGCCTTCCACCCATTTCAAGTCTATACGCGCGTTGATGCGAGCATAAAGCTTACTGGTTTCGACAAGCTCCGCCGCCATAATCCATTTTGGGCTCTTTTTAAATAATCCAGAACCTGGGAAAATATGAAACTGGCTATTACGGGCGCCTTTATAGATTTGTTTTTCATCTTTAAAACCAATATGGCTTAACATACCGCTTAATAAAGATTGATGGATTCGGTCACTATCAGCAACATTGGTGGTGGCCTTCATGCCCATTTCATTGCACACCGTTGATAGCTGATAAACAATATCTTGCCATTCACGGATACGCATATAGGCTAAAAAGTCCTTTTGGCATAACTTTCTAAACTGGCTATTGCTCAATTCAGATTGCTGCTCTTCAAGGTAATTCCAGAGATTTAAAAAGGCGATAAAATCTGAATCAGGGTCGTCAAAGCGGCCATGCTTTTCATCCGCTGCGCCGCGTTTTTCTTGTGGTCGCTCTCTTGGATCTTGAATCGACAATGCTGCAACAATAATAATCACTTCACGCAGTGCGCCTAAACCATCAGCCGTGAGCACCATTTTTGCTAGGCGCGGGTCAACAGGTAAGCGACTTAAACTTCTGCCTGATTTAGTGAGTTCCGTCTTTTTATGACGTTTAGCAGGCTTAATTGCTTCGAGTTCTTCAAGTAGCGTTAAACCATCGTTGATATTGCGACTATCTGGCGCTTGCACAAACGGGAACTGCTGCATATCGCCAAGTCCCAAGCCGAGCATTTGCAAAATAACAGAAGCTAAGTTGGTGCGTAAAATTTCAGGATCGGTAAACTCTGGTCGCGAATTAAAGTCTTCTTCACTGTATAAACGAATACAGATACCTGCTTCAATACGACCACAACGACCTTTACGCTGATTAGCACTGGCTTGTGAAATTGGCTCAATCGGTAATCGTTGTACCTTTGTTCGATAGCTGTAGCGGCTAATACGCGCGGTACCTGGGTCGATAACATAGCGAATACCCGGCACCGTTAATGACGTTTCAGCAACGTTGGTGGCTAAAATAATATGACGGCGACTGTGCGGCGCAAAAATTCGGTTTTGTTCAGCGTTTGATAAACGCGAATATAGCGGTAAAACATCCGTGCCTTTGAGGTTTCGCTTCGATAACGCATCGGCGGTATCACGGATTTCTCGTTCACCATTCATGAAAATCAGAATATCGCCGGGGCCTTCATCGCAAAGCTCATCGACTGCATCAAAAATTCCCTGTAGTTGGTCACCATCTGCTTCCATGTCGTCTTTATTGATTTCAGTGGTTGGTCTGTACCGAACCTCTACGGGAAATGTACGACCAGATACTTCAATGATTGGCGCATTATCAAAATGTTTAGAAAAACGCTCAGGGTCAATTGTTGCTGAGGTGATAATAACTTTTAAGTCAGGGCGTTTTGGCAGTAAATTTTTTAAATAGCCTAAGATGAAATCGATATTTAGGCTGCGTTCGTGGGCCTCATCGATGATGATGGTATCGTATTGATTTAGGTACCTATCTTGTTGAATTTCAGCCAGCAGAATACCGTCTGTCATCAATTTAATGTAACTATTGTCAGAAACTTGGTCGCTAAAGCGAATTTTAAAGCCCACTTGTTGGCCTAACTCGCATTGCATTTCTTCTGCAATACGATTCGCGACACTTCGAGCCGCGAGTCGACGAGGTTGAGTATGACCAATGTATCCGTCAACACCTCGGCCAAGCTCTAAACACATTTTTGGGATCTGCGTCGTTTTACCTGAGCCTGTTTCACCGGCGATGATCACCACTTGGTTATTGGCGATCGCCTGTTTAATGTCATCTTTCTTTTGACTAACAGGAAGTTGCTCTGGGTAGGTCACTTTAGGCAAGGCAGCCAAACGATGCTCGCGTAATTGCTGCGAACGGCTAATATCTTCTGCTATTTTTTGCGCTATGCTCGCTTGCTTAGTTTCATCGTTGATTTTTTTGATGCCATGTAGGCGTTTTTTGAAGATGAATTGATCTTTGCGTAAACACGTTTTTAATTCGCCGAACAGCGGACCTAGGTTAACCACCCGATACCCTTATATTTCTTAACCAATAGACTGATATTGTATCAAATAATCTATCAGGTGGTCATGGCTTTATTTAATCCGTTCGGTTGGAATTGGCATGGCACAAACGTCGATGTAATCAGGGCTTTCAACAAACCATGCTTCTACGCGATTTTTACGCGCTTCAATAAGGGCTTTAAACGCATTTGAGTCTGTTTTCATCACCCGAAACTCACTTTTATCTGTGTCTTTAATATCTGCTAATACTTGCATATCTGTAATGGGATTAAATGCCTGACCTTCAGTGGCTTTACGCTGCAATAGATTAAAGTGCTCCATGCCTTCTAAAACACGACCAAACACGGTGATATTACGGTCTAAATAGCGCTGGCTATTACCGATGGTGACATAAAATTCGGTACCACCGGAATTAATATCATTACCGCGGGCCATAGCAAAAATTCCTGGGCAATGTACTTGCCATGTTTCGGTTTGGCTTTGGTTTTGTGCCACAGCAAAGCCATTTAAAAAGCCCGTTTTAGCGGCATAGCCATCAGGCCCTTTAAGCTCTGTAATCGCTAAAGGAGCCTCGGTGCGTAGATAAAACTCAGCAGGTAACCCTTTTTTTGCATTTTTAACAGGTTTACTTTCGCTGGCATCTCCGCCCTGCGCAACAAATCCTTCAACAAAGCGATACATACTCAGGCCTTGATAAAACCCTTCTTTGGCAAGCTGTCGCATGTTATTTGCGTGAATAGGCGCTAGTTTATCGTTTAGTTCGATATAAGCAGCGCCTGTAGGTAAGGTTAATTTAATAACGTTTTCGGCACTGACTTTTCGCCACTCACTGCTACTTGCGGTTTTAATGATTTCGCCAGCAGAACGTTTTTGGCTTGTTTCTTTTGCAGCAATTGGTGCAGCTAATACTACGCCAAGGCACAGAGTTAATAGACTTAATTTCATTGTTATTATCTTTTAAGTAATTGACAACTCAGCCTATTAACTTATGCCTTAATAAGCAAATAAAAGCGATTTATGGTGCCAAGTAGATGTATTAGTCCCAATCAAATTTATAAAGAATATCAACATTTTGATAAAGGCCGCTGGTGACCTCGATATACAATTGCGACAACAATTGATAACGAACTGCCACTTCACTTAATGAATCAAAAATGCCGACACTGTATTTCACTTGAATACCCGGTGTGACGTAACCAGATATTTCAACTTTGGTGTCATCCCCGCTGCCGCTTGAACTTAAGCTGACATCAGACAAACCAAAGCTTTCACCGATTTTGGATACCACACCTTCACTGCGATTTACACCTTGGGCAAGCAGTAATTGGGTGAGCATCGCATCGGTTGAGCTATCTCCTTCATCAAGAGGTTGCCCGTTTAATAAATAAGCCAATGCTTGGGCTTGGTCCATCGCAGGCTCTGAGAACACTTTTAATGAAGGTTGTTCGACATTACCAGTTAACGTAATACCTGCAATCACGCCATTAGATGTGTTATCCGGATTACGAATTGCCTTAATGTTTAGGTACGGTTTATCAATAGAGCCGCTAAAGCCCACCTGACCGGTGCGAATTTGCAAGTCTTGCCCAAAGGCACGATAGGTACCTTGAACAAGGTTCAATTCACCCGTTGCTATCATCGGTGTAACTTGGTCCATGCTGATGTTAATGTCACCTTCAACTTTAGACTGTAATCCAAATGAATCAACGCGCACATCATTCTCAACCAACACCTTTAGGTTTATGGCATAGTCAAAGGGGACTTTTTCTGATTGTTGCTGCTCAATATCAACAATGACTTCATCATCGCTGACTTGTACAGCGCCTTCTGGTAGCTCTTCAATGGCAATACGACCCCATGGCACTACAACTTGGCCATCAAGATTAAACGCATTATTCTTCAAAGACATAGTTAAATCTGGCGATACTTTAAAGGTGACATCTTGCTGGGCACGCACAAAAAACTCTTTACCGTTTAATTTCACGTCAACGTCAGGTAAATCTTGCTGCCAATCAATACCGCCAGATAAATTAAGCGCGCCCCCTTCGGTATCTTTAAGCTCACCTGTCAGCTTCGCACTTTGGTTATTAAAGGCAATGTTCACATAAGAGTTTTGCAGCGATACAGGCAGGTTTGCCCCTTCAAGGTTGATTTTTTCGACATCAAAATCACCATTGAGTAATGGTTCTTTTAAAGTACCTGCGATTGCTAATCGACCTTTAATGTCGCCTGTTAGTTGCTCAAGTGAAGCAATAAAGGGTCGTAAGTTTGTTAACTCAATTTTCTCAATAACCAAGTCGCCCGCTAAGGTCTGTTGATTTTGAATATCATCAATGTTGAGCTCTGACGTTACTTTACCTAATACGGATGAATCAATAGTGGCATTAAGTTTACCGACTTGTGCATCGCTCATTGCCGATATATCTAAAACCTCAACCGGTAATTTATATACACTTGCACCATCGATTAAGGATGCTTCAAGCTGCTGAGTTTTGATATTGGCACGAATGGTTTTTAGTGCGCCATTATTCCAGTTGGCAACAAACTCCCCGCTTGCATCGCCAATTACTTTCAAGTTATCTGGTAAGAAGTGTTTAAATTCAGCAATCGATAACGCTGCAAGCTGTGCATTTAACTGGCCTAACTGCTTAGTTTGCTGCAAAGTCTCAAAGCATAATTTTGAGTTATCACTTTGCCAGCAATGTGCAGCGACATTAAAGTCAAATGTCTTGGTATTAACTTGAATATTAACTGGTTTATTAGTGCCAAAGCGCACCTGATTATCGGTAACAAGAATTTGGCTCAGCGCACCTTGCCAGGTTTCTTTATTAAATTTACCGTCAATATCAAACGACGCCTTGCCTTGGTCTGCATCGAGTAAAAAAGTTAAATGGTGATCTGTTTTATCGCCGCTAGCGTCTAACTCAATTTGATTAATTTTGTGTTCGCTAATCGATGCAGAATCAAGCACCAATGACACATCCGTTTGCCAGTCTGCAGCGTAATCAAATTGCCCTTTTAATGTTAAACCATCAACCTGAATATCTTGATAGCTCAATGTATTAAGAACTAAATTTAAATCAACTGTTGGCGCAAGACGCTCACCACGCAAACTCAAATCAGCAAAGCCCTTGCCTTGCATAGGCAAGATATCTTGACCACTTGCATCTAAACGCAATTTGCCGTCAACTTGCCATACATCATCCACTTGTCCGGATAACGCAATTTCATTTTTACCGCTTTTCACTTCTAGTTTATTAAAACTCGCATGCAAGCTGCTATCAAGTTCAAAATCCGACAGCAAGGTCACTGGCACGTCATTCACAGAGCCATTTAATTGCGTATTATCTAAGGCAAGCTGCCACTTACCTGCTTGTAAGTTAAATGAACCATTAAATTCACCAGATAAATCACTACTTAGTGCATCCGTTAAATATTGGGCTTTTAAGTGGCTTAAAACCCCTTTAAATTGGCTTTTTACGCCATTTGACCAATCAACTGATGCGTTAATTTCTGCTTTACTGTCGTTAGTATTAAGGCTTAACTGCTCAAGTTTTGCGTTTGTTAAACTACCTTGTAATTGCGATTTCACAGTCATTGCCGGTAATGCATCTAACTGCGTTACTAGGCTCAAATCAACAGCATAATCATCGGCATGGCCTTTCGCTTTTAAATCAAAGTCCGATAATTGCAGCTGTTGTGTATCTGTTGCTATTTGCCACTTTGCTATTTGACCAGTTAAATCAAATGGGTAATTTGTTTGTTTTAGGTTCACAGCCCCTTTTAACTCTGCTGGGTATGCTCCCTGTGTAACTAGGTCTAACTTTAAATCCTCAAGCGGCCCTGAAACTAATAACTTAGCTTGATGCTCATTGCTATTTAGAGACACAGCCCCCTCAACTGTATTTTTACCCGCAAGCGCTGCCGTTAAATTGGTGTGCAATTGCCATTGCTGATAACTTGCAGCAAGCTTTTGAAGATTAATATCGCTTCCCTTGGCTGAAGCTACCAATTGAATATTTTCGACAAGCTGAGCCTCTTCTGCGCCATAAGGAGTAACAGCAACTTTACTGATTTGAAGTTGCTTTAACTCAACATTAATCGGTAGCGTAATATCAAGTGCTGGTAATGCTGGAAGCTCTGTTAATGGCGTTGATTTAGGCTGCTCTTTTGCTTCGTGCAGCATCACAGCAACATCAGCAATGGTCAGTGTATCCACTGTAATATCCGATGCTTCACCGCGACCACTTAAGTTTAATTTGTTGACTGTTACATCGGCACTCGGATGCGCAAGATTAAAGCGATTAATTGCAACTCGCTTAACAGCAACTTTCATTGGTAAGCTAATTTGTGCGGCTTGTGCAACTTCAGGCTCTGTTTCAGAGCCCTGCTCAGTTGATGCAGCTTGGCTTTTAATATTTAAATCTATCGACTGGGCGCTTAAATTATCAAGACAAATGCCATCACAACGCCACCAGAACAAATCAATTTTTAGCTGCTTTGCATCAAGCTTGATGCCTTGATTTTCAAAGTGAACATCAAACGCATCGTTATATAAAAAACGCCCAGATGGCAGCTTTATTGTTAAGCCATCAACTAACTTATTCGCTGTGTATGCAATAAAGTGATTACCGGGCGCGGTGAATAGCAAACAAAACACAATAACTAGCAGACTTGCCAACGTGATTGATAGAACCTTGGTTATCTTTTTTAACATCTTCATTAGATTTCAGGCCCTATGGTAATACTTAATCGGGTACTTTTGCTTTCTTTTGTTAAACCCCAAGCATGGTCGATACGTACAGGGCCAACCGGTGTTAAATAGCGAAAACCAAAACCGGCACCAACTTCGACGCGATCACTAAAATCATTAGTCGCAGTACCACTATCGACAAATAAGGCTGCGCGCCAATGCTCAGCAAATTGATAGTTATATTCAACAGTGCCACTCATCAAATATTTACCACCAATTAAGCGCCCTTCCTCATCTTCTGGGGAAATAGATTCATAAGCAAAACCACGTACACTCTGATCACCACCGGCATAGAAACGCAGTGATAACGGCACATCATTTATATTATCGACCAGCATGGCACCTAGGTTGGCTCTTAAAAACAACATATGGCGATCTGCAAAAGTAGTTAGCCAGGCATTTTGCAGTTGTAAGCGCAAAATGTTGGTTGAAGACATCATATCTTTTAAACCAAATTCGGCCGAAACCATCCATTGGTAACCTTCATAAGGTGTTGTACCCCCTTCGGTATCTTTTTTCGCATAACTGATGCCGGGCATCAGCATTTTTGCACTTTGCTCCTCATCGCCAATACGATAAGTTTCATAATCACGTCTTAAAAAGGCCGTACGCACCCAGTCGTCTTCGGTTAGCCATTGCCTTTGCAACTGTCCGGTTAATATTTTGCTGTACAGATCATTAGTTAATTCGTCTTCGAGCTTGTAACCCACAGAGAAGCGCCAAAGGTCATCATTAGGATCGTCGACCGGTACCGTATAGCCCAATGATATATCTTGCTGGCGCTCAGATACATTTAGGTTACTTTCTAAGTAGTGGCCATCTTCGGTGATCCAAGGTTTGGTCCACTTAAAACGAACTTTCGGACCAAGATCTGTGCTATAACCGCCACCCACTTCATAGCTATTGGCTGGCTTATGTAATACATCAACATTAACAGGCACTTGATTATCTTTACGTTTTGCAATATCTGCATACACACGGACACTCGCAAAATAAGGGGTACTCGATAGCGCTAAGTTGTAATCAGAAACCTCGGTCGCTTTATATGGCTGACCTTGTTTAAACTCCGCCAGCGAACGAATGTATTTTTCAGCGGGAGTCTCACTCCCAATGGTGATATCACCAAACTGATAGCGAGGACCGGTATCGACATTAAAAATGACTTTTGCGCTATTATTTTTTAGCGATACGGCCAATTTATGCTCGTGCCACTTCGCATCAAAATAGCCTAACTCTAATAGCTGGCTTTCAAGACCTTTTCTAGCAGCCTCATATTTACCGTGATTTAAAAAGTCACCCTGCTTGATTTTGATACTATTGACAGCAGACATAAATTCAGCGTCATCTTTCCCGGCACCAGTGATAGTTACGTTGATATCTGCAATTCGGGTAACAGGGCCTCGTTCAACATCGACAATTAATAGCTGCTGCGCGTTATCGAAACTAATTTTGATGGTCGGTTTGTAATAGCCAAGGGCTTTTAAACTCATTTCTACTTGGCTTTTAGCATGACGCTTTAATGCCTTGGAAGTTTTTTCATCGATAAGTTGTTTTATGTAAAGCTCAACGTTCTTTTCGAGCTCATCACTGATCCCCTGAATTTTATAATCTTTAATAACCGTAGCAGCACTCGATGCATGCTGGCTGTATGAAAAGCAGATAAACAAAAAGACAAAAAAGAAATGCCGAGTATACAAAAAATATCCTTACTTTTTTGGAGGAGTCATAATCTAAAATGAGTACAAAAAGATACTAGCACAGTGCAATAGCCACCGACATAATTGAAATGCTAAAATTAGTACGCGTTAAACAATTATTTTCGCTACAATAGCGGATAATACCTAGATTTATAATGAATGAGCGACTAAATGCACTTCCCTGATGACGAAAACGGTCAATTATTAGCTGAAATAGCTGAAGCTGGTGTCGATTTAACCAGTATGCAAACCATCGATTTCTATATCCTTTTTGAACAAAAACCTGAAGCAGAAAAATTTGCTGAAGCGATTACAAGTGATGAGCTTGCTCCTTCAACAGAGTTAACCAAATGCCCAGATACAGGGGTGTGGGAAGTAATTACCCGCGTGAAGATGGTGCCAGATCACACTTTACTTAGCCAAACTGAGCAATACTTAGAAAGCATCGCTAATGGCCATAATGGTTATGGTGATGGCTGGGGTTTAATGGCTGAAGAACAATAAGCCTGCCAGCCAATTTTGTAAGCGAATCAATTTAGTTGATTCGCTTTACGAAAACTCCCCTGATAATCAAATAGCTTTTCTGCCACTTTCCAACCATATTTTTTATTTTTACGCGCAATCACAAAATCGGGGGCCAGTAGTTGCTGCTGTAAATTTACAACCTGCTCAGCGCTTTGCCATTCAATTGGTGTAAAACCTGGTGCTGCTCTCTTACCAAACTGCTTATTAAAAATAAATCGTCCGGTGTCATTTGCTAAGTTAAATACCTCATCACAACTTGCACCGTCTTCATCATAATAACTAATTTTAAGTAAACCTTTTGCGAGCACCTGAGCTGACAAACCACTACACCTTAATACCAAGGCATCTTTTAAATTTAGTGCTTCTCGTAGTTTATCATCAGGGTCTGCCATCATGGCACCACAAGAATGGCACTGCCTTGCAGCAATGTCATTTTGTTCACCACACTGCTCACATTCTTTAAACCGAAAGCGATAATCGCACTGTACTTGTTCTTCACCATCGTCCAGCAAGCCTTGACAACGTCTGCCAAAATGCTCAATCACTTTGCCCTCGCTGTCTGTTTTACCCCAAAAAATATTCGCAAATCCACAACCCGGACACAGCACCTGAACAGGCTCATTATCACTTTGCGCTTTTTTACTGCCCACTTCAGGATAAAACAAATCAAAACCATTACCTGCATAGTCAATCACTAAGCAGTCTTTTTTTCCTTCACTTAAGCGCAGGCCCCGACCTACAATCTGCTGGTATAAACTGACCGATTCGGTTGGCCGTAAAATCGCGATGAAATCAACATGAGGAGCATCAAAGCCTGTCGTGAGCACAGATACATTAACCAAATACTTTATTTGTTTTGCTTTAAATTGATTAATAATTCGGTCACGTTCGTTATTATCGGTATCGCCGGTTATAAGTGCAGTATTTTGCTCTGGTAAGTAACCGGTAATTTCTTTGGCATGCATCACGGTTGCGGCAAAGATCATCACGCCATGACGCTGTTCACTGTATTCTATAACTTGCTTGATAATAGCTTTTGTTGCCCGTGTGTTATCTTTCAATAATGCATTCATATTTTCGATACTGTATCGACCGAATGAATCACTCGGTAGTGATGAAAAGTCATAATGACTAATAGCAGCATCGACTTCATGCGGTGGCGTTAAATAGCCGTTTTTAATCATATAGCGCAGTGGTAACTCAAAAATACACTTTTTAAATGGCGCATCTTTATCACCTCTAACAAAACCGTGATAATGATGATGATAAACCCAGCCCATCCCCATACGAAAAGGTGTCGCAGTTAATCCAAGCACTTTAAGGTTGGGGTTTTGCTTTTTTAGACTCGCTATCACCTGCCCGTATTGGCTTTGTTCATCACCGCTGACACGGTGACACTCATCAATGATCAACAAAGAGTAGGCATCACTCAGCTTATCGGTATTGCGCGCCAGGGACTGCACACTTGCAAAGGTGACTTGCTCTGTTAAAGACTTTTGCTTTAAACCTGCTGAAAAAATACTCGCCTTAAAGCCAAAACTCATATACTTCTCTGCGTTTTGCTCCACCAATTCTTTGACATGTGCAAGCACCATAATTTTTTGTTTGGCAATGCGCGCAAGCTCTGCAATAACAAGGCTTTTTCCTGCCCCTGTTGGTAATACGATCAGTGCAGCATCATCTGTTTGTCGAAAGTGAGCAACCGTGCGTTCTACGGCCTCTTGTTGGTAGGGTCTGAGTACGTACTTCATTTTATCGGAATATTCGACATAAAAAAGGGAAGCATACGCTTCCCTTCATATTCTTTAAAGCAAAAAATTAAGCCAAGTGCTTAGTTAGATCGACACCTTGGAACGCTTTAGGACGTTTACCACGACCCGTCCATTCAACGATTTCACCATTATACTCGATGCGATATTTTGGTTTAACTTTAGTACGCTTATCTGTACTTGCTACATCTTGTAAATCTTCTAATGTAAGTCCTTTTTCTTTTAACAAATCGAGTACTTCTTTTTTAGCTTCTTGCTGTTGAGTATATTTCTCGATTGCTGTGTCAATTAGCTGCTTGGCTTTTTCAAGCTCAGTTAACGACGCAGATTTAACAAAAGATCGGATTTCTTTCATTTAGAGCTCTCTTGGATATAAAATTTAAGTTAGATGTTAAACGTTCATGAGTATATAATTAAATCATAAATTAATCTATGGCATGCTTATTTTTTATAGCACTTTTCATTATATTAAAGCCATAACTTAACTTTATCTATTACGTCAAGTAGCTCTGAAATCAAACCTTCGACAACCAAAGTGTCATGTTGTTGATTAAATCTATTTTCTGTCTGCACGATAAGTTCTGACAACGGTGGGTATTGAAGCATAACAATCCCACCTTTAAGCTTATGGATTGAACGAGAAATCTTTTCAATATCATGATTTTTTAAGTGCGTAGATAAATTATCCACATCTTCTTGTAAGCTGTTTATAAACACCTCAGCTAACATTTTTGCATCATTTTCATTTCCAAAAACAGTTAACCAATGCTGCTTATCTTTAACACCTTGTATATTTATAAATGTATTATCAATGGTTTCAACATCACTCGTGTTGAGGTCAATAAACTCAGCCAATCTATTATATAATTCATTTAGTTTATACGGCTTAAAAAGAACGCTATTCATACCTGAATCTAATGCTTTTTTTAGACATTCTTTCGATGAGTCAGCTGTAAAACCGATAATAGGTAAATGCTTAAATTGCTCTTTTTCTCGTATACTTTTCGCTAAGCCAAAACCATCTAAATCCGGCATGTGGCAGTCTGTTAATAATAAGTCAAAATGATTATTCTCAAGCGCTTTTAACCCTGCGAAACCATCCTCGACTATTACAGCCTTAATCCCAAGCTTTTGACATTGCTTTTCAAGTAATAGTTGATTGGTTTTATTATCCTCAGCTATCAGTATTTGACCATAAACAGGAGTATTTTCTAGTCGGGTTGGCTCACTACTTTTAGTGTGAATATTATCAATTAACTCTCTTAGTATATCTGGATACAGTGGGTCTACAGCTAATACGTGACAGCTACATTTTGCAGGTGCTTGAGTACCATTCGGACTTAACACAATAATGTATTTATTGCTTGCTTGGTTTATCTCTGTTCGCCAGTCGTTACCCCAAAGCTCCACCATATAGCACTCATCAATAAATATACTTTTCGCCTGCTCAAAAGCATGTTTATCTAATGGCCAATCTAGCTGCTTATATTGAACACCAATGCTGTCTAAACAATTTAACAGAGGCTGATTTTGACTACAGACATACCAAGTAACAGAAGATAGACTTAGCTTAGATTTGCTAACTTGGGTTAATGGCACAGTGATATAAACATTGGTGCCTTTCCCATAAGTACTAGAAATATTAATCTCACCTTCCATTGCATCTAGTAATTGCTTGGCAAGACTTAAACCCAGACCAGCACCACCAAAACGACGTTGAATAGAATTATCTGCTTGCTCAAAAGGGGTAAATGTTTGCTTTAGTTGCTGAGCAGTCATACCTTTGCCGGTATCTGATACTTCAAGTTTAAGGGTGTTTTTTTCAAACAAAACATCACAACTAATCGTGCCTTGCTCGGTAAACTTAACTGCATTATTTAGCACGTTAGAAACAACTTGCATCACGTGGTTTATATCGACAGAAGCTAAATTATAGGCCGCTGTACGCCACGATAAAATAAACTCTATGCCTTTTTGCTTAGCAAGATATTCATGAGCGCGTATAACTCGGCATAAATGCGACTCTAAATCTACATTTCGTATTTCAACATCGATATTACCCGCATTAGTATTTGCAAAATAAAGAATATCATCAACTAAAGTGCGTAACTTTAATAAAGAGCCATCAATGTGCTCTACTAATTGGTATTGCTCATCAGTCATCGTTGAAGCTTTTAGTAATTCAATAAAGCCACTAACGCCTGAAATAGGCGTTCGCAGTTCATGACTCATGGTTGCAATAAAACGACTTTTCGCTAAATCAGCTTGCTGTGCTAATTGATTTGCCTTTGTAAGGTCTGCTTGCTGGCGTTTTAGCAAATTAATGTCAAATAGAATGCCATTCCAACGAACTCCCTCTTGCGAAGACTGCTTTTTGGGCTCAGCATTTGCTATATATCGACACCAAATCTGCTGACCTAAATGGTTCACTCTAAACTCAATATCGATCATGCTATTAAGTTTGTTAGCAAGCTTAAAACTTTTAGCAATTTTAACTCTGTCTTCATCAACAATATGAGGCGAAATGCAACCTGTCATGCCTCGGCGATTAACGGTTGTATTTGAAATACCTAATAACTCTTGTGCGCCTCGGCTAATATAAGTGTAGCTACCCTCACCATTATCATAATACTCGTACTGAAAAACGCCGCCTGGGATAGTATCGGTAATTGTTTGTAGTAGTTTTTGTACTGATTTATTCTCACGCTGTAATTGGTGATGCTCAGTAACATCCGTAATTACTGTCATAATGCCTGCAAGTAAACCATCAACACCATAATAAGGTTTTTTTGTATAAAGAAGTTCAAGGTTTTGTCCTTCATTATTGGTGTAGTTTATTTGCTGATTTATCACTTTTCCTGACTTTAAACTTTGTCTGTTTTGCGAAAGCAGTTTCTTAACCACATCAAGATCAGTACGTAGGTATTGATTATCTTTATCCCATAAATGAGCAAAATTATCTTTATAAGCCTTATTCCACATTATGCGACGTTGATCTTTATCCTGTATCACCACCATAGTAGGAAGGTCATCTATCAGCTTTTGAGTGAAGTTAAGTTTACTAAGTGCAACCTGTTCAGCGTGTTCGCGTTTTGCTATTTCTCTATTAATTGTTATTCGCCAGCTAATAAAGTAAATAACAGATACTGCCAACAGAATTAAAACAAGAATTGCTGTCGTGTTTACCGTTTTTTTATCGTAGCCTTGCTCAATATTAAAAATACCATGGCGATTGACTACATGAGTAAAATCATTACTTGTTAATGTTTTAAATAAACTATCGAGTAAAGTGGCAAATTCAGAAAAGTGTTTATTTACTAAAAAGTAAATAGGCTGCGAATAACGATATTTTGGATTGATGTAAAATTCACCAATATAAAACTGATTTAATTGATAAGCGGCAATGCTTTGAGGCAAGATTACGCCGTCGATGTTATCATTTCTTAACGCATAAAAAAGAGTTTGAATTGAATCGAATGAGACGGTATCAAGCTGTTCACTAACCACAAGCCTCTCTAATGGATTTGCAAACGTTTCAAAATACCCTATCCGTTTAATTTCTCTTGAACGCTTAGAAATTAACACCATTTCTAAACTATAGTGAGCAGGTAAAGCAATTAGTACACCTTCATCTATTTTAGATGGTGTAAGTGTAGGAATAATATCAACTTTATTAGCTAAAAATAATTTTTCTAACTCGCTAGAGTTAGCGGCTGGTATGTACTTAAATTGAAAGTCACTTCGCTGTGAAAGAAGTTGCAGTGTATCGTTTAAATACCCTCTGGCCTCACCATTCTTGTTTGTTGAATTTAGTGGATAAATGCCATCAATAAATGAAAATGTCAGTAAATAATTATTAATATCTTCGGCATTAATACGGTTAAAATCGCGCTTAAACTGCCCATATGCCTTTGCAGCTAAGTACTCTTCGCTCGCAGCACTTTCCCACAACTGTTTAGTTGTTGGAGATATTGAGGTCAAAACAGAATTCACTTGGTTACGTAGCAATGTATTGTTTTTATTGAACATTACATGCAGAGTTTCACTTGATAACCAAATAGGGCTAACTACTTTTAAGTTATCATGAGTACGATTTTTAAATTGATGAGATAAAGCAGAATAATCTCCCAAAAACGCATCAAATGTGCCATCAGCAATTTTCTTATATGCATCTTCAGGTTGAATAAAGCGATTAATAAACAGAGCGCCATTTTCGGCTAAATATTCACAATGTGAGCTGCCAGTTATACAAACCCAGCGCAGGCTAGCCAAATTTTTTAAAGCATCGTTGGCTATCTTTTGCTTTGTCACTATTCCGCGCGGCGATTCCATAAACGGAGTAGAAAATAAGAAATGCTTCTTGCGTTGTTTTGTCTCATTTAAGCCAACAGCAAAGTCGACTTTTCCTGCCTCCAAAGCATCTAAAAGCTCGTTTAAACTTGCATATACTTCATAATCTAATTCAGCCCCAAGCAAGCTGGCAATTTCATTACTGTAGCCAACAATCACGCCTGAAAACTGACCATCAGCATCACGCGTATGATACGGGAAAAAGTTATAGCTAACGATACCTGCTTTTAAAGTTGCACCAGTCTGTTCAGAATTCGCACTAAATGATACAAGTAATGAAAGTAATATATAGATAAAGACAGTTATCTTACCCAAACAAAAGCCTTAACTAATTGTTAATCAGGAAATTCCAGTATAAGAGATTATTTCAAATGGTACAAATAACTAACTTGTTTCAATGCAATTAGCACTCATTAATATCTGTGCTTTCTTATTTTATAAAACCCATTTCAATATCAACCACTCTTTGATTTTACTTACTAACAATACTGAGAGTTTTCTAGTTCGGAATAATAATAATTGATTCAAAGTGATGACAAACAAACCTTTGATTAAGATTAAGAACTTTATGCTCATTATCATGGTTTTGGCGAGACGTTTAACTCTCCTTCTTAATAAACTATTAAAATAATTGCTAAAGACATCAGGTAGCCTTGTATCAATATTTTGTCCAATGATCGACATGCATATTCCATAAAAAAGGCTGAAAAAATTCAGCCTTTTTACGTTCAAAAAACTTTATTAGAAGCTGATTGAGTAGCTTACACGATAATCGCGACCAAAGTTGTTATATAAGTCTTGATCATCCCATGTGCCATTTGATGATAGCACTGGATCTTCATCTGTTAAGTTATTAACAGTGAAAGTAACAGCACCATATGCACCAGCATTATAAGTATAAGTTAAGTTATGTACTAACCAGCTATCAAGTCGACCAGACACATCATATTTAGCACCAGCAATTGGATTACCATCAGCATCTAAAGGAGCTTTTTCAAACTCACTTGTGCTATCAGTAAATGTTGCGTTCCATGCTAAAGAGTGATCTTCATAAGACCATGCAACCGTTGCAACAGACTTAAGCTCAGGTTGACCTGACCAACCAGATGTATCTTGAACTCGACCACCTACTTCTTCTTCATATGAAAGTACAAAGCTATTCACGTTTTGGAAACGGAAATCACCAAAACCAGTTTCAAGATTTGCAGCAATTGTAAAGTCGATACCTTCAATTTCGAAACCAGCACCATTAAAGTAAGATGTACCTGCTTCAATAAGCGTTCCAGATGCAGCACGCTTCAGATAGAAAGTCTCATTCGAAGTATCTGTATCTACTGATACAGCAGAGATTAGGCCTGCAGCTTCGTCAGATAAAAGAGCTTGTAATGTCTTTTGTTGGATTACATTATCGATTTGTAACTGGAAGTAATCAAGTTTGAAAGTAAGGTTGTCGTTTACGTCCCACGCGATACCAAGGTTAGTGTAATCTGATTCTTCAGCATCTAACTCTGAGTTTTGTGTATAGTATGTATTGTACTGACGCTCTGTTGTAGAGCCATTTCTATAGTCAATAGCGTCTTCTGCTGAAAATGAACGCGCAGCATTAAGACGGTCAAGACCTGGTGCACGGAAAGACTCAGAATATGAACCACGGATAACGATGTTATCAGCTACTTGCCAACGAGCAGATACCGCAGGAGCAATATTGTCACCGAAGTCAGAGTAGTCATCGTAACGAGCTTTTAAGTTAACTTCTACAGTTTCAGTAATTGGAAGAACTGACTCGAAGAAGAGTGCTGTTACATCACGTTTACCCTGTGATGAGTTACCTGCTGAACCACCGATTAAACCAGCAGCTGATTGACCATCGTAGATATCTGCATAAGTTTGCTCAAAATATTCCATACCTACGTAGTGTGATACTTGACCACCAGGTAATTCGAATAAATCGAAGCCAATACCTGCAAAGTATTGGTCAAAAGTCGATGAAGATTCTTGAAGTGTTGTTGCTTTCATGTTTGCAACACCTTCATCTGAACCTAAATCAATATCATTAGCTTGGTTATATGCTAAACCAGAATAAGAAAGGTAGTATTGACCAACAGATTTGTTATCTGCTTTGTTACGGTGGTAGTAAACTTCCCATGAAGCATTGTTCCAGTCGAAGTCACCGCGAAGACCAGTAGTTAAGTCGATATTGTAGTCGTCTACGTTACCGTCACGAGTACCGATACCAACCCAACGGAATAAACCGTATGCACCGTCTACACCATAAGGGTTGTGTGGGTTATCAGCAGACATATTTTCCCACTCTGCAGCAGGAGGAGCATAACGACCAAATGATGAGTTTTGAACAAACATTGTTTGACCAAACCACTCTACGTTATCGGAAATTTCATAGTTAGAGCTGATGTATAATGTGTTACGGTCGATTGATGCTGTGTTGTAAGATACGTTACCAAACGCATACATACAATACTCAGAGCCTGGGCCCCAGTCTTCATTTGCATCTACACGACGGAACGTATTTTCACCGTACTCTGCAATTAAGTCATCACATAATAGTGATGCTTTTGCTTGTGAGAAGTCAGGAGAAAGAACTGTTGCACCGAAGTACGACCAACCAACAGTATCTGCAGTGTATGCTTCGATATCACCATCACCATCTAAATCACCGATTTTAGCTTTAGTGTAATCACGTGCACCATCACTGATACCTTCACGTTTTTGGTAATCGTATGCAAACGTGATGTTACCTTTATCGTTTGAGATACCACCTACTACAGAAAACTCTGAAGACGTTGTCCCCTCGTCCTGATCACGATGACCAGCACCAACGTTAAAGCTTAGGCCTTCATAATTGTCTTTTAATACAACGTTAACAACACCAGCCATTGCATCAGAACCATAAATAGATGATGCACCTTCAGTCATGATATCGATACGCTCAACTGCCGCCATAGGAATAGCATTTAAGTTAGCTGACGCACCACCTAATGTTGGTGAGCCTGGGAAACGACGACCGTTTAATAGCACAAGTGTACGGCGTGAACCCGCACCACGTAAGTTAATAGTTGCTTGAGACTGAGCAGAGCTACCTGAACGCTCTGAGAATGAGCCGAATGAGTTCAATGAACTTGAACGAAGAGCGTCAGCTACAGTGAAATCACCTTCCATTTTGATATCAGCAGATGTAATGCTGATTACAGGTGATGCACCTTCAAGGTCAGTACGCTTGATGCGTGAACCTGTTACTTGAATGCGTTCAACTTTCTCTGCACTGTTGTCTTCAGCTGCAACAGTCGATGCAGAAAATGCAGCAGTTGACACTGCACCAAAAGCAATCGCTAAGCGAACTGCTTTTGAAACTTGATTATTTAACATTTGATTCTCCCTGGTCATATCCATGTTATGACTTTATTAATTTATTTATTTAACACTAAAGGGTCAAAGCCCCCCTTAGAGCTATCAAATACTAATATCAGGTACAACTTTTGGTCAACTTTTTTTTAACCTTTGTTTTATAAGGAAATTTAAACAATAAACAAATAATCAACAATAAACCAAATACGTTAATATTAGGTACAAGATAATTGCTTAAAGGTACAGAAAAAGCGTGGAAAATCCACATCAACAGCTTTTTGATAGTTAATAAACGCAACAATCAAAATTAACAATTGAAATAAAATAAATTATCTATGACAGGCAAAAAAGGAGGTGGATTTCAAAAAAGTAACATCTATTTATTAAATGCTACTTCTTTTTCTAAATCTAAATGAGGGTTTTAAAGAATCGATTCACCCATAATGTAAATTGCTAGTAATTCATCTTGATTGTTATCAAAGATTTTCCCAACTTCACAATTGACTTTCATTGTTTCTACTTGTTCGATCAAAAGTGCTGACTGGTTAGCAGCATTTACTAACTCAGTTAACCTAAGAATTAGAAGCTCTAATTCATTCATAAAAAGAGACAACGCTTTTTTGAAGTCTATTTTGTTATTCTGATTTTGACGCAAGAAGTTTATGAACGCAGGTAAATTAGTCCCCACTAAAGCATCAAAACTATTTATAAATTCACGTTTCATTTTTATTTCAATTTCATTGAAATAATGCTTTGCACTTTCCAGCTGCTTTCTATCAAGATCGTTAATCAAAGCCATTAGAGATGATGTTAACTCTTGTCTAACAAAATTTGCTGCCGCTAAAATCTTTGCATTTGGCTTTACAATTATTGATTCAGGGTGATGACAGACAAATGCAAATACTCCCTTAGCACTTAATACACGAAAAACCTCAGAGATACTTTTATCAAGTTGACTGTACTCTAGAGAAAACTGTGCAATAACAGACGAAAACTCATCATCTTTAAATGGTAAATTCTCAACGGCTGTATTTGACAGAAAGGTTCCGCCTACACTCTTTGAAACCTCGGGATGAATTTTTGCCTGATCGATTCCAACACAATTTAACTTTTTGTCTCTTTGTATCAGCTGAATTAAGGCACCATTGCCCGTGCCAACATCCAGAACCAATGAGTCTGGATCTAGCTTAGTCGCGAAACTACACCAGAACTTTTGTAATGATCCTTGGTAATTTTTTTTAAACCCGTTTCCAAATGAGGTTAGGTGTCCTTGTTGCCAATAATTTGTCCAATGGTCGCTCATGTATACTCCATAAAAAAAGGCTGAATAAATTCAGCCTTTTTACTTTCAAAAAACTTTATTAGAAGCTGATTGAGTAGCTTACACGATAATCACGACCAAAGTTATTATAAAGGTCTTGGTTATCCCAAGTACCGTTTGATGATAACACTGGATCTTCATCTGTTAAGTTATTAACAGTGAAAGTAAGTGCACCGTATGCACCTGCATTATAAGTGTAAGTTAAGTTGTGAATTAACCAGCTATCAAGCTTACCTGTTTGCTCATAGTAGCCATCACCATCTTCATCTTTTTCAGTTTCAGTAGTGCTGTCTGTGTATGTTGCATTCCACGCTAGTGAGTGATCTTCATAAGACCATGCAACCGTTGCAACAGACTTAAGCTCAGGTTGACCTGACCAGCCAGATGTATCTTGTACAACACCACCTACTTCTTGGTCATACGAAAGCACAAAGCTATTCACGTTTTGGAAACGGAAGTCACCAAAACCAGTTTCAAGGTTTGCAGCAATTGTAAAGTCGATACCTTCAATTTCGAAACCAGCACCATTGAAGTAAGATGTACCTGCTTCAACTAGAGTACCTGATGCAGCACGCTTCAGATAGAAAGTCTCATTTGAAGTATCTGTGTCTACTGATACAGCAGAGATTAGGCCTGCAGCTTCGTCAGATAGTAAAGACTGAAGAGACTTAGATTGAATTACATTATCAATCGCTAACTGGAAGTAATCAACTTTGAAAGTAAGGTTTTCGTTTACATCCCACGCGATACCAAGGTTAGTGTAATCTGAAGTTTCAGCATCTAACTCTGAGTTTTGCGTGTAATAAGTGTCATATTGACGCGATGTAGTTGAACCATTTGCATAGTCGATAGCTGATTCAGCTGAGAATGTACGTGCAGCATTTAGAAGGTCAAGACCTGGTGCACGGAAAGACTCAGAATATGAACCACGGATAACGATGTTATCAGCTACTTGCCAACGAGCAGATACCGCAGGAGCAATATTGTCACCGAAGTCAGAGTAGTCATCGTAACGAGCTTTTAAGTTAACTTCTACAGTTTCAGTAATTGGAAGTACTGACTCGAAGAAGAATGCTGTTACATCACGTTTACCCTGTGATGAGTTACCTGCTGAACCACCGATTAAACCAGCAGCTGATTGACCATCGTAGATATCTGCATAAGTTTGCTCAAAATATTCCATACCTACGTAGTGTGATACTTGACCACCAGGTAATTCGAATAAATCGAAGCCAATACCTGCAAAGTATTGGTCAAAAGTCGATGAAGATTCTTGAAGTGTTGTTGCTTTCATGTTTGCAACACCTTCATCTGAACCTAAATCAATATCATTAGCTTGGTTATATGCTAAACCAGAATAAGAAAGGTAGTATTGACCAACAGATTTGTTATCTGCTTTGTTACGGTGGTAGTAAACTTCCCATGAAGCGTTGTTCCAATCAAGGAAACCACGTAAACCAGTTGTTAAATCGATGTTGTAGTCGTCTACGTTACCGTCACGAGTACCGATACCAACCCAACGGAATAAACCGTATGCACCATCTTCACCGTATGGGTTGTGCTCATTGTCTGCAGACATACCAGTCCAAGGAGCAGCTGGAGGAGCATAACGACCAAATGATGAGTTTTGAACAAACATTGTTTGACCAAACCACTCTACATTTTCAGCGATTTCATAGTTAGAGCTGATGTATAATGTGTTACGGTCGATTGATGCTGTGTTGTAAGATACGTTTGCAAACGCATACATACAATACTCAGAGCCTGGACCCCAGTCTTCATTTGCATCTACACGACGGAACGTATTTTCACCGTACTCTGCAATTAAGTCATCACATAATAGTGATGCTTTTGCTTGTGAGAAGTCAGGAGAAAGAACTGTTGCACCGTAGTAAGACCAACCAACAGTATCTGCAGTGTACGCTTCGATATCACCATCGCCATCTAAATCACCGATTTTAGCTTTAGTGTAATCACGTGCACCATCACTGATACCTTCACGTTTTTGGTAATCGTATGCAAACGTGATGTTACCTTTATCGTTTGAGATACCACCTACTACTGAGAACTCTGAAGACGTTGTTCCTTCGTCTTGATCACGATGACCAGCACCAACGTTGAAGCTTAAGCCTTCATAGTTGTCTTTTAGGATAACGTTAACAACACCAGCCATTGCATCAGAACCATAAATAGATGATGCACCTTCAGTCATGATATCGATACGCTCAACTGCCGCCATAGGAATAGCATTTAAGTTAGCTGACGCACCACCTAATGTTGGTGAGCCTGGGAAACGACGACCGTTTAATAGCACAAGTGTACGGCGTGAACCCGCACCACGTAAGTTAATAGTTGCTTGAGACTGAGCAGAGCTACCTGAACGCTCTGAGAATGAGCCGAATGAGTTCAATGAACTTGAACGAAGAGCGTCAGCTACAGTGAAATCACCTTCCATTTTGATATCAGCAGATGTGATGCTGATTACAGGTGATGCACCTTCAAGGTCAGTACGCTTGATGCGTGAACCTGTTACTTGAATGCGTTCAACTTTCTCTGCACTGTCGTCTTCAGCTGCAACAGTCGATGCAGAAAATGCAGCTGTTGATGCAGCACCAAAAGCAATCGCTAAGCGAACTGCTTTAGAAACTTTTTTATTTAACATTTGATTCTCCCTGGACCACTATATTGTGGCTATATTTAGCATAAGCTTGTTTATTATTTGTTATCACATCAGGACTGCGACCAACAAATAATAAACAAATTAAACAAAATATCCAGACATTTGTTTATAAAAAATTAATAAAAAACCACAAATGAAACCAAACTTTAATCTATCGCGCAAAATTCGTACAAAGACATCCATAGCCAAAACCCTTAGAAATAGGGACAAAAAGCAATATTCAGACCTTAAAACATTCGAATTTGCTTATTATTTCCAAATGAAATAATAGTACCCAAATCTGCAACTATCATTTCAGCTATTGGCAACAATTGCTTATTAACATAAACACCATAATCGTAATGATGTTTACCTGTGTAGTACTCAGCGCCACAATCGGTGTACACATATTCAATTATTTGCCCACGCTTGAAGCTAACAGTAGGATTTTTAACTATATATTGCTTAGCTGCTTTAACATGAGGAGGGATATTTTTTTGATAGTCTGTCAAATGCTGCCCTAATCGTTTACGGTAGACTAACATTGAGTCAAATTCACCTGCATAAAGCTTTTTAACATAATTATCAAATACTTGGATTATTAAATCCTGACTATTCTGTTCACTAAATAAAATATTGAAAAGCTCTCTTTGAAATTGATGAGCCAATTCAGTCCAATCACTTCTAACTGTTTCCATTCCTTTAAAAACAAGTTCGCTAATTCCATCTTTAACCACATTTCCGACATATCGCTTTTTAGAACCCGTTGTTTTTCCTCTAATCGTGGGCATAAAAAAAGGGCTATAGTGGATTTCGAACTCAATTTCTAAAAAACTGTCTATTTTATAATGTTGTTGTAACTCGTGCTGCCAACGTATGTTTATTTTTCTTGCCAGTTCCGTACCGATTTCATTACAGTCTTGAGGACTCAGCTCATCAACTAATTTCACAAATGTCGAGTCAGTATCGCCATAAATTACTTCATAGCCCCATTCTTCAATCCACTGCTTGGTAGTTTGCATTATTTCATGACCACGCAGAGTGATTGAACTAGACAAGCGTGGATCATAAAAGCGGCACCCTTTTGAACCTAACACTCCATATAAACTATTCATAATGATCTTAATCGCCTGCGAGAGCATAGGTTGGTCATTATCTTTGGCGACCTGTCTTTTAGCAGCGAGCTCTCGAATCAGTTCAGGTAAATGATGTTCGGTTCGTGAAAATAGCGCTTGATTAAAACCCTCTATTGCATTTTCTGGGCTTTTTAAACCCTCAATCAAGCCAAGTGGATCTATACAAAATGTTCTCATTATCGATGGATACAGGCTTTTGTAATCGAGCACGAGTATATTTCTATAAAGCCCTGGTTGTGATGGCATAACATAGCCACCGGGGCTGTCGAATGTTAGGCCATGATCCCCCAAATTGGGAGCTACATAGCCACTTCTATGTAATAAAGGTAGGTAGAGGTTAGTGAAAGCGGCAACAGATCCCCCCATTCTTTCAAGCTCTAAACCTGTTAACTGACTTCGTACAACTGCAAAATCGAGTAACCTAAGCTTTTCAAAAATACGCAGTACTAAAATGCAATCTTGTCTGTTGTAACTCGCAAGTGAAAGTTTATCTTCATTAAACTGACGAATGATCTCAGCAAGACGGTCGTCGGTGCTAATCAGTTTATCTTCGCCAAGCTCAATGCTTGCTACATTGGCAAGACTGAAGTTATCGTAATGATAGGTTGCATTTTTTAAGGTATCGATACCATCAATCACAACCCGACCAGGTATAGTTAAGCGGGTAAAGCTACCAACTCTCAACTGCATTTTTTCTTTATTGCGCCCTAAAGGTAACTCAACCCCAAGCGCTTCAGCACGTGCATGTAATACAGTAAAATCAAACTCAATGACATTCCAACCTATAATCACATCAGGATCTAT
Source organism: Pseudoalteromonas sp. Ps84H-4 (assembly GCF_024124645.1). Taxonomy (NCBI): domain Bacteria; kingdom Pseudomonadati; phylum Pseudomonadota; class Gammaproteobacteria; order Alteromonadales; family Pseudoalteromonadaceae; genus Pseudoalteromonas; species Pseudoalteromonas sp. Ps84H-4. Next base: position 68,761 of record NZ_JAMXSK010000020.1, on the reverse strand, counting down.
AGTTTGAATAAGCGAGCAAAGGTGGTCTAGTAAATCAATTTCATCAACACACCATTGAATGCTAAATGGCAGTTCACTGGTATCTTGTGGCTGTCCTATCATTAACACCATATCGATGTTTTCGCCCACTAAGCCAACTGAAAATAGTACTCCCTCACCATTACATTCAATATCGAGTGACAAGCTTGAGAATCGAGGCGTAAACTCGCTATTTTTTTTGAATTTAGCATCAGTTAATACTGGATATGGGTGGCTTTTAATTAAACGACCTTTGGCCCAAACAGATCCTCTGATAAAGCGCTCCATTAAAAACCTATCGACTGGGCGGATATCATCTTCATAGACTTTTATATGCTGTGCTTTGAGTCGTTTAGCTGCGTTGTAATAATGTTTCAATGAAGAGAAATAACAAGAAACCACTTGTTGCTGCATGAAGCTTTTAAGCTTCACATGCTTAATTTCGCAGATGATCCCATACTCGTTGAACACGCTTGTTGCAGCGTCTAATTGTGATTTATTAATAAAAAACACAGCGTGTTGTAAAGAGCTAATTAGCTTTACAGGCCCCTGCTGAGATAATATCCACACCACAATAGAAATGCCTTTAGCGCTATCATAGCATTGGGTGGAAAGAATAAAGCCAGAAACTAACTGCATGTTATTAGACCTTTTTTCGGAAATTTAGGCATTTTAGTTAAACAAAGCTAAGTGGATTAGCTAATTAAAGTAACAAGTCGCTTGTAGTTGCCCAGTTAAATCTCTAAAATTCATTACTGTAATTATATACATACTTTAGGTTATCTGGGCATGCTTTCTGACTCTTTAAAAAAAACAATTCGGCAAATTCATAAGCATGTTGCTGATAACCTCACCGATTACCGCCCTAGAAGTAGTCAAAACTATTTAGTTGCCGAAATAGCAAAAACGCTGGCTGGCGAGTACCATAAAAGCCAACGCATCTGTGTTATTGAAGCTGGTACAGGAACCGGCAAGTCGCTTGCTTATTGTTTAGGTGCATTGCCTTTGGCGATGGCCAAAAAAAAGAAATTAGTGATTTCGACGGCCACCGTTGCCCTACAAGAGCAGTTAATCAATAAAGAGCTGCCGTTTTTTAAAGAACACTCTGGCCTTGATATTAAGTTTGATTTAGTGAAAGGCCGACAGCGCTATATATGTGCGCAAAAACTCAGTGCGGCAGTAAATGGCGACAGCCAAACGCAAATGGAGTTTATGCCGACCCTATCATCGCCGCTCTCAGATATGGAAACCAAATGCTTAAAGCTACTTTATGATGCTTACTCAAAAAAGCAATGGCAAGGTGATCGCGATAGTTGGGCAGATACTATCCCCGATAAAGTTTGGAATTTAATAGCCTGCGATAAGCACTCATGCCAACGACAAATGCGTGCTCATCAGCTGTGCCCTTTTCATATGGCGCGTCAGCGTCTTATGCAAATGGATGTGTTGGTGATCAACCATTCTTTACTGCTGGCTGATCTAGACCTCGGTGGTGGTAAGATTCTTCCTGAGCCTGACGATACTATTTACGTAATTGACGAAGCGCACCATTTAGCTCACATCACCCGAGACTTCTCATCTGCAGCAGCAACAATCAAAGGCACCATAGATTGGCTCGACAAGCTTGTTAAATTTGCTGGCAAAATGGCAAATGTATTAGTAGGACAAAAAGCAATTGGGCAAAATTTTAAGCTCAGTGACAGTATCAATGATGCTGCAAAAAACTTAAAAGTCGTACGTGATATTCTTGATAATGCGGATTTTAACTACAACAGTGATGATACCTATCGTTTTGAGCACGGTGAGATCCCTGCATCTTTACATGCTAAAGCAAAAGATATCAGCGATGCTACTCTTGATGCTCTAAGAGCACTAAACAAAATGCACGATACCTTGGTACAAGACGTAAGCGATGGCGATATAAAACCTTATGTAGCTGATCCTATCTTGGCTGAAAGTGGTCATTACATTAACCGTCTAGAGTTATTAAACAAATTGTGGTTTAGTTATGCAACAAAAGGCGAAGGTATTCCCCATGCTCGATGGATCAAACGCTTAGATTATAAGAACCATCACGACCACTTACTCAGTGATTGCCCTATTGAAGTTGGCTATTACTTAAAAGATAAATTATGGAATCAATGTGCTGGTGCTGTGCTTTGTTCAGCTACTTTAACTGCACTTGGCTCATTTGATCATTTTGCTTATGAATGCGGCCTTGCCAAAGAAGAAGGCGTCAAATACATCAAAGTTCCCTCGCCGTTTGATTACCCTAAACAAGCAACACTGCATATTCCTGCAAGCCACATCGAGCCAACAGATAAAGCCTTTAGTGATCACTTGGCTGAACAATTACCTAAGTTTCTTGATGATAAAAAAGCTAATTTAGTGTTGTTTGCTTCTTATTGGCAGATGGATCACGTAGTAAAAGCACTGCGCAGCAAAGGAATTGACGTATTAGTTCAGGGTGAAATGTCTCGAGAAGCATTATTGAAAAAGCATAAAGCGAATGTTGACTTAGGTCGCGCAAGCTACTTATTTGGCACACAAAGCCTATCAGAAGGTCTAGATTTACCGGGTAAATACTTAGAAAACCTCGTCATTACAAAGATTCCGTTCGCAGTTCCTACCTCACCAATAGAAGAAGCGCAGGCTGAATTTGTGCAAAGTAAGGGGGGAAATCCATTTTTGTCTATTACTGTACCTGATGCAGCAAAGAAATTAGTACAGAGCTGTGGTAGACTACTTCGAAAAGAGAATGATCAAGGACGAATTATTATTCTTGATCGCCGTTTAGTGACCAAACGATATGGCAAAGCCATGCTCGATACCTTGCCACCCTTTAAAAGACAAATTGATTATTAATGTTTGAATTAGCTTTAGATCCAACAACATGGGCACTCCTTTGCGCAGTAGCGCTGGCTGCAGGCTTTATTGATGCCATTGCTGGCGGTGGCGGCATGCTAACTGTACCAGCCTTATTGACAGCTGGTTTACCACCGCATCTCACTCTAGGGACCAATAAACTTGCAGCCAGTTTTGGCTCATTAACTGCGAGTGTGACATATTTTCGGAAAAAGTTATTTAACCCCCGGTTTTGGGCTGCGTCTATTTTAGCAACTGCCATAGGGGCACTTGTAGGTACATTAGTTGTAGATTACTTGAGTATTGAGTTTTTAAATAAATTACTACCGGTGGTGATTATTTTAGTGGCTTGTTACAGTCTCTTTGGCAGTTTAAGTACGACTGAGCATAACGAATTGCCTGAGCTTGATGGCAAAACCAAAATTAAACAATGGCTACAAGGGCTTGGCCTTGGTTTTTTTGATGGTTTAGCAGGCCCTGGTACTGGCACCTTTTGGACTGCCTCAAATAGCCTATTATATAAGATGAGCTTATTGCTAAATTGTGGGCTTGCTCGCTCAATGAACTTTGTTTCGAACTTTATTTCTTTGATCACCTTTGTTGCGCTGGGCCATGTGAACTTTTTGCTTGGTATAACAATGGGCTTTTTCTTGATGTTAGGTGCCTGGTTAGGTGCGCATTCAGCAATTAAATTTGGTAGTAAAATGATCCGCCCAGTATTTAATACTGTGGTTATAGTGTTAGCATTAAAGTTAATCTATGAGGCTTATTTGTAAATGCATTCTCCTGCTTTTGACAAACTATGCGAGCAAATATCTAGGCTTAAACATCAAGCAAGCCAATTTGATAACGGCAACCTATTTGCTAAAAATCGCTACATGCAGGCACAACCAAGTTTGTTTGATAAGGCAGTATTTGCGACTAAAAGTATGAAACTTGCAGATTATGTAGCTGAAATAGAAGAAGAGTTAGCTAACCTGCCCCCAGCAGAACATCGCCATGCTTACCAATATGCTTTAGAGCGAATTGCACAGCAAGTTCAGGCTGTTTTTAATGTTATTAAATCAACACCTGTCTGGGCAAAAGAGAACAAATACAGTTTTAAACCCAAGAGCAAGCCACAAATATATAAACAAGCAGTTAAAAAGATCATGCAGTCTTCACATGAACTTTACGATGAGCTCAAGCAAAACCATGAGTTTGAGCGCCGCTTAGTTTTAATGATTGAAGAAAGAAAGCTTAAACTTGATGCAGCTAGCCCAGCAAAGGCCACTGAAATAAATAAAGAGATCTTAGCTTTACACGCTCGTTTGGGTCGCTGTCGAAAAGCAATTTCAGCCACTGAAGATAAAATTCAACAAGTAGAAAAACAGCAGCTGAGATAATGTTTTACTACCACCCAAGTTATTCAGCGTTAGCTTTACCCGAGTGTCACCGCTTTCCGATTGAAAAATATCGCATGTTAAGGCAGCTTGTTAGCGACTTTATTGATGAACAGCACTTCATTACCCCACAAAAAACCACTCGCACGCAGCTTGCTCTATGCCATGACCCTGATTATGTCGACGCTTTTTTAACAGGTAGCCTTGACAGCAAAGCGATAAAAAAAATGGGCTTTCCTTGGTCTGAAGCCTTAGTCGAACGAACACTCTATTCTGTCGGTGCAAGTATTCAAGGTGCTGAATTTGCACTACAACAAGGTGCTGCATTTAACTTAAGTGGCGGTTATCACCATGCTTTTACGAGCTATGGTAGTGGTTTTTGTATTTTTAATGACTTAGCAATAGCCGCAGCACACTTAATTGAGAGCGAACAAGCCGATACCGTATTAATCTTTGACTGTGACGTTCACCAAGGTGATGGCACAGCCGAAGTGACACAAGCACACCCTCAAATCATTAGCTGCTCTATTCATTGCCAGCAAAACTTTCCGCGTATCAAGCAGCAATCAAATTACGACTTTGCTTTAGAGCATGGCACCTCAGATGCTGAATACCTTGAGACAGTAAATCAAGCATTAGCCTTAACAATTAGACTCCACCAGCCTGATATCATTTTGTACAACGCCGGCGCAGATATCGCAACGGATGATGAGTTAGGACACTTTCAAGTCAGTTTAGAGGGCGTGTATCAACGTGACCATTTAGTATTAAGCCAAGCAAAGGAAGCAAAAATCCCACTCTTTGCAGCCATGGGCGGTGGCTATCAACGAAATGTAAGCCGTTTGGTTGATGTTCATGGTCAGCTTTTTAGAGCCGCTGTCGATTTATTCTAAGGCTTGGTATACACTTAAATATGACTTTTCTACTAGGTTGTTGGTATATGAAATTGCATGATGACATCCACAATTACTATGAAAAACTTGTTATTGAAGATATCGCTAAGCGCAAGTTAGATTCGTTGTATAATGATGATATTATGGCGGATTTATGCTGTACCGTACTTAATCAATTACCTGCTCGCTATATTCGCTATGACGTTGATATGGAATTTTATTTACCACAAACAGAGCGAATAAAAATGGAGCAACGCGTACAAACGGCTATCGATGTAGCCATCAGCCAAGTTGCGAAAAAAAAGGAATTACAGAATGAGCAGTGACTTAGAAAATGCTCCTGACTACATAAAAATCGCTGTTGATCTCATTATGCTCTTAGAGCAAAACGATGTGCCTGCCGAAGACGTTTTAGCAGCATTAGAAATCGTTAAATCTGACTTCGAAAAAAAACTTCCACAATCAACTGATTAATAGTCCGAAAATGGCGAGTATTGGGGCATAAATTTGTTATGCTCAGGTTTTAAAAATTAAGAATGTAAAACCATGTCATTGCCAAGTTTATTACGCCTATTCATCCTTGCTGCTATTTGGGGCGCATCCTTCTTATTTATGCGCATGGCAGCTAATAGCTTAGGCCCTGCGGTATTAATTGAGCTAAGAGTCGGCTTTGCAGCAATAACACTGTTTATTTTTGCGCTGTACTTACGCAAGAAACTGGCTTTCGCGACTCACAAAAAGCATTTTTTCATTATTGGTGCGCTTAATTCCGCCATTCCCTTTTTATTGTTTGCTTATGCAGCACAAACAATTAACGCTTCAACCTTATCAATATTAAACTCAACAACCCCAATTTGGGGTGCCATCGTCGGTATTATTTGGAGCAAAACTAAACCCACTAAAAGTATGCTGCTTGGCTTGCTGTTAGGTTTAACGGGCGTGGCCATTTTAGTGGGGCAAAATAGTCTCACTATCGACAGCCAAGCCATCACGGCAATTGTTGCTGCACTGTGTGCTTCACTCAGTTATGCCATCGCATCCCATTACACCAAACATGCACCAAAGTTGTCTGCTTTTGATAACGCGCATGGCAGTATGTGGGCGGCAAGTATCATGGTACTCCCGCTTATTTTTATTATTCCTGCCAGAGAAATGCCAAGTAACGAAGTTATGCTTGGTGTAGTAGCACTCGGTGTGCTGTGTACTGCTGTAGCATATATCCTGTTTTTCCGTTTGATTGATGATATTGGCCCAACCTCAGCACTGACTGTTACCTTTTTGATTCCACTATTTGGCATAATATGGGGTAATCTAATTTTAGATGAACAAATTGGGCCGAATACCTTAGTTGGCGCACTGTGTGTTATAGCAGGCACCATGCTGGTCACTGGCTTTATCCGTATCAAGCCGTTTTTAAAACGAAACACCTTGTAACAGAATGCAAATTGCATTTTTAAATACAACCTATACTCTATTAGGGACTAAAAATGGAAGGAGAAGTGTATGTCAGGTACTACCATGGTGGTGTTAATTGTGCTGATATCTGTGGGATCTGGTGTGATTTATGATATGTATAAAAAGCATCTCGAATTCAAATCACGCACCTTAAAAAATTCAAAAGAAGCGAACGAGCATGTAGCAGAAGTGACAAAAGAGCTGCAAGAGCTAAGAGAGCGTGTGCAAACGCTCGAAGCCATTGTCACCGATTCAAGCTACAACGTAAAACAAGAGATTAATAAACTTTAATTAAGTTAGCTCTAATTAAGATAATAATGCACTGTATTGATCAAGCACTGGCTGATAATAATCGGCGTCTTGATTCAACATGCGTTGGTAATGAGCACATAATTGCTTTAAATAAGCTTGGTGCTCTTTACTTGTTAGTTGCCACATTTGCTGTCCAATGCGGGTGATGAGCTGTGATGATAACGCACTCATTACGATGATTTCGTAAAAGCGTTTATTTTCACAAACCAACTGCTCAGACACAAGCCCTAATTGTAGTGTTTGTAAATAACTGCGAACGTGATAACTGTGATGTACAGGGCAAACAATAAAGTCGATGTTAGTATTTGGGTTTTGACTAACAATCTTAGCTAAAAACTGTACTAACAGCTCTCCCCCTACTCCTGCAATAATAACTAGGTGGCGTTTTTGTGGGTCTGGTGTAATCGCTGCAACATCTTGGCAATGCACCTGCCAGCGTCCGCATTGCTCTCTTTTAGCAAAACGTTCGAGTTTATCACCTAGTGCCTGCATTAACTCAGGCACAATATCAACAAAATGTATAAGCGGTGCTTTATCTTGCTGTAGCAGCTCAATGCCTAACAAACCGTGATCACAGCAACAATCCCAGATTTCGTCATAACCTGAATCAACTACATCAACGATGGCTGATAGTCGTTTACTCAGTGCCATTAGTTTGCTGTTTTATAAACTAACGCTTTTAAGCTTCGATCACTGTCTACTTCAATAAAACCATCGGTAGGAGCTAATCGCTCAACAAAACTAATTGCTCCTTGTGTATGATCGCTAATGAGATCTTTAAACGCCTGCTCTGAAAGCTCAGGGCTATTGGCACACAGTAATAATTGGGTGTGTTCATTTAGTAGCTCGGGTAAACGACGCAGAATTTTTTGATAATCCTTGGTCAATATAAAGCTGCCTTTTTGAAAGCTAGGTGGATCAACGATGATCAATTCATACGGCGCAGATTTCTTTAGCTTACCGAATGACTTTAAAATATCGTGAGGGAAATAACTAACACCTTGCTCAAAACCATTTAACTGATGATTTTGTTTACCCGTTCGAAGCACACCTTTATTCATATCCATATTTATAACTTGATCAGCACCACCTTGCATTGCTGCAACAGAAAAACCACAAGTATATGAAAACAGATTGAGCACTTTTGCGTTTTTACTATTGGCTTGAACAAACTCTCTGCCACGGCGCATATCAGGGAAAATTCCCGTATTTTGGCGACTCAGTAAATCAACTTTAAACTTAATGCCGTTTTCACTGACAAGGTGTTCTTGTGGTAATTCGCCAAACATTAGCGCATTACGGGTATTAATACCGCTACGTTGCTGGTATACCAATGCAGTAACAAGCTCAGGCGCGTTCTCTTGCGCCCATTGCCATAGGGTATCTGTTAATTGCGCAAGTGCTTGTTCTTTAATTTCTTCATATGAAACTAAAAAGAGTGCGGGCGGATAAAAATCCAAATTAATGTGGCTCAGCTCAGCCACTGAGTGGCCACGGCCATGAAATACACGGCATAATTCATTAGCGGCAAGTGGCGCCTCTGCTAATGCATTTAAAATGGCAGAAAAATCGTTTGTCATCATCTTTAGTTAATTAACTGTTGTTGTAATTCGTGAATCTCATCTCGCACAGAAGCCGCTTTTTCAAATTCAAGGTCGCTGGCGTAGGCATGCATTTTCGCTTCAAGGGCTTTAATTTGGCTGGCAATATCTTTTGCGCTGAGCACTTTTTTAGACTCTTTACGCACCAATTTAAGATTATCTTTAGGACTTGCTTCTTCGCCCACATCCATAATATCGGTAATACTTTTCACCAGTGCTTGCGGCTCAATACCGTGCTCAAGGTTATAAGCTTGTTGTTTTTCGCGGCGGCGATCTGTTTCGTCAATGGCTTGTCGCATAGAATTAGTAATGCGGTCGCCATACAAAATCGCTTTACCATTTAAGTGACGAGCAGCACGACCTATGGTTTGAATAAGTGAACGAGTCGAACGTAAGAAACCTTCTTTATCGGCATCAAGTATCGCAACCAGTGAAACCTCTGGCATGTCGAGACCTTCTCGTAATAAGTTAATGCCCACTAACACGTCAAATACACCAGCGCGCAAATCGCGGATAATTTCGACCCGTTCAACGGTGTCGATATCTGAGTGCAAATAGCGCACTTTTACATCATGGTCGTTGAGATAATCGGTTAAATCTTCTGCCATACGCTTAGTTAAAGTGGTTACAAGTACCCGCTCGTTCACTTCAACCCGTTTATAGATTTCAGAGAGTAAGTCATCAACCTGACTACCAACGGGGCGAACTTCAATTTCTGGGTCAATAAGCCCGGTTGGACGAATAACCTGCTCTGCAACTTCTCCTGATGAACGCTCAAGCTCAAAATTACCTGGCGTTGCCGACACATAAATAGTTTGCGGCGCGATAGCTTCAAACTCTTCAAAGCGTAATGGGCGGTTATCTAATGCTGATGGCAAGCGAAAGCCATACTCAACAAGATTTTCTTTACGGCTTCTGTCACCTTTGTACATAGCGCCAATTTGCGACACTGTAACGTGTGATTCATCAATGATCATCAATGCATCATCGGGTAAGTAGTCAAGTAAAGTCGGCGGCGGATCGCCCGGTGTTCTACCAGATAAGTAACGCGAGTAGTTTTCGATGCCTGAGCAATAACCAAGCTCGGTCATCATTTCAATATCGTACTGGGTGCGCTGCGCAATACGTTGCTCTTCGACAAGTTTGTTGGCACTGAGTAATTGAGCTCGGCGGTCTTTCAACTCATCTTTAATTTTATCTATGGCATCGAGAATTTTTTCACGGGGTGTTACATAGTGCGTTTTCGGGTAAATAGTCGCGCGTACTATGTGCTTCTCAACAGCCCCAGTTAGCGGATCAAAAATACTTAAGCGCTCAATTTCATCGTCAAACATTTCCACACGAACGGCATAAGTGTCAGATTCAGCCGGAAATATATCAACTACTTCACCACGTACACGGTATGTACCACGGCTAAATTCAATATCGTTTCGTGTATATTGCAGCTCAGCAAGACGACGCAGCATATCGCGCTGATCAACGGTTTCACCAACCTTCAGCAATAGCATCATCTTCATATATGAGTCAGGGTCGCCCAAACCATAAATAGCAGATACCGAGGCCACGATAATTGTATCGCGTCTTTCTAATAGCGCTTTGGTAGCACTTAAGCGCATTTGTTCAATGTGCTCATTGATAGACGCATCTTTTTCTATAAAAGTATCACTGGCAACAACATAAGCTTCTGGCTGGTAATAGTCGTAATAAGATACAAAATACTCAACCGCGTTATGCGGGAAAAACTCTTTCATTTCGCCATAAAGCTGTGCGGCGAGTGTTTTATTGTGTGCCATGATAATGGTTGGGCGATTCAAATCATTAATAATATTGGCCATGGTGAAGGTTTTACCCGTCCCTGTAGCCCCTAATAATGTTTGATGAGCAAGCCCAGCCTCAAGGCCATCTTTTAACTGTGCTATCGCCGTTGGTTGATCACCACTTGGCTTAAATTTAGAAACTAGTTGGAAATGGTCGCTCATGAATGACACTCCTTCATATATGACTCACTTAACCCATCAACTTCTTTGATGAACCATTTATAGGCTACCACTGCCGTAAATAAATTACCGATGGCTGCACCAATAAAGAGTCCTTTTAAACCGGCAATTTCACTGCCAACATAAGCAAAAGGTACATAAAAAACAAACAGACGAACCACACTTAAAATCAGTGCATTCATTGGCTTATGCAGGGCATTAAATGAAGAGTTAGATAAGATAATTATTCCTTGCAGACCATAACTTAGCGGCAAAATATAAATGAATAGCTTAATCACATCCATTACTGCTTGCTCTTTACCAAATACATCAGCGATAAAACCAGAGGTTAACAGCAGTAAAATATAAATAGCGAACTGCCAAATCATCACAAACTTTAAAGTTTTTGTGTAGGCTTCTTTGACACGTTCAAACTTACCCGCCCCAAAGTTTTGACTAACAAATGGCGGCAAGGTCATCGACAAAGCAAGTACTACAAGGCTTGCAATAGATTCAATTCGGCTTCCTACACCAAACGCCGCGACGGCTTCAGGACCATGTTTAGCCACTAATGCTGTCATTACAGCCATTGCAATTGGCGTCAACATATTTGCGCCAGCCGCAGGTAAACCAATTTTTAGGACTTTTCGAATTGAGCTCAATGGCGTTTGCGAACCAGCATGCAAACTTAACAACCCATTCTTAACAGCAAGAATATAAAGGATGATAATTACTGCCACTGCCCAAGCTATGACACTTGCGATGGCTGCACCTTGAATTCCTAAAGCGGGGATAGGCCCAAAGCCAAAAATAAGCATAGGGTCTAAAATGGCATTAATTAGCCCCGCCCCACCCATTACTATGCTCGGTGTTTTAGTATCGCCACTGGCACGTAGCACAGAGTTTCCGACCATTGGGGTAATTAAAAATACACTGCCTAAAAACCACACACTCATGTAATCATGGATCAAAGGCAGTACTAACTCCCCAGCCCCAAGTAATTTAAAAATAGGTTCGATAAATACATAACCGACAACCGATAAAGAAAACACCATAACAACAGCGACAAGTAATGACATACTTGCATCAAAGCGCGCCTCGTCTAGCTTGTCGCTGCCAAGTGCTTTTGCAATAACTGCTGAAGTGCCTATTCCTAAACCGATAGCAAGGCTAATAACGGTAAACGTCACGGGAAACGTAAAACTCACCGCAGCGAGAGGTTCAGTTCCAAGTAAACTGATGAAAAAGGTATCTACCAAATTAAACATCATTAGTGTAATCATTCCAAAAATCATCGGAATGGTCATTTTCTTTAAGGTCGGCAGAATGGGAGAGTTTAAAAGATCAGGTTTAGATTTGCTCTGCGGTGTCACGCTCATAAGAATATTTTGCCTCTTTATCTTAGCTTGTAAGTTTAAAGCATCCTCGGCTTGCAAGCTATGCTTTATTAAAAGAAACAAACGAGATAGATAAAACTCCTTATTTTGATGCTTTCATTGATAAATAGTGACTAACCCCTATAAAAAACAAAATACAAACATCATTAATATCTTTATTACAATTAAAAGGCAGATATCGCTGTTTTTTTACACACTAAATACTGTTGTTTCATCGTCACAAATAATTTTACTAATCAATTCAGCACGGCTTCAGGTAAAAATATTAACCCACTGATTTAATTAGATTTAAAAAAACTGAATTAAATACTTGAAATTGCTAGAGCGCCCTATATTTCTGGCATCAACGCTGTTCTTAAAGTTTCATAAACAGAGTTATCCACAGAAATCGTGGATAACTCTCTGTAAGCCGCAAATATAAAGGCTTTTAACAGCTATCGATCTTTGAGTTAAGCTTAAAGACTGAAGCGTATTATTTTAAGCCTTTTAATTGTTCCGCAATAGAAATCAGCAAAAATTTCTACAGCCTGAACCAAAATTGAAAACAACAAACAAGGATGCAGTAGCTTTTTTTCAAACTAAACAACTGATTTAAATGATTAAAAAACCACCAACCAAGCTTTGTTAAACTGCCATATTTATTTATTGGCAAAAAAACCTATCGTTTCTGTGAGATAAATACAGCTAAAAAATACGACTCGATACAGTTACAAACATACCGGTGTTTAAAAATTCAGTACTGTCGTTTTGTGATAAATACAAATACTAGATAAGTAATTATTTTCTCCGTTAAATTGTAAAAAACATCTTAACTAATACTTTTTTGACGTTTAAAACCACAAGCCTGCTCAAAAAAAATGCAATGATAGCGTTTTAGCGACATAAAACTTTAACTGAATGGCGCTACCCAACATGATTTCAAGCCATATTTTGCTCAGATCGAACATAAAAACATCGAATAAGCTTCTTTTTTGAATTTATGAAGTTTTTATGTTGACACTTTGCAATGCTGTCATTAATATTTCGCCCCGTTGAAAGGCATGACGCTTCCCCCTTAGCTCAGTTGGTTAGAGCGACGGACTGTTAATCCGCAGGTCCCCCGTTCGAGTCGGGGAGGGGGAGCCAAGTTTTTCAGCCATAAACGATTCCCCCTTAGCTCAGTTGGTTAGAGCGACGGACTGTTAATCCGCAGGTCCCCCGTTCGAGTCGGGGAGGGGGAGCCAAGTTTATGAATATGATTGTTCCCCCTTAGCTCAGTTGGTTAGAGCGACGGACTGTTAATCCGCAGGTCCCCCGTTCGAGTCGGGGAGGGGGAGCCAAATCATAGCAACACACTACTCTATTTAGTTCCCCCTTAGCTCAGTTGGTTAGAGCGACGGACTGTTAATCCGCAGGTCCCCCGTTCGAGTCGGGGAGGGGGAGCCAACTCCAAGAATCTATTAAACTTTCATCTACAACTATTCTTCGATTGTATTAGACTTTAAAGCGCATATAATCTACTCTACTTTAAGTAATTTCTATACTTTGCTATAGAATATGATGCAAAATTATTACAGCAATGAATCAAGGAATTGATTCCTTCCTTTTCGCTTTTAAAAGATAAGAAAAATGGCTGGTTTTAAAAAACTAATATTTATACAACTTATATCTTGGTTACTGTTTACCGTTTTAGGTGGCTATCTAGTTGCTCTTAGTTTTGATAGCTCAGTGAGTGATACGCAAAAAAAAGCACAACTGACCGTTAATTCATACATTAGCGACTTAACAATGGATGACTTATCTGCAGAGAAAATCCAACGTACATTTGCTGATGCGAGTATCTTTTCAAGCTTTACTCTTCGTGATCACGCTGGTAAAACCCTTGTAGCAGTTCAATCATCAGAGTCGCTTCCGCTTCTAGCAGAGATGGTTAACAGTTCATTTAATTCTATCCGTCCGCAATTTGCTGTTAACAACGCTTCTGATATAAAAGTTGAATTTACTATTAATGCACAAAGCCTTGCCAATTTAATGCAGCAGGCGATGTTCGTTGTTATCTTAGTTTCTGGTCTTATTGCCCTTCTCCCTATTTTCTTCATGAAGAGCATGTTTAAGCGACTTAATCGTAAAATCAGCACCACTATTGCTGATATTGTTGATATATACATTAACCAGAATCAGGTAGGTGGCGACCTTGAACAAGCGATAGACACGTCGCGAATTAAAAAGCTAAGTAAAGATTTAATCCCTTCGTTTAATCGTTTGTCTCACTTTTTACAGACAAAACATGATGATATTCAAAATAACGCGCTAAATATTAAAAAAGAAGCGTACAAAGATGTTGTAACCAACTTAGGTAACCGCAACATGTTTGTTGAGTATTACGAGAAAAATATTGAAAACTCAGATAAAAGCACCTTTGGCTCGCTTGCCATGGTGCGTTGCAGTGAGTTACAAGCAATAAACCAAACCCGTGGCTACCAGAAAGGTGACGAGTACGTTAAAGGTGTTGCTGATATCATCAAACATATCAGTGGCACGTACACAAATAGCCAAGTTTTTCGTTTAAATAGCTCAGATTTTGCTGTGGTTTTACCGAACACACCACTAAAAGAAGCTGAACGCTTTGGTGATAATCTACAATCTCGTTTCACCCAATATCAACAAAATCAAGAATTAAGCTCTGTAGCAAATACAGGTATCGTTGGTTATGAAAAAGGTAAGCCTTTAGGTGAGCTGCTTTCAGTTGTTGATAATGCAATGAGTATGGCGCAGTCAAAACAAGCAAATGCTTGGCATGTACAACGAGAAACAGACTTAGTAAATAATGCTAGCGCAGGTTTTGGTAACCAGAACTGGCGTAAAGTGATTAACGAAGTTATTGAATCTAAACGTGTACATTTAGTAATGCAAAATATTATGCCGGTTGGTAAGAGCGTTAAAGCTTATGCTGAGATTCAAGTAAGATTTAAAACTGCTGAGAACCAAACATTACCAACGGCTTCATTTTTAGCTATGGCTGAAAAGCTAGAAATGGCAATGGAAATTGATCGATTGATTATCGATACTACTCTGGACAAAATTAAGACTCGTAATTTTTCTGAGAAATTCTTTGGCATTAATGTAACTGCATCAAGTGCCCATAATGATCAATTTGTGATCTGGCTTGAGCGCCGCCTATTAAAAGACAGTAATATCGCCTCTAAGCTTATATTTGAAGTGAGCGAGTTTGGCTTACAACAAAATATTAAAGCAAGTAAACGCTTTATCGATATGGTGCATCGTGTAGGTGCGCGTATCACTGTAGAGCGTTTTGGTGTTGGTTTAACGTCATTTAAATTCTTTAGAGACTTAAAACCTGATTTCATCAAAATGGATGCAAGTTATACCCGCGGCCTTGAAGAAGATAAAAATAATCAATATTTTATGCGCTTAATGGTTGATCTTGCTCACCGTATTGGCGTGAGTGTTTTTGCAGAAGGTGTTGAGAGCCAAGAAGAGAAACATATCATTGAAACGTTATGTTTAGATGGCGTACAAGGCTATTACATCGAAAAGCCAAAAGACATTTAAGCCCCCTACCCATGGCCCAAAAAACCACACGTTTTTTGGGCCTATTCTATTCATTAACCTTGCTTTAACAGTTTAATCATAAACAGCTTTGTTAATTTTAGCTATTCGTCCCTGATGTGTTGTGTCAGCCCCCAGAAAAAAGGATAATAGTGCCGATTTTAAACTCGTGAGGCACGCATGACAGAATATGTCTTGTTATTGATTGGCACCGTGCTAGTCAACAACTTTGTTTTAGTACAGTTCTTAGGTTTATGCCCTTTTATGGGTGTATCAGGTAAGTTAGATACCGCGATCGGTATGTCTTTAGCCACAACCTTTGTGCTTACACTAGCTTCTGTAACGAGTTACCTAGTGAATCATTATATTTTGATTCCACTTGATATCGCCTTTTTACGTACTATGAGCTTTATTCTAGTGATAGCGGTAGTCGTGCAATTTACTGAAATGGTGGTAAGAAAAACCAGCCCGACACTTTATCGCTTATTAGGGATTTTCTTACCGCTTATTACCACCAACTGTGCCGTGTTAGGTGTTGCTCTACTAAATATCAAAGAAGATCATTCGTTCTTGCAATCTGCTGTGTATGGTTTTGGTGCAGCTGTTGGTTTTTCTCTTGTACTGGTTTTATTTGCAGCTTTACGTGAACGCTTGGCAGCTGCAGACGTCCCTGCACCATTTAAAGGTGCGTCAATTGCTATGATCACCGCAGGCCTGATGTCGATGGCCTTTATGGGTTTTACAGGATTAGTGAAGTTTTAATATGACCTTGTTTTATGCTTTGATAGCGTTAGGTTCATTAGCGCTAATATTTGGTTTAATTTTAGGTTTTGCCGCCGTGCGTTTTCGCGTTGAGAGCAACCCTATTGTTGACCAAATTGATACCATTTTACCGCAAACACAATGTGGCCAATGCGGCTACCCTGGCTGTCGTCCATATGCTGAAGCGATCGCCAATGGTGACGAAATCAATAAATGCCCACCAGGTGGCGAAGCCACGGTAAAAAAACTCGCTGATTTAATGGGTGTTGAAGCAAAACCGCTGGCTGGCGGTGAGCAAGCAGATCCTGTTAAAACCGTTGCCTATATTCGTGAAGATGAATGTATTGGTTGTACCAAATGTATCCAAGCCTGCCCTGTTGATGCGATTGTCGGCGCAACCCGCCAAATGCACACTGTATTAATCGATGAATGTACCGGTTGTGACTTATGTGTTGAACCGTGCCCTGTAGACTGTATTGATATGCTGCCTGTAAAAGAAACCAAACAAACTTGGAAATGGCAATTAAACGCAATCCCTGTGACTCAGGTAGATTAGGAGCACAGATGGAAAAGTTAATAGATCAAATTAAACAAGGTAAAGTGTGGTCTATACCTGGGGGCATTCACCCACCGGGTCAAAAGCTGCAATCAACAACACACGCAATTGCAAGACTGCCACTACCAGATAAGCTTGTTGTATCTTTAAAACAACACATTGGTGCTAACGGCAAACTAATTGTTGAAAAAGGCCAACAGGTACTTAAAGGCCAAGCATTAACTAAACCAAGCGGTAATTGGTCTGTGCCTGTGCACGCACCAACATCTGGACTTATCAGTGATATTTGCCCAATGCCATCTGCTCATCCATCAGCATTGCCTGAGCTTAGCGTGATTATTGAACCTGATGGTGAAGATAAATGGTGCGAGCTTCACCCTGTGTCTGATGCAAAAGCACTTTCCCATGATGAGCTTGTAGATATTATTCACCAAAGCGGTATTGCAGGTATGGGCGGCGCTGGTTTCCCAACTTATGTAAAAGCAGATACCCGAAAAGCCATTGAGTTTTTAATTGTTAATGCCGTTGAGTGTGAACCTTATATCACCGCTGATGATATGCTAATGCGCGAGCATGCCGATGGCATAATTGCTGGCATTGAATTAATGCAGCAGCTGTTAAATCCACAGTTAACGATTATTGGCATCGAAGACAATAAACCCGATGCTATTGCTGCCATGAAACTCGCAGCACAACATAACGACAGCATAATAGTACAAACAGTGCCAACGGTTTACCCTTCTGGCGGTGAAAAACAGCTAATTAAATTGCTTACGGGCAAAGAAGTCCCGAGTGGCAGTATTCCTGCCGATATTGGTATGCTGGTGCAAAATGTTGGTACCTTGTTTGCGGTAAATCAAGCCGTAAATGAAGGTAAACCTCTGATTGAGCGCGTGGTGACAGTTACGGGTAACACCATTCATAAACAGGGTAATGTGTGGGCTTTACTAGGCACCGAAATAAAACATTTATTAGATTGCCAAGGCTTTTCGCCAGTTCCACAGCAACGAGTGGTCATGGGCGGTCCAATGATGGGCTTTACCTTACCAACTGTGCGCATTGGTGTCGTTAAAACCACAAACTGTATTTTAGCACCAGATCACCAAGAGCTTGCTGAGCCGGGTGATGAAAAAGCCTGTATTCGTTGTAGTGCCTGTGCTGACGCCTGCCCTGCTTCATTATTACCTCAGCAATTACAATGGTTTGCTAAGTCAAAAGAATACGACAAACTCAATGAGCACAATTTATTCGATTGTATCGAATGCGGTGCCTGTGCTTATGTATGCCCTAGCGAAATCCCCTTGGTGCAGTACTATCGCGTTGCTAAAGCTGAAATAAAAGAGCAGCAAGCAGAGCAAATTAAAGCAGAGCGAGCAAAAGAACGTTTTGAAGCGCGTAAAGAACGTTTAGAGCGCGAACAAGAAGAGCGCCAAAACCGCCACAAACGTAAACCTGCTGCTAAGTCAGATGGCGAAAAACAAAAAGTGGCAGATGCACTCGCCCGAGTTAAAGCTAAATCTGATGATAAAGACAGTAAATCAGCTGTCGCTGCTGCTATTGCCCGTGCGAAAGCGAAAAAGCAAGGTGCAGAGCTTGAGCCTGATAACTCTGAAGTAGCTAAAGAGCGTGCAGCACGTAAAGAACAAGCACGTAAATACAAAGAGCAAAAAGCACAAGAGCAAGGTGAAGAAAGCGTCGATAAAGATGATAAAAAATCAGCTGTCGCTGCCGCTATTGCCCGTGCTAAAGCAAAAAAAGCCGCGCAAACCGCTGAAGAGAACCCAGAAGCAGACACAGCACCTAAAGACGATAAAAAGGCCGCCGTTGCTGCAGCTATTGCCCGCGCTAAAGCGAAAAAAGCCGCACAAGCTACTGAAAATCAAACTGAAGCTGAAGAAGAAGCAACACCAGTTGATGATAAAAAAGCTGCTGTTGCTGCTGCAATCGCTCGTGCTAAAGCGAAAAAAGCAGCACAAGCTGCTGAGAATCAAACTGAAGCTGAAGAAGATAGCGCGCCAGTTGATGACAAAAAAGCTGCTGTTGCTGCCGCCATTGCCCGCGCTAAAGCAAAAAAAGCCGCTAAAGAACAAGCAAAGAGTGACGATTCATCACAGCAACTTGATGATTCAAGCGATGAGGCTGATTCAAAGCAGCAATCTGATGCCCCTGAATCTAGCGAAGATAAGAAAAAGGCTGCTATTGCTCGCGCTAAAGCGAAAAAAGCCGCGAAAGAGCAAGCACAGAGTGACGATTCATCACAGCAACTTGATGATTCAAGCGATGAGGCTAATTCAAAGCCGCAATCTGATGTACCTGAGTCTAGCGAAGATAAGAAAAAGGCTGCTGTTGCCGCTGCTATTGCCCGCACTAAAGCGAAAAAGGCCGCTAAAGAGCAAGCGCAGAGTGACGAATCATCAGAACAACTTGATGACTCAAGCGATACGGATGATTCAAAGCCGCAGGTTGATGAACCTGAGTCTAGCGAAGATAAGAAAAAAGCAGCGGTCGCTCGTGCCATTGCAAGAGCTAAAGCGAAAAAGTTACAACAAGAAGGAAACGATAAGTCATGAAACTAACCATGGCGAGTTCGCCGCATAATCATAGCCATAAATCATTAAGCCGATTAATGATGACAGTGATTGCTGCGTGTATTCCAGGCTTAATCGCGCAAGTTTTCTTTTTTGGTAGCGCTGTTTTAATTCAGCTTGTTCTCGCGCTAATTACAGTTAGCGCCTGTGAAGCCGCTGTATTGATACTTCGTAAACGCAAAGTTTGGCCAACACTCAGTGATGGTAGTGCGTGGTTAACAGGCGTATTACTGGCGTTGAGTATTCCGCCTTTAGCGCCTTGGTGGATCATCGTAATTGGCTGTCTCTTTGCAATTGTTATTGTAAAACAGCTTTATGGCGGCCTTGGCTTTAACTTATTTAACCCTGCTATGGCAGCTTATGTATTACTACTTGTATCGTTTCCGGTGCAAATGACCAGCTGGTTACCTGTGAGTGATTTACTTGCATCTCCGATCAGCTTCTCACAACAGCTGTCTGTTATTTTCAATGGTTTTACCAGCGCTGGATTTAGTGTCGATCAGTTACGTGTAGCGATTGATGGCACAACCATGGCAACACCACTTGATACCGTTAAAACAGATGTCGCCCATCACCTAACGGTGGCTGAGAGTATGAGTAAGCCTCTTTTTAATGACTGGTTTGGCCTTGGTTGGGGCTGGGTTAACCTCGGCTTTTTAGTCGGTGGTCTTTATTTATTAAAAGCTAAAATCATTAATTGGCATATCCCTGTGAGCTTTTTAGCCTCATTAGCAGTGTGCAGTGGTATTGGTTATATCGCAGCCCCTGGCACAGAGCCAGGCGTGGTATTTCACTTATTCAGTGGTGCGACCATGTTAGGTGCATTTTTTATTGCTACCGATCCGGTTTCGGCATCAACAACAAATAGAGGCCGTTTGATTTACGGCGCGTTAATTGGTCTGCTTGTTTACTTAATTCGTACTTTTGGTGGTTACCCTGATGCAGTAGCATTTAGTGTATTGCTATTAAATATGGCAGTGCCATTAATTGATTACTATACGCAACCACGTACTTACGGCCATGGAGTGAAATAATGATCCTTTCCTCAATGACTAAAAATGGCGCTATTCTTACCGCATTTGCGCTCATTACCACAGGCACTGTGGCCCTGACTCATAGCCTGACTGCTGAGCGTATTGAAGAGCAAGAAAAGCAACAACTTGCAGAGCAGCTGCAACAAGTACTTGATGCCCATCATTACGACAATCAACTTTACAAAGATTGTGTTGTGATCACCGATGAGCGCCTTGGGCCACGTCCAGATCAAGTTATTTACCGCGCCTACAAAGACAATAAACCGTATGCTTTAGTGATGCGCCATGTTACCCCAAGTGGTTATAGCGGCGACATCAACTTATTAACGGCGGTTTTTGCCAATGGTGAAATAGCGGGTGTTCGTGTCACTAAACACGAAGAAACACCGGGCCTTGGCGATAAAGTTGAGGTCAAAAAATCAGACTGGATCACCCTTTTCAAAGGGCAAAATGTACTTTCTGAAGATGACAGCCGCTGGGCTGTTAAAAAAGATGGTGGCCAATTTGATCAATTTACAGGTGCAACCATTACACCGCGTGCTGTTGTCGGCTCGGTTAAACAAGCTGTGCTGTTTGCCCGAGCTGAATTTGATAATCTGTTTGCTGCACCAAACATCTGTCAAGGAGCCAAGTAATGAGCCAAGTTAAAACCTTATTTAAAGATGGTATGTGGGCTAATAACCCTGCCCTTGTGCAGTTATTAGGCTTATGCCCGCTACTTGCTGTTACTTCTACGATCACCAATGCATTAGGCCTAGGTTTAGCGACGTTATTAGTACTGGTTGGTTCTAACGTCACCGTATCGATTGTGCGAAACTGGGTGCCTAAAGATATTCGTATTCCTGTTTTTGTGATGATTATCGCAGGCTTTGTAACGATAGTTCAGCTAATGATGAATGCCTATACATTTGGGCTTTATCAATCATTAGGGATTTTTATTCCACTGATTGTTACCAACTGTGCCATTATCGGTCGCGCAGAAGCATTCGCTTCTAAAAATACGGTGCCACTTTCAGCCTTTGACGGACTGATGATGGGACTTGGCTTTATGTTAGTTTTAGTGGTGCTAGGGGCAATGCGAGAGCTTATTGGTCAAGGTACGCTATTTGATGGCGCCGATTTATTATTAGGACCATGGGCCGCAGCACTTCGAATTGAAGTATTCAGTTTTGATAACCAATTTTTATTAGCAATCTTACCACCGGGTGCCTTTTTAGGACTTGGTTTACTGATTGCTGCAAAAAATGTCATTGATACACAAATAAAATCTAAGCAAGTTGTTACTCCAGAAGTAGAAAAAGGCCCAAGAGCCCGAGTAACAAGTTTAACTTAAAGGAGAGCACGCACCGTCACTGCGTGCTTTACGCCACCATGAATAAAGAAAAACGCTATGAGATCTTATCTCGTCTTCGTGAGCAAAACCCGCACCCAGAAACAGAGCTTGAATATTCAAGCCCGTTTGAATTATTAGTTGCGGTTACCTTATCAGCACAAGCAACAGATGTCGGTGTTAATAAAGCAACCCGTAAGCTATTCCCTGTTGCTAACACGCCTCAAGCGATTCTTGATTTAGGCCTTGAAGGCCTTCGCGATTACATCAAGACCATTGGTTTGTTTAATTCTAAAGCCAATAATGTCTATAAAATGTGTGAAATTCTGGTCAATAAACATAACTCAGAAGTACCCGAGAATCGTGAAGCACTCGAAGCATTACCCGGTGTTGGCAGAAAGACCGCGAATGTTGTTTTAAACTGTGCCTTTGGCTGGCCTACTATTGCCGTAGACACGCATATTTTCCGCGTTTCTAACCGCACTAAGTTTGCTATGGGTAAAGATGTAGTTGCTGTAGAACAAAAACTAGAAAAAGTGGTACCTAAAGAATTTAAAGTCGATGTGCATCATTGGTTGATTCTTCACGGCCGTTATGTGTGTACTGCTCGTAAACCTAAATGCGGCAGTTGCATTATCGAAGATTTGTGTGAGTTTAAAGAGAAGACAGAGTAATTAAGTATTATTGCGGACCTGCATTAGCTTGTTAGGTGTAGTTGAACCTTCATTTGTTGATGCAGAATTCTCACAATGAAAATATCGTTGGCTCTTTTTTTAAAAAAGATGTAGTGCTTTCTAAATATATACCGAGAATATCCTGGCTTGATATCGCTAACATCTTGAGCAAGGCTCGGCTCAGTAGACAAAGCCATTAGCGTTTCATGAATTCCAATTAAATAGTTTTCTGCTTGAGAAACACCGAATTCAATTTCGGTGTACTGAAAAATACGCTCCAAGTCATACTGAGCTTTGTTAGAGAGAATATATTTAGCCATTCGCTTTAAGTTTTGTTTTTGGATTTGGATTTGGATTTGGATATAATATCTAAAACCGTTAACTTACTCTCACCACTTAGCTCACCCTCTACTAATGCCATTCTAATAGCATCTTTTTCACTCTGATTATGGCGGATCAAATCGCGGATATAATCACTTGCATTTGAGAATCGACCTGACTCAACTTGGGCATCAATCCATGAGCGCATTTCATCTGGAATAGAGATATTTAAAGTTGCCATAGTTAATTCCTATATATTTACAGTCTTTGATTATGGCAGATATTGGCAAACATTAGCAACAAATATGGTCGATGTGCACCAATGGTTAATCCTTGAAAGGCGCTATATCTGCAAAGTTCTTAACCTTTTATAGCATACCATAAGCACACTTTGCGCATTGTGCCAAACACAAGGTTTGGCACGATAATCCTAGCCATTATCGCTGGTTTTGGCTCACCTGCTTTTTAATAAACTCTCGCGTATCATTTAACAACGATACTCTTGCTGGTTCGTGAACATACATCATGTGACCACCGTGATAATAGTGATAGTCAATTTTATCAGCGTATATACCGTGTCTGTTTAAGGTGTATTCTGCATCAAAAAATGGCGTGACAATATCGTAATACCCTGAGGCAACCATCACTTTCATTTGCGGATTACTGCGAAGCACATAATTTAAATCTGGCGCGGTATTGACGTATCTTGGCTCCCATCCTTGTCCATCAGGAGCAGTACGCCAGCGCCAGTTATCTGATAACTCAGAGTCGCCAGGGTTTAAGTATTTTCTTTTCCACTGTACGTTTAAATCTGTACGCATGTATTTCATCAGTGCCGCTTTATATGCAGGCCCTATCACTTTAGACGCATCTTGCTTAGGAGCCGCTGTTAAATCGTCTCTTTCATCAAGCTTATAGCGTCCATCAAGCAAGCCTACTGCGACACCCTCATCACGCAATAACTCTTTAGCGAATCTAAAGGCGTTAATACGTAAATCAACCTGCTCAATATATTGTTTGCTTAGCCCTGTATAACGGTGAAGACCGTCAACAATTCGCGTTCTGTCAGCTTTACTAAGGGCATTACCCTTAAATAATGCTGGTAGTAATTCATCAACTGCAAATTGTCGGCTCGCATCTATAAAGGCTTCAAAATTTCCTGATGTGTCTACTTTTTTATGATACCAAGCAGTTGCAGCAAGTGTGGGTATGTAGGTGATGTAAGAAATGATGTTGTCATCAACATAAGGGCTTGAACCTTGATAGTCTAAAGCTTGCGACACAAAAATAATGCCATTTACATTAATCAGGTGTTTATCCATAAGTACTTTAGAAACAGCAGCTGCTCGAGTTGTCCCATAGCTCTCTCCCAATAAAAATACGGGTGCATTCCAGCGATTTTCTTTTGTTAGCCACTGGGCAATAAAATCAGCGATAGAAGATGCATCTTCTTTCAAGCCCCAAAATGCTTTGCTCTCAGTGTCACCTAAAGCGCGCGAGTAACCTGTACCAACAGGGTCCACAAACACCATATCAGTCACATCAAGAATCGTCTCAGGCGCATCTTTTAATTCGTAAGGAGCCAATCCAGGAGCTGTTGCATCGCTTGGGACCACGACACGTTTCGGGCCATAAGCGCCCATATGTAACCAGTTAGACGATGAGCCCGGACCACCATTCCAGATAAATGTAACAGGTCTATTTTTGTTGTCGTCTGCAGCTAGGTAATCAAACGAAAAGATAGCAGCAGTTGGCTCTTCGTTTTTGTTTAATAAATAAGTTTCACCGGCTACAGCTTTGTATTTTAGCTTTTTGCCATTGAAAGTGCCTTTATGCTGGGTCACAAATTTAGTGGCTTCGGGTATCGACTTTTTATTGTTTGAATCTGAGACTTCATCTGCATTAACTGCGTTCGTACAAAACGCAAACAATGTAGAGATGACTACAGTTTTGAAATTGGCAACATATGCCATGTTTTATTCTCCCTAGCATGTTTATCTTTATTTTTATCTGTATCTGGCTTGAGTGGTTTTATCGCTGAGTGCTCAATTAACCTTTTACTTAGGCATTACTTTTACAGTAAGAACATGTAATTTCAACTATCTGCGATTAACACGAAAAAAGTATAATCAGTTTCGGAACAAAAAATATCAGCGTAATCATTTCACAAGCTTCCATCCTTTCGTTATGCTGTTGAGTAATGTGAATTTTTTATATGAGTTGCTATGTTACCTTTACTTCGTATCTTGTTAATTGAACAAGATCCAGCCACTTTGCAAGAGCTTTCAACGAACCTAGCAAAAACAATCCCTAATTTTGAGCGCAGTGATGTTGATATCGACATTATTGAGTGCATTGAGCTTAAGCAAGCGTTGAAATGTGTAGAGGAAGATGGCGATATTCAAGCTGTGGTACTTAGCTGGGATGTATTGAATAATGGCGAGCGCACCTATAGCCGTTTTATCGAGCAATTAAAAGGCATACGCCTAGAACTGCCTGTCTATGTTATTGGTGACGATACGAAAGGCTTGGAGATAGTCAACGAGTCAGAAGAAATTGAGTCTTTCTTTTTTAAAGACGAAGTCATCTCAGACCCTGAAGCTATTTTGGGCTATATGATCAATGACTTTGATGACCGTTCAGAAACTCCATTTTGGACCGCCTATCGTCGTTATGTCGGTGAATCAAACGATTCATGGCACACACCTGGTCACAGTGGCGGTGCTAGCTTTAGAAATTCTCCGTATATTAAAGACTTTTATCAGTTTTATGGCCGTAACGTATTTGTTGGCGACCTATCGGTTTCTGTCGACTCGCTTGGCTCACTGTCTGACAGCACCAACACCATAGGCCGCTCTCAAGAATCAGCTGCGGCGACATTTGAAGTAAAACATACCTACTTTGTTACCAATGGTTCATCGACTTCAAATAAGATTATTTTGCAAACTTTACTGCGTAAAGGCGATAAGGTGATCATCGACCGAAATTGCCATAAATCAGTACATTATGGCATTTTGCAATCGGCTAGTTTACCTATTTACTTATCGAGTATTTTAAACCCTAAATATGGTATCTTCGCGCCCCCTTCACTGGCTGACATCAAGCAAGCGATTGAACAAAATAGCGATGCTAAATTACTGGTTTTAACTGGCTGTACCTACGATGGTCTGCTTAGCGATTTAAAACAAGTAGTGGAATTTGCACATCAGCACGGTATTAAAGTGTTTATCGACGAAGCGTGGTTTGCTTACTCGCTTTTCCACCCGAGCTTACGCCACTACTCAGCTATAAATGCTGGCGCAGATTATGTTACCCATTCAGCACATAAAGTGGTTTCAGCGTTCTCTCAGGCGTCTTATATTCATGTTAACGACCCTGATTTCGATGCCGATTTCTTCCGTGAGATCTACAGTATTTACGCCAGTACCTCGCCAAAATATCAGCTCATTGCCTCGCTGGATGTATGCCAAAAGCAATTAGAAATGGAAGGTTATAAATTACTGAATGCCCTGCTGAATCACGTTGCAGAGTTTAAGCAGCAAATGGCTTCACTCAAACATATAAAAGTGCTCGATAAGCAAGATTTCATGGATATATTCCCTCACTTTAGTGGCGATAACATGGGTCACGACCCACTGAAGATCCTTATCGATATTAGTGAGTTACCTTATTCATTAAAGGATATTCATAAGTTTCTATTAGATGAAATTGGCCTTGAAATCGAAAAATATACGCACAGCACCATTTTAGTTTTACTGACTCTTGGCGGCACGCGCTCGAAGATCATTCGCCTTTACAATGCGCTGAAGAAACTCGATAGCGGTAAAGTAAAACTCGCCACTTCAATGAGACGAACACGCTTACCAGAGAATCTACCCGCTATAGACTTAGCTTGTATTCCTAGTGATGCGTTCTATGGCGAACGTGAATCTGTGCCAATTAGCAAAAGTAACAACCGAATTTGTGCCGGATTAGTCACGCCTTATCCTCCTGGTATCCCGCTTTTAGTGCCGGGGCAACATATCACTAATGAGCATATCGAATACCTAAAAGAGTTGGCGGGACAAGGTTTGACAATTCAAGGGAGCTTTGATGGCGAAATTTATGTACTTAAAGGTAAAGTAAAAAGCTAAGCTTTCGCTTATACAGCAAATACCTCATTGTTATGCAGCAATCCCTATTCATTGCTGCATAACATCACCCTTTTCATAGCAAACGCTTTATGCTTTGTCTCAATGCTACTGTGCAAGCAATCGAAATATCTTATAATCCATTTTCAATAATTTTAATGCACAGCCATACTGCGCTATTAGAATTGTACGAATTTAAAGACAAGAAAGAGGATGCTTAAAATGCGCTTATTACACACAATGCTTCGCGTTGCTGATTTAGATAAATCAATTGAATTTTATACGCAGGTATTAGGTATGAAAGAGCTGCGCCGTGCAGACAACGAAGAGTACCGCTACACCCTTGCTTTTGTCGGTTATGGTGACGAAAAAGATTCGACTGTGCTTGAGCTTACTTATAACTGGGATACAGACAGCTATGATTTGGGTAATGCATACGGTCATATTGCTATCGAGTTTGATGATATTTATAAAGCTTGCGAAGACATTAAAGCTGCTGGCGGTAATGTGAGCCGAGAGCCGGGTCCAGTAAAAGGCGGCACAACTGAAATCGCATTTGTTAAAGACCCTGATGGTTATGCGATTGAGTTAATTCAGAAAAAAGATAACAACACTTTTTGATATATAAATACTGGCTATTTCAGCGATTGCTGAGATAGCCACTTTGCGAGTACTTTTTCTAGTTCAGCAAAATTAATTGGCTTTGCGATATGATCGCTAATACCAACTTTTGCGCTTGTTTCGATGTCGTCTTTCATTGCATTGGCACTGATGGCAATAATCGGCGTATTAAAATCTGGCCTTGCAAGTAAATTTTTGCTGGCAGTTAAGCCATCCATCACCGGCATTTGAATATCCATTAAAATCAGTGCGTAATCCTGTGTTAGAGTTTTTTCACAAGCAATTTGACCGTTTTCGGCCAATTCATAATTTAGACCTAATTGAGTTAAATACTTAGTAATAACAATTTGGTTAATCGGGTTATCTTCAGCAATTAATATTGGCTTGCTGACCGCTTTAAAATCGAACTGAGTGTCTTCATCAGGTTGGTGTACTTTTGCGTTAGCGTCCTGTGGGTTTAGTGATTTAAAATTAACATTAATCTTAAACTCGGTGCCTTTACCAAGTTCACTAACAATAGCAATAGTGCCTCCCATTAAATCAATCATTCCTTTACTAATGGCAAGCCCAAGACCGGTCCCTCCATATTCACGAGTGGTGCTACTTTGTGCTTGTACAAAGGGATTAAACAAAGCCGTTATTTTATCTTCAGCGATACCTATACCTGTATCTTTTACCGATAACACGACGGCTGTTTGGTGTTCATCTCGGCTTTGCAGAGTAAGCGAAAGAACGATCTCCCCTTGATTGGTAAACTTAACGGCGTTAGAGAGCAAGTTAATCAGCACTTGCTTAACGCGTATTTCATCACATTCTACATTCAGCGATTGTAATGAGGAGACATCAAGCCGGCAGCCAACCCCTTTGGCATCACAACTCGGTTTAAATAGTAAGATAAGGTCATGACAAAGCGCGACTAAATCACATTGTCGCGACTCTAGCTCTATTTTATTGGCCTCTATTTTTGAAAAGTCGAGAATATCGTTAATCACGGTTAATAACACATCACTACAGTTATTTATTTGCCTTACAAACTCTGCTTGCTCTTGTGTTAGCGTGCTTTTATTGAGTAGCTGCAAAAAGCCCACAATACCATTCATCGGAGTGCGTATTTCATGGCTCATATTGGCTAAAAATTGGCTTTTAACTTGCTCAGAACGCTCAGCTCGAAGCTTTTCTAATTGCAACGAAGTAATTTGTATATCAATGGTATCAGCCATGCTGCTGAGCGAATCTGCAATATCTTTAAACTCTTGATAATGAAAATCGTCTGTATCTTGTTTGTAATTACCTAATGCATATTCACGGCTAAGAGCAGTAATGCGATTTAGCGGGTTATGGAGTCGTGCCGTCAACCAACGCACTAAGAAAAATGAAATAATAGAGAGTCCTAAAATTAACAAGCCTGCTAATATGGCCGTTTGCTTTACAGCGCTGGTGTAAGCAGTTTTTGCTTCATTTATTTGGAACTGTAAACTGGTTAGCTTACCTTTATAATAAACATTACTGATTGAGGCCTGCTCCATTAATTTGCCGTAATCGCCAGCATCACCCACGCTATATAAAATGTTTTCTTGTGCTGAAATTTGTACTTGCTTACCCGCTTGATAAACCGGTTGCTCATTATGTATAGCAAGCCACTTTAACGCCTCTGATAAAGGCACAAAAGACACTAACACGCCCGTTTTAATTATTGGCTCACTGAGAGAATCTTGCTCATGTAATAACTTAGATGTAATAGCCAGTAAGGCATTTTGTGTTGCCTGTAGAGGTGCGAGTAGCTCAGTGACTTGTAGATTATCGATAATTTGAATTGTGTTTTGCTCTGTTGATGTTTGAGCACTGTCGAGAATGCTTTTAGTGAGTTTGTAATTCAAATTTAAAGAGCTAATCGGATATCCTTCAACTATAAACCCTTGATTATCAATTACTATCGAGGCTTTTATCTGTGGATTTTGGGCAACAAACTCTTGTAGCTGCACAAGCGCGAACTGTGAGTACACCACTTTATTTGGCAGCTCAGTTATCGCCTTAGTGCTACTTAGTAATTGGCTATTTTTCTCAAGCTTAAATAAGAGTTGTTCAAGACTGGCTGCATTATTTCTAGCTTGCCATTGCAAACTCGTATTTGCTTGGTCAATTGAGCTTAAATAGAAACGCCCTATCATCAAACCTGCAAGAATAAATAAGGGAATAATGACCAGTAGTAAAACACTGATAAACAAAGCGCGACTAAAGCGTGGACTACTCATTCATTCCCTTCATTGGCAATCGAGCGCTCTGCCAACCCTTGCATAAAAAGCCCCGCTTGCTCAGCTGTTAAGGCACCACTACCATAACGAATAAAGCCTTTATTCAAAACCTCCCACACGATGATCATAGATGCGGTAGAGGGCATAGGTTTTGTGAATTGTATGGCATCAGTTAAGGTTGATAACTCTGTGCCTTGTTGTGCTTTTAGGTTATTTAAAACCTCAATGTTAATTGGAATATCTTGAAGCTTTTGCCAAACCAGTGTTTGGAATTTTTCTGCTTGAACCAATTTAGCAAATTTAAATAAACTTTCTTTATTTGCCCCGTTTAAGCCATCGTTTGGAAACGCCAGTACAAAGGTAGAGTAATAAGGCTGCATATACTCACCATTGAGTTTAGGTAACTGTTGCATCCCTAAATTATCACCAAGCGTCTGTTCATACGTTTTTAATGCCCATGCACCATCAATGGTGAAGGCGGCTTGCTGCGCTTTAAATGCATTATTTGAGCAAGTGTAATCGCACTGTCTATCAACCAGGTTTTGTTTATTTAAATCCCAAACAAATTTGAGAGCAGATTGCATTGCTGGGGTGTTTAACTGAACCTGATTATCTATAATTAGGTCACCATTAAAAGCCGATAAAAACGGAATAAACCAGTACATTTCCATAAAACTCCATGTAACAAGTTTAACCTCTTCAGGCAAGGATGATTGGAAACTATATATATCCTGCCAGTTTTCTATTGGCTCTTTAACAAACTGCTTATTATAAAAAAGTAACAGGTGATTGCCTTGAATGATGGGTATACCTAAGAGCTTATTGTTTAGCTTTGCAGTTTCTAAGGTTCGCTTGTCTGTGGTGTCAGCTATGAGTGAGTCTGGGATAACGCTATAGTTGGCATATTTATCAAGGCCTAAATGATCAGCGGGTACAATAATTACATCTGTTGATGTGCTGGTACTGGCATTTTGTACCAACCTTACTTTTAGTTCTTTTTGGTCAACCAAGACGGAATTAACAGTTAAACCACTTTGCTCTGCGAACTCACTAAGCAATTGGTTAAAGTGTTCATGTTTCATGGTATGGGCTAGGTTTATCGTTGCTGAATAGCTATCAAACGTCACTATTAGCATCGCCATCCAAAATACTCGCCACACGCTAACATCTACTTAAAAAGAGTGAAATTACCCTTTAGTTAAGCACATATGCAGTAAGTTGCCTAGCTTAATCAAGGGTTTTCTTAAACCTAAATGCAGCCACAGCTAAACCCAAAATAGTAAAGACTGAAAGCCAAATTAAGTCATTACTCATGCTTATTAGGTTAACCTCTTTTAGCACTATCCCTCTTATTAGCCTTAAATAGTGCGTTGCAGGTAAGCATTCTGCAAGCCACTGCGCAACCTTTGGCATGCCTTCATAGGGAAATACAAAACCTGATAATAGAATCGAGGGTAAAAGAATGAAAATTGTCATTTGCATTGCTTGAAGCTGGTTTTTAGCGATGGTCGAAAGCACTAAGCCAAGCACTAGACTGGCGCATATAAAAGCAAAGGTTGCGACAACCAATGCAACTAATCCACCCCCAAAAGGAATATGAAACAAGACCTTGCCCATGCCTAAAATAATAAATAACTGAATAAAACCAATAAAGATATAAGGCACTACTTTACCAATCATCAATTCAAGTGAGCTTAAAGGTAAGGTGATTAAAAGCTCCATATTACCTCGCTCTTGCTCTTTAACTATGGCAGCAGAGGTAAACATAATCATCGTCATGGTTAAAATGACAGCAGCTAAACCTGGCACAATATTAACCGCTGAGCGCTGCTCTGGGTTATAAAATAAGGTTGTCTCAAAGGTTGGGTAAGTTCTATTCGCAGGTTTATCGAGAAGCTCTGCAAGCGGCATATTGCGCAGTGATTTTATGCTCGACGCGACCATTGTATCTGAGCCATCAACTAACCAATGCGCAATTGGCCTGACTAACGACTCATTACTACCATCAGGTAAACCAAAACCAACGGTTGGGTGCTGAGCAAGTCGGTTTGCCACATCGTGAGGTATAAAGAACACGGCGCGGACTTTCGCACTGGCGATTGCTGTTTGTGCTTGCTCTATACTGTCGTAATAATCTGTCACCTTAACCACATTTGTGGCTGATACTGTTTGTACTAAAATGCGACTGAGCGCGGTTTTACTATGATCGACCACGGCAACAGGGATATCTTTCACGTTGGTGTTAATAGCGTAACCAAATAGAATCAGCTGGATAAGGGGGATCATCACCACCATCGCAAAGGTCATTCTATCGCGGCGTAATTGTAATAATTCTTTGCTTACAATTGCTTTTATCCGGCTTAATGAAGTAACAATGCTCATTGTCTGCCCTGCCCTGTACAGGTGACAAACACGTCTTCAAGGCTTGGGCGAACGCTATTTACTTGCCATGTATCCTGACAAAATGATTGCTGTTTTATGAACTCAACGGGGTCTTGAACATCTTTTTTTACTAATACTCGCAGCTGTGCACCTAACTGAGTTGCCGAGATAACATGGTCGATTGTTGCGAGTTGTTTTTTTAATTCTCTGGTTTGCGCCCCTGCGATTTCTACTACATGAGCATGCATGTCTGTCATTAATTGCTTTGGTGAGCCATCCGCGCGCTTAATACCTGATTCTAAAATGGCTAAACGATGGCAACGCTCAGCTTCATCCATGTAGTGAGTGGTAACTAATATGGTGGTACCAGCATTACTTAAATCAAACAGTGTTTCCCAAAAGTCACGGCGATTTTGTGGATCGACTGCCGATGTTGGCTCATCAAGAAATAAAATTTTTGGTTTATTAATCACTGCAGCAGCCAATGCTAAGCGCTGTCGTTGGCCCCCACTCATACTTCCGGCCATTTGACTTGCTCTTTGATCAAGGCCGTAGGTGTGAAGTAGTTCGTCTATTCTTTGTTGTTTTTGCTGTTTTTTTAAAGGGTAAAGCGCAGCCATGAATTTGAGGTTTTCAAGCACGGTCAAGTCGCTATAAAGTGAAAACTTTTGCGTCATATAACCAAGTTGTGTTCTGAGCTTTTCAGCATCTTTTGGCAGACTCAAGCCAAGCACATTGATATCACCAGAAGTTGGCTTCAATAACCCGGTAAGCATACGGATTGCAGTCGTTTTACCACAGCCATTTGGGCCTAAAAAGCCATAAATTTGCCCTTGTTCAATGTCTAGATCAAGGTTATCAATCGCTTTTAAATCGCCAAATTGTTTTATCAAACCTTTGGCCTGGATCACCGACTCAGTCATGGCATAACCACTTGAGCAGGTACGCCTGTCGGTAAGTTATTTTCACTTGCGGGTAGTGTTACCTCGGCAAGATACATTAATCGCGCGCGTTCTTCTTGATTTAGGGCATAAAAAGGCGTGAACGCCGGCTCTGTCGCAATCCAGGTCAGTTCGCCCTGAATATTTTTATCTATACCATCGACGCGAACCGTAAGTGTCATGCCCTGATTGAGCTTGGCACGATATGGTTCAGGGATATAAACGCGTGCGTAAGGTGCGCTGTTTGCTTGAATAATAACGACAGGGCTGCCTTTAGTAACTCGCTCACCTACGTGCCAAGGTAAATTATCGACCCTGCCAGCACGCATCGCTTTAATTGTCAGATCTGAGAGGTATTTTTGCTGTACTTTTAGTTCTGCTTCTGCCGCCTGAACTTGCGCTTTCGCACTATTAATATCTTCAACGCGAGAACCATTTGTTAACTCATTTAAGTGCTGTTTTGCTGATTCTAAATTAGCAAAAGTCTCATCTCGTGCAGCGGTAGCACTGTCTAAGGTTTCTTGGCTTGCAAGTTTATCTTTAACTAAGGTTTTTGCACGGCGAAAATTAGCTTCGCTTTGTGTATATGCAGCATTGGCTGCTGCTACTTTGGCTGATGCGGCAGCAACTTCTTCGGGACGAGCACCATTCAAAGTTTTTTCAAGAAATGCAGTGGCTTGAGCTAGTTGTGCTTGTGCTTTGGCGACAATCGCTTGCTGAAGTTCGGCATCGAACTTTGCAATCACCTGCCCTTTTTCGACCAACTGGCCTGCTGAAACGGGTAGTTCTATCAGAATTTCGTTAGTCGTTGCAGGATGGATCACACGCTCACGTTCAAGCGTACCCAGCGCCACTCCCTCATTTGAGTCAGAGCAAGCTGTAATGACTAAAGAAATTAGTATGAGTACAACACGTTTAGCTAACATTTTAATTTCCTTATGGTTAGCTGATGAGTTACTAAATACTATAAAGTATTAAAATGATCAGTAAAAGTGATCAATAGGAATTAAAGTTTTAGAAATATATGTAGTCTATATCGTAAAGTTATATGGAGAATAAAGAGTATTTATTTGAAAAGGATTTTTTCTACTTGAAATGAGATTACAAAATATAATCTTGATAACTCGTTAACTTACTTAACGTAAGTTGCGCCCCCAAGAGATTCGTACTCTTGATAACGTCGTGCATAGATTGCGCGGTGTTCACCGTCCCACTACACATAACCTACTTGAATAAGTGGCGTCCCCAAGGGGATTCGAACCCCTGTTACCGCCGTGAAAGGGCGGTGTCCTAGGCCTCTAGACGATGGGGACGCAGAAATTGATTTGCAAATCATTGATTTGCTATTTCTGCGTAAGATGAGACCGAGCCTGCGAGGCGAATGGCCTTAGCTTAAACAGAAAGTTTCTGTGTCACTAGGACAACTGAATAGTTAGACTCGATTCAGACGAGCTCTTAATAACACAGCACTTATAGTAAGTGGCGTCCCCAAGAGATTCGTACTCTTGATAACGTCGTGCATAGATTGCGCGGTGTTTACCGCCCCACTACACATAACCTACTTGAATAAGTGGCGTCCCCAAGGGGATTCGAACCCCTGTTACCGCCGTGAAAGGGCGGTGTCCTAGGCCTCTAGACGATGGGGACACAAAATGTGTCACTAGGACAACTGAATAGTTAAACTCGATTCAGACGAGCTTTTAATAACACAGCACTTAAAGTAAGTGGCGTCCCCAAGAGATTCGTACTCTTGATAACGTCGTGCATAGATTGCGCGGTGTTCACCGCCCCACTACACATAACCTACTTAAATAAGTGGCGTCCCCAAGGGGATTCGAACCCCTGTTACCGCCGTGAAAGGGCGGTGTCCTAGGCCTCTAGACGATGGGGACGCAGAAATTGGTTTGCAAATCATTGATTTGCTATTTCTGCGTAAGATGAGACCGAGCCTGCGAGGCGAATGGCCTTAGCTTAAACAGAAAGTTTCTGTGTCACTAGGACAACTGAATAGTTAGACTCGATTCAGGCGAGCTTTTAATAACACAACACTTATAGTAAGTGGCGTCCCCAAGAGATTCGTACTCTTGATAACGTCGTGCATAGATTGCGCGGTGTTCACCGCCCCACTACACATAACCTACTTAGATAAGTGGCGTCCCCAAGGGGATTCGAACCCCTGTTACCGCCGTGAAAGGGCGGTGTCCTAGGCCTCTAGACGATGGGGACACAAAATGTGTCACTAGGACAACTGAATAGTTAGACTCGATTCAGGCGAGCTTTTAATAACACAACACTTATAGTAAGTGGCGTCCCCAAGAGATTCGTACTCTTGATAACGTCGTGCATAGATTGCGCGGTGTTCACCGCCCCACTACACATAACCTACTTGAATAAGTGGCGTCCCCAAGGGGATTCGAACCCCTGTTACCGCCGTGAAAGGGCGGTGTCCTAGGCCTCTAGACGATGGGGACACAAAATGTGTCACTAGGACAACTGAATAGTTAAACTCGATTCAGGCGAGCTTTAATAACACAACACTTGTAGTAAGTGGCGTCCCCAAGGGGATTCGAACCCCTGTTACCGCCGTGAAAGGGCGGTGTCCTAGGCCTCTAGACGATGGGGACACAAAATGTGTCACTAGTACAAAGTGATAGTTTTACTCATATCGGAGCTAAGGTTACTTAATCAACATGCAAGTACTCGAGACTAGCATATATAACTTCTTGGCAATTGCTCACTTACAAAAGTAAGTGGCGTCCCCAAGGGGATTCGAACCCCTGTTACCGCCGTGAAAGGGCGGTGTCCTAGGCCTCTAGACGATGGGGACGCAGAAAACTGCAACCCTAGGACAAACACTATGCAAATTTGGTGGAGCTATGCGGGATCGAACCGCAGACCTCTTCGCTGCCAGCGAAGCGCTCTCCCAGCTGAGCTATAGCCCCGACTTTGCATACACACTACCAATTAATGTTGGCTGTGTATCGCTGAGTGCGGGGCGCATTCTATGCAGCCCCCTAAATAAAGTCAACAGTTTTTTATCTAACTTTATTTAAATGATTTAAATTTCAACAAGCTGACTAAATATCAATCCGTTACGCAGACATTTCGAACAGTATAATAAGGAATTGACTAAATTTTACAATTATCAATACTGATACCGAGATTTAAGTATACATTACGTGATATTAAACATTACAAAAGGTATACATTTATATGCAAATTTAAGTTAGCTAAACTATCGGTTAAATCCCAACGGAGAGCCCCTCGCCCTCTTTGGTTTTAAACACAGCAAAATTACCAGCTATTTAGTTATTCAGTTTTAATATTCAACATAAGTTGTGTTTTAAAAAATGACAAGCATCGTTAAAACAACATCGAGTTCAGTTAAATTAGAGGAAAAAGAGTAACGATGACAACGCCACAGATAAGCTTATGAATATAAATTGCATATTTGTTCGCCAAAAAATGCTTAAAAGCCATGTCATTGTTTATAAAAGCTGCATCTAACACATTTTTACTCATTCAAGTGTTGACACATTTACAACTCTATCTATAATAGCGCCCCACAACAACGCAGCAATACGTTGTTTTTAGATATGGGTCGTTAGCTCAGTTGGGAGAGCATCGCCCTTACAAGGCGAGGGTCACTGGTTCAAGTCCAGTACGACCCACCATTATTCCCTAATGGTGTTCATATCTAAATTCTTAATGGGTCGTTAGCTCAGTTGGGAGAGCATCGCCCTTACAAGGCGAGGGTCACTGGTTCAAGTCCAGTACGACCCACCATTAAGAAAATTTGCTGTATGTAATATGGGTCGTTAGCTCAGTTGGGAGAGCATCGCCCTTACAAGGCGAGGGTCACTGGTTCAAGTCCAGTACGACCCACCATTAAATAAACTTTGATGGTGTTTCATATTACAAAAATCTAAATGGGTCGTTAGCTCAGTTGGGAGAGCATCGCCCTTACAAGGCGAGGGTCACTGGTTCAAGTCCAGTACGACCCACCATTATTAAATTAATGGTATTTCATTTAGATTTATCTTCGCGGGTCGTTAGCTCAGTTGGGAGAGCATCGCCCTTACAAGGCGAGGGTCACTGGTTCAAGTCCAGTACGACCCACCATTTACTTTTTGAAGCAAAAAGCTAAAAATGGTAGCGAAGAAAAAGATTATATGGGTCGTTAGCTCAGTTGGGAGAGCATCGCCCTTACAAGGCGAGGGTCACTGGTTCAAGTCCAGTACGACCCACCATTTACTTTTTGAAGCAAAGAGCATCGCAACTCTTTACAACGAAAAGGCTCGGTGGTTAAGTTCAGTACGACCCACCATTTACTTTTTGAAGCAAAGAGCATCGCAACTCTTTACAACGAAAAGGCTCGGTGGTTAAGTTCAGTAAAAACAACCATTTAATCTGAAAAATTTATATGTGGGTCGTTAGCTCAGTTGGGAGAGCATCGCCCTTACAAGGCGAGGGTCACTGGTTCAAGTCCAGTACGACCCACCACATATAAACACTTCATAAATACTTTCTTTAAATCTTCTTTATTTTATTTCTAATTTTCAAAAACATCGCCACTCTTTATAAAACACAGGCTCGATGATTCAAGTCCAGTACGACCCACCACATATAAAACCTCTTTATTTTATCTCTAGTTTTCAAAAGCATCGCCACTTTCTATAAAACATAGGCAAATGGTTTAATTTCCCCCACTGTTCAACAAGCCTAAATACCTAAAAGTTGATCTTTCATACTTCTCGCATTTTCGACAAAGACCTTAGCCAAACTTTTAATAGCAGCAAAAGCTGTAATTTGCCTTGTCAGCAGCTAGACTGTTTATTATAGTCACTGTTAATGTCACTCGGTCGCAAGTCTAATGCCTGCAAAGATTTTTTCGAAAGCCAAAATTTTAATAGTCGAAGAGCAACCACTTGCTCAAAGCTATATGAAACAATCATTAGAGGGGTTGGGGTTTCGTCAGTTACGTTTTGCAGAGCATGCCAACTCAGCAAAAGAGCAGTGCCAAATAGAGCAGTTTGATCTAATTGTTTGCTCTTTTAATCTGAGTAAGCAACAAGATGGCTATCAGCTATATGAAGAGCTGAAAATGAAGCGCCTAATTAAAAACTCCACAGGCTTTATTTTTATTTCTGCTGAAACAAGTGGCTCTCTTGTACACAGTGTCTTAGAGCTACAACCTGATGATTTCCTTGTTAAACCTTTCACTATCAATGAATTAAAAAATCGTATCGAAAAAGTACTGATGCGAAAAAATAATTTACATCAGGTATATCAACTTATTGATGACGAGAACGATTCAAAAGCAATAAAAAAGATCGACGAATTATTACAAAACAAAAGCCACAGTTTTAGTGCTATTTTACTTAGACTAAAAGGCGATGCCCTACTTCGACTAAAACGTAATGAAGAAGCTAAAACCTTTTTTAAATCTGTTCTTGATATTCAAAAATTCACTTGGGCAAAGGTAGGCTTAGTTGAAGCTTTGATTGCATGTAATGAGCATTCACTTGCACAGCGAATGTTGAAAACGATGTTACAACGCAGTGAAACTCGTTTAGTTGCTCTGGACCTGCTAAGCCGACTAGAAATTAAACTTAATAAGTATGATGAAGCTCAACAACTAATTAGCCAAGCTGTTGATATTGCACCACGTAACATTAACCGTCAAAAAGCTTTGAGCCATGTATCCTTACTTAATCATGATTATGAAAAGAACTATTTAACACAAAAAGATATTGCGACTTACGCAAAATTTTCTATTCATGATCATCCTGATATCTACCTTAATGCGGCGCGCGCAGGTATCGATTTTGCGTTAACGACTGATCAAAGCGATCAGATAAACCGTATATCTAGGCAGACTAATCAATATTTAAATGATTTAAAAAAGCAATTTCCCAATAGTAATAATCAAACTCAAATTGATGTACTAAATGCTCGATTACATTACTTAAAAGATGAACACCAAAAAGCAAAAGCGCTTATCAATCAACTTGATGAGAGTGATACACAAATTCGTTCTGTTGATGGTGCCCTCGACAAAGCCAAAGCATTCCATGAATTAGGTTTTCATCAAAAAGCGCAAAGGCTGT
This sequence comes from Pseudoalteromonas sp. Ps84H-4, assembly GCF_024124645.1. Classification (NCBI taxonomy): domain Bacteria; kingdom Pseudomonadati; phylum Pseudomonadota; class Gammaproteobacteria; order Alteromonadales; family Pseudoalteromonadaceae; genus Pseudoalteromonas; species Pseudoalteromonas sp. Ps84H-4. Next base: position 29,612 of record NZ_JAMXSK010000020.1, on the reverse strand, counting down.
TTAACCAAATTATTGACCATTGCGAACGTCACCCATCTGTCAGTGATCCTGTTTATTTAAGATATATTCAACAGCAACAAACAGAACGTCGAGATATCAAGTTAGGCCCTAAAGAGCTTAACAACCATGCAGTAACACAGTTTAATAAAGGACAACTTAATACAGCTCTTGAAGCCTTTACGCAAGCATTTAGGGTTATGCCCAAAAATGCCAGCATCGCACTTAATTTATTACAATGTTTGTTCGATACTAATAATCAAGGCCAGTCTTTTAATTTATCACTTGCTAGAAAATGCTTTACTTTACTTGCTAGCCAAGAGCTCGAATATGAGCAAGCAATACGATTTGAAAAAATTAAAGCACAAGCTGATAAGTTAAATATTAAGTTAACGGAGTAACCGAAAGATGGCACCGCGTTTGTCAAAACTTATCAAGCCTTTTATTACAGCAGCGATTTTTTTTTACAGTGCCAACAGTTTTGCTTCCTCTACACTGCATTACTGGCAACAAGCAAACATAGATTGGCGCAGTGAAGCCGGAAGTCATATAAATATTCTTGCAGACGAACAACCAGCATTCACAGCGTTAAAGCCTTATATACCATTATTTGAACAGCTAACGGGGATCTCGGTTGGCTTTCATGCCTTAGAACAATCACAAATGCGAGCGCGCCGCCATCAAGATTTGAGTGAAGGCTTAGGCTTGTACGATGTATTGCCTATGGGAATTACTTTTTTAGGAGAAGCGCAAAGCCAAGGTTGGATAGAGCCTCTTCAGCCCTATTTAGATAATCCCAAGATAACTGATAAAACATGGTATCAGCTAGACGACATTAGCGATCGAAGCTTAGCACTATGTAAGATCAATGATATTTTGTATTCATTGCCCTTTGATTTTTCGGCGCCAATCTATTTTTACAGAAAAGATCTATTTGAACGGTTTAACCTTAAAGTACCTGATACTTATGAAGAGCTCTACGCTACAAAGATAAAGTTACAACGCGCTATTGATGCAACGCCAGATCTTATTGGAATGCATGCATTTGCGGCGCGCACATTGCCAGGTGCGGGGCTAAACACCTGGACAGTTTTGCCAGTAATGCGTGCATACGGGGCACAAGTTATCGATGAGCAAAATATGTCTGTGTTTAATAGCACTGAAACAGCGCAGAGTCTAAGAGTGTACCGAGATTTAGCGACAGGGTATGGAAATCCTGATAATAGCCGCTTGCTGCACTTTTATGAAATCCGCCGCTTATTTAAACAAGGTAAGCTGGCATCCGCATTTTTAGCTTCCCATTTTTACAATGAAATAGACACAGCTGAAGAGTCTAATATTTGGAATAAATGGGAAGCAGCCCCTTTGCCCAAAGGTCCCATAGCAAGAGAAACCTCTCCTTGGGCATGGGCGTTTGCTATAAATAGCAAGTCCAACAAAAAAACTGCGGCTTGGCTTTTTATTCAATGGGCGACAAGCGAGCAAACGTCATCGCTACTTAGTACTGGCGGCTCCCCTCCCAGAAAAAAAGTGTGGCACGAAAAGTTGTTTACCTTGGTAAATAAACCCGGGTTTAATACTACAATGTTGTGGGTATTTGATCATGCCACAGCTGATCGCCTACAAGCTGGAATGGTAGAGTTCCCTGTCATTGGTGAAATTATCTCGCAAGCATTTAGCCAAATATTCTATGGTGCAGATATAAACCAGACAATTAAAACAACTGATAAAAAAATTAATGAAACAATGCACACATTCAAGTCAAGGAGTGAAAACTAGCAATGAGGATAAGCATTGCCCACAAAATTCTGATGATAATCGGATTCACCATTACCCTCATTTTAGGGGCGAGTACCTCATTGCATGTGATGGAGTTAAAAGAACAAACACTTCTAAACATGAGTGAAAAAGCAGATGCTATTGTGTCCCCTATGCTGTCAGAGATAAAAAAGCTAACGAAAGATAATAGTGTCGGTAGTTGGGTGATGAAAGTTCAAGGTATCTCCTTAAAAAATATTCTAAAGAATAATACATTTGATGATCTCAAAACTATTTACTTTATCGATCAAAATAACTTTATTGCTGCACACCCTGATAACAGTAAGGTTGATACTTTAGAAACTAACCAGCAAATCCTGAAGCAATTGAACCCTGCACTAAACACAATCATTCCATTGGATGAACAGTATGTAGTTTCGGTCCCCATTAATAGTTACCAAAACGAAAATATTGGCTACGTGATTGTTAGTTTTTCAGATACTGACTTAGCTGCAAAGACAAAAGCTATCATCAGCAATGCTGTTTCATTATTTGCGATATACTTACTCACAGCGCTCATCATTGCTTACATCATTATTCGAAGAATCATTTTGCAGCCCATTGAGCAGCTAGTCGAGTTTTCGCATGCAGTGACCACAGGTGATTTAAATTGCCCTATAAATATTAAAAGCCAAGACGAAATTGGTACTCTTGCAAGTGGTTTTAAAATGATGCGTGCTGCAGTTAGGCAACAAATCAATAGTATGCATGAGCAACATAGCTTACTTGAAGAAACCGTCGCTAAGCGCACCCAAGAGTATCTTGATGCTAAAGAGCAAGCTGAGCAATCGAATCAAGCTAAGAGCCGCTTTTTAGCTAATATGTCACATGAATTAAGAACACCACTTAATGCCGTATTGGGCTTTAGCCAATTATTACAAGACAGTGAAACTGATAAAAATAAGCGTCGTTATCTAGAAGCTATTTCAATATCGGGTAACTCATTACTTAACGTATTGAACGATATTCTTGATTTATCAAAAGTGGATGCCGGTAAAATGCAACTTGATATTGATCGAGTTGAGATCCCTACCATGTGTCACGAACTCAACATGATGTTCTTACAATTAAGCGCTCAGAAAGATCTTGAGTTACAAGTTACTGCGCATCCTGATCTAACAACACCTGTGCTGCTAGACAGTAATAAACTTCGTCAAGTACTAACAAACTTAATCGGTAATGCTATTAAATTCACCTCGCAAGGTAGTGTAAAAGTGTTTTTTGATTTTAAAACGCATAATGACAATAGCCATATTGATATTAAAGTACATGTTAAAGACACAGGTAAAGGCATTCCTAGTGATCAACAAGAGCTCATTTTTAATGATTTTGAGCAAGTACAAGGGCAACGTAGCTCTGAGTTTGGTGGTACAGGACTTGGCTTAGCTATTTCATTGCGCTTTATCAAGTTAATGGGTGGAGAGTTATCGGTGATCAGCGAAAAAGATCGAGGCAGTGAATTTATTGTGTCGATACCGAATGTTGAATTAGCCGAATCTAAAAACGAAGTTGAACATCGTAATTACCCTGCTATATCAAGCTATCATTTTAATCCAGCGCGCATTTTGATTGTTGATGATATTCCTTACAACCGGGAATATTTAGAATCCTTCTTATCACGCTGGAGCTTTACGATAGATACAGCTATTAATGGTGAAGATGCTCTAATGAAAATTGAGCAAAACCAACCTGACCTTATCATAATGGATTTAAAAATGCCGGTAATGGGTGGATTAGAGGCAAGCCAGTTAATTCGCAGTGATGATCGTTTTAAACATATTCCAATAATCGCGGTAACGGCTTCAGCGATAAGGGATGATAAGGTGCAATCAAGTATTTTGACTGACTACATTATTAGCAAGCCAATTTACCGTGAGCACCTTATTTTTATCATCGCACAGTATTTAGATTAATCACGTTTTTTCATCGCTATGGCATTCATGCAATAGCGCAGACCACTAGGCGCTGGGCCATCAGGAAATACATGGCCCAAATGCGCGTCACAGACATTGCAAATCGCTTCAATACGCTGCATACCATGGCTAGAGTCAGCTACATAAGCAATGCTTTCAACACTGCTAGGCTGAGTAAATGACGGCCAACCAGTGCCACTGTCGAACTTTTCATCACCATCAAATAATAAATTGTTGCAACAGACGCAGGCATATTGACCAGGTTCAAATATCGTACATGAATCAGAGCTGTGCGGACGCTCAGTCCCTTTTAAGCGAGTAACATAGTATGCATCTTGTTCGAGCTCAGCTTGCCACTCAGATGGTGACTTTTCGACTCGACGCGGAGGTGTTGGGTTACCGTTATGGGCAAACTCTAAAATATCTTGCCAAGTTAACATAGTGCTCCCTCAAGGTTGAATACAACTATTGCACAGTACATCACAAGCACAGCCAAGAGCAAGTGGCATTAATTCGCTTGTAAACGGATATCTATTTGCGCACGTTCGCGCTCAGAAAGCAGTTGCGATAAATGGCTATTAATTTTGTCACTACTAACACTCAATACTGCTGTGCTTTTTTGTCCGTTGACGTCAGTAATATGGATAATACCTTCACCCACTTCAATCTGCTTAATTTGACCAATTAACACAAACTCAGCCTTGCGTTTAAAATCAAACAGCCCAGAAAGGCTAATGAGTGCTAGCTGATTAACATCGCGTTTTAATAAGTCAGTAATGGGGTTACGCGCTACAAATAGCGGCGTCACTCGATAAATGCTTGATAGTGTTATAAAGCCCCATAACATCACAAACAGTGAAAATGCTGCACTGTGCCAAAGTGGCGTAAATACCCATATAGCGATTAATACGAATGCGATAGTAAATGAGATTTTTGCTAAAAGCTTATTAATTGCCAACATATTGCTGCCCTATTTTTTTGCTATTGGATCTGGCCAATCATTGAAAAAGACAGACAAGTATCTGCTTTTTAATAAATATAACAGTACCCATAACACCAGTACCATTTGGCAAGCTAAGAACAACGAAAACTGATAGTGGCTGTGTGCAGCCTGATAGGTTAACCAACTTAAATCTGTGATTGCACATAGAATTAATGGCCAGCGCATATAACGCCAAATCGACGCAAAACGTTTTGCACTATCTGCGTTTTCTTGTGGCCGGCGCAAGCAAAAGATCACCGCAGGTAATAAAGCAATCGCAGCAATGGCAATAGCGATAAAAAAATCAGCTTTAGATTTAAAGAACAACGACATGATATCTAGATCAGGGCGACGACTCAGCGCCGCCATCAGCCAAATAAAATAACTACGCAAAAGCACAAGTAAGGTTAAGTGGAACGCCACAGGCGTCCGGTAAGTGCCGTGTTTATCCCAGTATTCTGGGCCGTAGCGATTCATATTTGGTTCTTCTTATCAGCAATGATGCCAAGTACCAAAAAGGCTGCTGTAAGTGTAAGCGCCAGCCATTTAACACCGAGTAGCATTAGCAATTTACTTAAAAAAGGCGTCACAAACACCACAAGTAAGCCCATACCAAACCCTGTGACCAGCACAAAGCAAAGCACACGAATAATAAAGTGACGACGCGCCACAAAGCGCTTGGTCACTTTAATAATATCGTTTGCATACAAGGATATAAAACACACCACCAGCAATAATGAAATATTGTAAAGGTGTGGTTGTAGCCAACTGCCGATTGTTAAAGCAACTGACGACAATGCCTGCAATAAACTATCCATTGTGCTCACTTAAAAGCGCAATGAGGTCTGCCTCTGTTAATACATCAATGCCTAAATCTTGTGCTTTGGTTAATTTTGAGCCCGCTTTTTCGCCCGCGATCAGTGCATCTGTTTTCGCCGAAACACTGCCCGACACTTTCGCACCTAACGCTTGTAAACGTGCTTTTGCATCATTACGGTTAAGCTCACTCAATGTGCCGGTCAGTACGTAAGTTAAGCCCGCTAATGGCTGCGCATCGGCACTTGGGGCTGTTAGCGCGGGCCAGTTAATACCTTGCTCAATTAGCGCGTTAACCACGTCCATATTATGCTCTTCAGTAAAAAAGCCACGAACGTGCTTGGCAACAATTTCACCTACGTCGCTTACTTCAGTTAACGCATCAACACTTGCTTGGGTGATTTTTTCTAGGGTTAAAAAATGGTTTGCTAGGTTTTGCGCTGTTGCTTCACCAACCTCGCGAATACCTAACGAATATAAGAATTTAGCTAATGTTGTTTGCTTAGCTTCTTGCAGCGCGTTAACTAAGTTCTTAGCAGACTTAGGGCCCATTCGCTCAAGTGATTCAAAATGACCTTGTTTAAGGGTAAATAAATCAGCAGGTGTTTTGATAAGCTCACGATCAACAAGCTGATCAACAATCTTGTCTCCTAGCCCATCAATATCAAGCGCTTTACGTGACGCAAAGTGCTTAATGGCTTGCTTACGCTGCGCTTGGCAAACTAAGCCACCTGTACAACGGGCAACCGCTTCACCCTCAATGCGTTCCACATGTGACTCACAAATTGGGCATGTAGCAGGGAAAACAATATCTTTGGCGTCTTCAGGACGGCGCTCAAGCACAACTTGGGTAATTTGCGGGATAACATCAGAGTGTAATGTTAGATCTTTTTTCAAATAGACATTCGGAAAAACGAATTGCGTATATCTACTTGCATTTTCAACATATTGATTACTTGTCACACACCCTACTTAATTGAAAAAAATTTCAAACAGAAGCTTCTGATTATTTGTTCTAATTTTATCAGATTAAATGACGGTGAGACTAGAGCTAGCAGAGTAAATTTAACCTATACAGAAAAATACTGTTGACCATCCACTTCGTCAGCACTTTAATAAAACAAAGTTTTTACCAAACATATCAACAACTTAAAAAACATAAATAATTGACTTTCAGTAAAAGTGAGTAATATTTGTATCTAAATTCTTTAAATTTAGAGTCATAGTTTTGAAAAAAATCACAAACAATCATTACGAGAATAATGGCACCATCAAAAAGCCAGATTTTGACACTCGATATCTAGAACCAAAAATAGAAAAGCTAGGCAAATTATTAAATTCAAAAAAATTAGCTTCTGATCTGTTTTATAAAATTACAAGTGGAGTAAGTAGTAAAACCTACATCCGCTATCACATTAGACTGGCAATAGACTTAATCCAATACCACAATAATAAATGTCATCTGCCCCCCCTTGGATTAAGCTCATTTCAATCATCTCTGACTGACTACATAAATGATATTCAAAGAAAACAAGAAAAGATTGATACTGCCTTTTATTCAATTTTAAAGAAAATTTACTTCTTTTTCGAGAAACGTGAATATTTTCATAGTGATGAACTTAGTGATAACTTTAACATTTATGAGCTATGTCCAGAAAATGGCGGCGAGATTCTAAGAAAACACTTCAAGCGCTTAGAGCAATATTCTAAAAACATAGAAATCACACAAACTACAGAACAATTTCTCAGCTCTAAAAATGTCATTAAAAACTATGTTCGCTGTTACGCCGATGTTTTTGAGAACATAACTAAAATAGATCCTGATTGGACTCCAACAGCCATCAGGTTGGGTATTGAGGAATATAGAGATCATTTCAACACTGACACGGGCTCGCTTAATACTAAATACCATGAAACAGGCCGGGTCCTTGAATTGTTCAATTACTTTAAAACTATAGGATTAATTGATAAAAAAACGGTACTACCTAGAAATATAAAAAGACCTGCATATTCAAGTCTAATGAGAAACACTAATCCGACATTTTCTGTCATAAATGTTGACTCTCTAAGTATCGAGGAATCAATGAGTTCAGCAAAAGTGTTAATTGATAATTTCTATAGTGATTTGATAATAAAGCTGGATTATTTAATCTCTGCTGCTAAAAAAGTCGTTGCTGATTTTTATAATAAACTTTCACAAAGTGGCATTTTTCCATCTGATGGCATGAGCCCAGAAGTTATAGTAGCCATGCATATAGTCATCGTTGATGAGATGGGAATTAACCCAACCTCTCTTTATAGTTTACAAGTCAGCATTGAATCTGGCAGACGAAATAAAAAAGAGTTTGTAAAAATAGACGATGATGGCACCGTAAGAATCAATATTATTAAATGGAGACAACGTTACCTTCAAAAGAGAACGACAAAGTCAGTTGCTACACTTCAAAATAAAATGCTCCAAAGCCAAGATGTTAACGCTTCTTTTTGTATTCAATTTGCCATAATTTTGACAGAGGGAAAAAGGCAAGCTCTAAATAGCAATTTACTTTGGCTGAGAAAAGGTCAAAAAGTAGTCCGGACATCAAATGCGTTTGACCAAGATTTCCGTGACTTTTGTAACACCCATTTACCGTCAGGTTTCGCAAAATTAAAACCTACCTTGATGAAACTGCGCTCATCTAGAGCCATAGAAATTTACATCAGCAGTAACGGCGACGTAATAAAAACGGCTACATACTTAGGAAATAAAGTTAAAACAACTCTAAGCACCTATATACCTCTATATTTACAAGAGGTTATGTACAGAAGAAAGTTATCTGTCTTTCAACATTTATATTTATTACTTGCCACAGCCCACGAATCAAAAAAACTTGAAATGCTGGGTATGACAGAAAATCAGTACAATAATTGTATAAAAACAATTTACAAAAATGATGACTTTGGCGGCCCCCTTTTTGAATTACTCAACCCCAAAATAGACGATATTTCAGATGATAATGTCACTGAAGTTTTCTTTATCTGCTCACCTCAAAACTTCGCATATGCAATAAAAGTAATCAAAACATCAGCTGACAAGGCTGATGAAAAATATAAAGTTTGCCTAGATGCCATCAACAAAGCATCTTCAGGTTCAACAATCTTTAAGAGCATGATACTTGAAGCTGAAAAAATTTTGGAAGATGAGGTGATTGATAATGGATAACACTTTAAATCCAAAATTTTCAGAAGTAACAATTGAAACAATTACGACTAAGAAGGAATGGATTGCTAACGATATCACTAGCAACTTTTGGTTAGTTGCTAAATCGGGCTACCCGAATAACGTAGACAGCAACACACCTAGAGACAAGTTAAAAAAAATAAGTTTTGAAAAAGAAATTTGTCCAGGAGGCTTCCTGACTGATAGTTTGTTCAACAACCTGCTATTAGACTTAAAACAATGTTTGATTAACATTTTTGAAAATGGATCTACTCAAAAGCCATATCGTTTGAGAAGTATAAGTAACAATATTATTTACCTAATCATCTCTGTAAACGAGCACCGTTCGGAATATGGTTTACCACCAATACTGGCTTTCAACCAAATAACAGAAGACGATATCTTTGACTTCTTAAAATCATTCGCGATCGAACCTGAACTTATTAACTCAGTTTTAAGTGAGTTAATATCCCGTGAAGGAAAACCAAAAAAGCAAGATTGGCTTAATATAAAAAATAAATATTCGATAAGATCTAAAACATTCTCCATTCTTAAAAGTCGTATAACAAGTTCTAAAAACTCAAAATTATATAAATCATCAAAGACTGAAAGAAAAAGATTTGAAGATGCAAATTTAAATAGAGATATCTGTAGTTTTCATGCACCAAATAAGAAAACAATTCAGAACTACATTTCAGATATTAATCACATTTTTCATAACTCTAACCACCTAATGTTTCCTTTACAATTTTCTCCATATGAGCTGTTTAGTAGTGAAGAAAGCTTAGCAAACATATTTAAGGAATTTCAGCGCAACATAAAAACTTCGATTGTTCCACTTGAGGTTGCATTTCACCTGATATCCAACGCACTGAAATTTCAATACGACTATGGCGAAAGTATTCTTAAGTATTTAAGATCTGTTGATGAGCACTACAAAATCAACACAGCACATTTAAAAAAGTCGACTTTACTAACAGATTGCAATAGGAGGGAGAAACTATTCCATGAAGTGGAAATTCCTGAGCCACTGACCTCTCTAAATATCAAAACCCTAGGTCTAGAAAAAGAGCCAAAAATCCCTGCCACACTTAGCCTAACACAGGTTATTTATTTATATGCTGCTTCAATGTACATTTTGCTCGCTTCATTTTCTGCAACAAGAGAGTATTCACTTTTACTGTTGAAGCGAGATTGTTTCAACCATTCCCCGCTAGACGGGCTATTTGATATTAGTTTCAAACAACAGAAAGCGAATACTACTAATATGCTCCAAACAATACATCGACCAATACCAAAGCCAATCTATCGCCTAGGGCTTCAATACGCTGAGTTTTCTCAATACCTAGAAAATAGGTTCAAAGTATTTAATGAAGACCATGAAAGTTACTTATTTACCAGCTTTCACGGAATAAAAAAAATCATAACTCGTCATTTTGATCGCTTGTCTTACGAGGATACACCTAACCATTTCTACGAAGATACAATGCAGTCAATTTTAGACTTTTTTAGTGATTGGACTGACGTTCCGCTTATTAATGGTAAACGTTGGTACGTCAATGATCATCAGTTTAGAAGGCTGTTTGCTGTTTTATATTTTAACCTCACTGATGAAACTGGAATTGAAGAGTTAGCTTGGTTTCTGGGTCATGAGGATTTAGAAATGGCGTTTCATTATGCTGAAGTCGACCCATCCAGTGAATGGATAGACGAAGCAATAATATCGATATCTAAGAGAGCGACAAGCATTAATCGAAACTTAAATGCGGATAAGGAGATAGCTAAAATTATTGAAGTATCAAAAGAGAAATCTTTGAAGCTTAATCTCCAATTGGAAGGAGTTATATATGAAGCAATTAACGAACGAATTAAGACTACTGGAGAAAAAGTTCATTTCAAGCGAGTAGATGATAAAGATATTTATTTCTATTTTTCAATGGAGTAAAGCTAATGGCATATCAGAAAGGGAAAACCTCACCAGAGATAGAAGCTAAGAGTAATGAGATTACACATTCAATTATAGAAAAAACCAGACTGATCAGAGAAGCCATTGCGCATAAGAGTATCCCAGAATACATTCCGCTAAATAAAACAAAAACCAAATTAAACTTACTTGACGTCCACGCATGGGAGTCAAAAGAACTTAAAATAGTGGGATACTCATACAATGCAACAATTACAGAAAAAAACAAACCACATTCAGCTAATCTAAAAAGTGCAATTTTCAAATTGAATGAAGGGCTCGCTAACAACAATATAACTGTAACCGTTGGGAAATGTGAGAACTCAAATTCAGGATACAAAACACGCGCTCAGTTGGAGCTCGAAAATAAAGAGCTAAAAAGTATGATTGAAAAATTAGATAGGCAGGTCGTTGAACTTTTTCGAGCTTATCTTCAATTAAACCACTTCATTAAGCAAAATGGATTTGAAAACAGGCAGTATCACGAATTACTAAAGTTACACTGTCAAACTGAAAATCAATATTTAAGTAAAGTAAAATGAGCAAAGCACGCATAGCTCACAATCCTGATCTAAGTTTTCTGATGGTTCACCCTGAACACTCATATGATCACCCTTACCTTCTTGATTCCGGGGGGAGATTTGATTGGGATGCTAATACATATCTAGTAGAATATGGTGGGGGAAGGCTATGCTACGGTGCAAAGCCGCAACCTTCTGATATTGTTAAGGAAGCAAGGAGTTTGGCGATTTTTTTAACTTTTATAGAGGATGTTTTAAAAATAAATAAACTAAATCTTTGTGACGACCACCTTTTTACGTATGTAAAACATATTAAAAAAAGAAACGTGGACAATGGTACAATTAAAACTCATTGCAGAACCGCAATTGATTATATATTTTACTTACAAGCTAAGAATAAGCACGTAAATCTTATAACTGATAAAGCGAATGAACAAGAAAACTATCAGATACATGTAACAAAGAAATTCTATAGCGGCGGCGGTAAAGTTACACCGTATTTCGACCATAAATCTTTTGAGCATTTAGTTAAAGTAAAGGAAGATATTGACTATATTAGAGATGACGAGTTTATCGATTGGCTTGACGCTATCAACCACACTACAGAGCATCCTTCCCCAGATAAATTATTAAAGTTAAGGTGGCAAGCAATTAGTTACTTATTAGATGCGACCGGTTCAAGAATAAGCGAACTAGCTAAAATCACTCGTAGCAGTATTAAAGATATATATAACCCATTTGCTGATGGTAACGATACCTCTGAACTTAAGTGCATACCTATAAATAAAGGTAAAAACAAAGGTAAATTTCGAAAAATTCATATGTCTAACGGAACTATTCAACTCTTAATGGAGTATATAAAAACTATTGAGAGAGAGTGGCCAAATATGGAACATGATAACCTTTTCGTTAATGTTGATGACGGCCAGCCACTTAAACCGAGCTATATAAAAAATTATACTTTATCAGTTATAAAAAATAGTATTTATGGCAATTCACTAAAGAATGTAAACAACCACTCCTTCCGTCATCGTTTCATAACTTTAAACGTTGCTCAAAAAATAAAAGAATTATCACCAAGTTCGCCGTTCCCGAATCTATATTCACTGGCTATGCATGCAGTTAGAAAGCTCACATTACACGCATCTGCCAGTTCAATGGAAACTTACGTCCACCTAGCGCAGGAATATAACAACAAATATCGGTTAAAGAATGAACACGCACAAGTTAACAGTATTGTAAAAACAGAACTCAAAAAGCTTAAGAGGTTACAAAAACAGTTAGAATCTGGGCAAATAAATGAATCATTTGCCCTTGAACGTATGGTCTCAATCATTAAAGAGATCTAATTCAATGCAACTCTTTTAGTAGAAGTTTAATCTCTTCATGTACAAGCTTAGGCAAATCAAAGTCCTCAAGATTCTGTTCTTTTATCCATTTAATAACAGCTTGAACTGACATTTCTGAATCGGATGCGTATGAAGATAATTCTATTGCAGATGTTCTAGATAGACCAATTGATATCATAGACAATTGGGTTTTAATGTTAACACCAAATTCTAAACTTAATTGAACATCACCCAGATGATTTACCAAGTCTAACTTACCTTCCTCCGCTAACACATGTTTAAGAATATCGTTGTAGCAAGATAAGTACTTAGGTGCCCTGAAGCGAGCTACATTCTCAATGTCTTCCAATACACTTCTTATCAGACCATTAATTTTTACAACCTCACCTTTGTCAGTTAAATATTTCTCTCTATCACTGATCAATCTTGCCACACTATACCCATTCATCCATTTTGTAATTAACATTGAAAGTACAAATGTAGCTTGTGATTTAAAACCAAATGCATTAGGAGCCAAATATTTATTAATTCGAGCCAAAACTTTGGTTAGTTCAATAACAGGTTCTTCACTAGCTGGATGCGGAGGAATGAGCGACTCAAGTGCATCATTCTCTTTCTTTATCAGAAAATATTTGTGCATTTCATCGATTGCTATCGGACTAATTCCTGGATTATTCTGATAAATCTCGTGCGGCAAATTGCATTCATCTACAACCATTTCTACTGATTCAATTAGCCGAGTGTAATCCTGATTACCACTAACACTATCTAAGATTCGTTGATCTTTTTTAGTCACTCCTTCAACTAAATAACTTAAAAGATATTCGAAATTAATATTTTCTGCGGATTCATTTCTTGGTGTGCCACGATTTACATAATCTATAAACTGACTTGAATTCCGTAATTCCTTTTCAACAGATGGCTTTATTTCATATGGCTCGCGCTCTCTTGGTTTTCCGTTAGGCCATAAATCTTGTCTAGACACATCAATACAGAACACATTACCTTGAAACTCTTGACCCCACCTCCCAGCCCTACCAGCTAAGTTCCAAAAGTCCTCGCTTGTCATAGCCATATTTTTATTTCTGCCTTTTCTAGGCCCTCTTACAAAAATATTCTTACAAGAAAGGTTAACACCCTCAACTAGAGTCGATGTACATACTAAAAACTGTAAATGACCGAGTTTAAATAATTCTTCTACTTTACCTCTTATTAGCTGTGGAATATTTCCATAGTGAAATGCGACTCCGTATTTTAGAAACTTCCCTAACAAAAACTTTTTATGGATTGTTTTTTCGCACAGTTCAATTAAATCCTGTATTTCTGGAATTTCTAGATCCTTGCAGCCTTCTCTTATTTTTAAATCCACTATTAAATTGCAAACCTTTTCCGCATCACTGGGAATATTTACATAAACCAAATTTCCATGATTATGCTTTCCAAGGTTATGAGCAATGAAAGCTAGCCGCTTAAGTTCACTATTAGGGGTATTACTAAGCTCCAACTCTCCTATATCCACAACTTTTTCGGATACATATTGTATGTTCCAATTCTTAGGCTTCTTTGGTATCTGGTTGACCCAAAACAAGTTTTGATTAACAGTCGCAACGGCATCATAAACAGAATCCTTTTTCTCTTTATTTGAATGTAAATCTAAGAGCTTTTGGGGATTTTTCGAGAATGGACTGGCATAAACGATTACGGTTTTTATAGAAGCAGCTCTAAAAATTGCGTGCTGTAAAAGAACTCCCCTGTAAGAGTCAGATAGTTTATGAGCTTCATCTACGAATATATAATCAAATTCGACTTTATGACTTCCCAATAAGAAATGCAGCCGCTCTTGGGTAAATACAAAAACCTTTTTAAGTGTAGCGTCAAGAAATTCATGGTTCGGGAGAGTAACAACTTCATAATTATCCAAAGCTCCTCTAACACTATTTTTAATATCTTCGCTTACTTGACTAACCAGTGCCCTAGTGGGTACTAAATAGAGTATATTTACCTCATTTCCCGAGAGCATTATCTCCAAAAGCTTTTGGCAAAATATAAAAGACTTACCTGCTGCTGTTGGAGCTGAAACAGATAACACCTGGTTACTAGAAGCTTTATTCCAAAAACTATTTTGAAACGCATTACCTTTAAAAGAATTTCCATTTGGCAAAAAGTTAGTGTGTTGCAACTCTATTTTGCTTTGAATTAAAACTTCATCCAATCCAATCTCATTTGTATCTTCAGCTTCTAGTAAACCTTTAGAGTTTGCTAGGGATATAAGAGGGTAATTCCCTAATTTCTGTAAAATAAAAATTGCTTTATCACGATAAAAAGCGGATAAATCAGGGTCAGTTATAGTAGCTTGACAAATTCTCAACACTTTATCTAACACACTGTAATTATTAGAGAATGATAAGACATCCGCACATTTTAATAAGTACTTAATATCAAATGAACCAATATCTTTCCGCTTTATTTGCTCATGAAACTGGCTTCCAATATTTTTTTCTAAAAGCGAATTAAATTGATTAATGAAAGCCTCAGAGGTAACAATTTGTGGGATTAAGCTTTGAATCATTATGCTAACCCCAACTCTTTACGGAATGTGCTTCTAAAGTTATCAACCGACTGAACTGGCAGATAAAAGAATATTACCTTGCAAAACTGAATATTATTTTCTGCTAATTTTCTTTCTAGATTTTTTTTCCAGTGAGTATTGAAGGAGTGCTCCACTTTGGCTTTCAAGTCTTCATTGGTTAGCTTTTTTGCTGGATCAAACTTATAGGAAACATGATCAAAACCCACTAAGCAGACTGCACATGATTTTAATTTGTCATAATTCGGAGAATTAAAATCAAAATACTCTTTAATTGCTTTTTCTAACTGCTCATTATCTAAATCAATGAAATCAATCAAACGGATATCGCTATCAATTTCGGATTCCATTTTTAATATTGAAGCAATGCTTTCAACACATTCTGCTAATGCAGATGAGTGATCTGCGTGAAGTTTTGACTCCCCCCAAAAGACACTAAGCATACCATCATCATCTACACCTAAAAAAACACCATCTGCACCGTGAAAATGCACCTGCTCATCTGTCTTTAAATTCATTTTACATAGAATTTGAGGGTACTTGAGTATGCTTTCTGTTAAAGCGAAAAGAAGTAATTCTCCTCCTTCCCCTGATTGTTCCAACTTAGTAAACAACTTCCTTGCTTCTAGAGTAAGTCTCGTAAATTCTTCTGTGGAACCTGTCTGAGCCAATTTTGACAATGCTGCCTGCACTTTACTTCTTGGAATTGCATAATCGGTTATCTTCAAGCTCATGTATTTTATTAACTCGGTCAAACGAGGCCTTCCGTTAGCATCGACCTTAAGGTGATAACAATCCACTTTGTTATCGTTATACTGGTGCTTAACGACAGGAGAAATAAAGCTGGAAATGTCATCTAACTTGCCCCTTGCTAGGTCTTTTAGCATTTCACCGATTTTATCGAGATTCCCTTCCATAATATTCACTTTTATCTTTTTTTAATTAATTTTTAATAACATACAATGACACTTACATTAAGAAATACATTCACTGTGACATCATAAGTTACACTTTCAATATCAATCTGTCTTAGTCAGTCAAAACTATCATCTGCTTTTATAAATTGATTTATAGTCGATTAAATCGACCAAACTGTTTTTATTCTTCAAATACAATTGGTACTCGTCACCATTTAATGTTGCGTCTTCTGTACAATCAACATTCCACTGGCGGAGTAAGTAAATTGCTAAAGCGGATCGAACCTCTAGGTGCAGCATGCCCTTTATCATGCCATAGTCCATTTCGATAGCTCTGCTATGGGCTAATTTTGGGTGCGGTACTAGTTGCAATTCACACACCGTATTCCAAACACTATCTGCCTCGGCTAATTCATAATTATGAGGCTCTGCTTCTATTAGCTCTATTCGCTTAAATCGCGTGCAAACAAAATCTCTGAATTCTTTGCTCTTACGGTCATAAGCACGCACATGCCAACGATGGCCGTTATTAACAATGGCGTGTGGTACTAACTCTCGTTTGGTTGTACCGCTGCTGAGTGACTCATATTGGCACCGGATTGCTGAGTTAGAGTAAATCGCTCGCATGATAGCCGAAATGATTTCAGCGTTTGGATGAACCAGCCGAATCGCATCAAAGCATGCTGGCGATTTCTCCTGTGGTAACGAGAAGCCATCTCCAAAGCCGTTTGCCAATGTTCTAAGTACAGACTCGGGATCGTGCTCGAAAACGGCTCTGAATGCGTCTGAGCGCACATAACGCTTATTCTCATGCATGAGCACAGCGTTGTCGGGTGCTAGTTCTCTGTAAAGAGAAAGATCGCGAGTACACGAAGCGAGGCCAGTGCCAAACTTTTGGATTAAATCAGCTCTTGCTATTTGACCAAAAAATTCAAGGCTAAAGTCAATAAAAGCAAGGCGTTCGCGTTGTGCATGGTTCAAATGTTCGAGCTGCATACTTTAATAAAACCAAGTTTTAATCAAAGTACATTAGCTTAATTAGAGCTATGGAGCAATCAAATTGATGTAATCATTTTGGTTATTTCAGGGTTGATGGTGTAGTCTTTAGTAAATAAGAGCATTCTAATTTACGTTTAGCTACGTATATCTCGATGTATTTAAATACGGAAACATTACGCAAAAGGTGAGCATATGAACAAAGATGTTAATGATGATGAATTTGTGTCTATGATGACACTATGGGTCATTAAGAATGGTACTTACCCACTCGAATTAATAACATTTCTTCGGGCAAAGAATGAGGAGAAAATTATTGCAATTCCTCAATACGTCGATCCTGATGAGTACCTTTATCTGGGGGCAAAATCGTATGCAACATATCAGTCAGCATTAACAAAAGTAGGAGCGCTTATGGATAAAATGAATTACTCAGAAGCACTACAAATATTTAAGGAAAACCACCCCCTAAGTGTGTCCATAGCCGCTCAGAAAAATGATTTTTATAAATAGAGAACCGGCTTTAAATGTTTGAAGTTATAGTTAATTTTGAAATAAAAGATAATTCATTAACTATGGATGAGATAGATGATGCCCTCTTTGAAGCAGGATTCGATGATGCGATTGTTAGTCATCCAAGAGACGGAAGAGTTGCAATAGAATTAACTCGAGATGCAACTAGCTATTCTGATTTAGTCGAATCAATTGTTGCCGAGGTAATGAATGCTATCCCGAGTGCAAAAATTATCCAGGCTTCGTGTGACAGTTGGCAAACAAGCCAAAAGCAACAACCAAACCCTTTCAATAACAACGGTTTGGATAACCCTGGAATTGATGTTACGACCTCTAGAATTCGCAGCCGACAAAAGCTTAAATATATTGCTGATATTGAAGACGATGATATTGTGAATGTTCCAGATGGCAAAGAAGTGCTACATCCTGCTAGATATTTCGAGGTTCTGTACTTACATAAATTCCGAGCTCAAGGACTGGGCAATATTAACCTCAGTAAAATGTTAGACCTCCCGATCGAGCAATACGACGATTTTCTTAAAGAGAAAATAGGCGTAACAGTTTCTTTAGCTGAACGACTTGAAGTGGTATGCGGAATGCCGCGTGAATTCTGGTTACGCGCACAACGAAAATTTGATAATTCACGTAAATAAAATTTTTGGTGATCAAAATGAAGGCTTATTTCAAAGTTTGAGCTTATCATCAAAGCTTCATTTTACTATTGGGATCAGAATGAAGCCTTATTTGCATATTTGAGCTTATCATCAAGGCTTCATTTTAGTATTGAGATCAGAATGAAGCCTTATTTGAATATTTGAGCTAATCATCAAGGCTTCATTTTAGTATTGAGATCAGAATGAAGCCTTATTTGAATATTCGAGCTTATCATCAAGGCTTCATTTTAGTACTGCGATCAGAATGAAGCCTTATTTGAATATTTGAGCATATCATCAAGGCTTCATTTTAGTATTGAGATCAGAATGAAGCCTTATTTGAATATTCGAGCTTATCATCAAGGCTTCATTTTAGTATTGAGATCAGAATGAAGCCTTATTTGAATATTCGAGCTTATCATCAAGGCTTCATTTTAGTATTGAGATCAGAATGAAGCCTTTTTCTAATATCAAGAGCTGATTCAAGGCTAATTAAATACCATACGCAGGTTGATATATGATTGTGAAAGTAGGTAAAAATGGGGCTATTCCGCTACCTGACAACGAAGGATGCAAGTTTGCTATCGGTGATATTCTATTATGTAAGCTTACTGAAGATAAGTGCTTAATTGAGCTTGAAAAGTTTTCAGATCAATCTTTAAATAATGAACAAATAAAAGCCCACGGCTCTTTAGTCCGTGTTGAGCCACTAAACCCTGAAGACTACAAGTAAGCTATTCGACTTAAATAACTTATTCGGTATCTTAGTCATTAATGGCTGTAAGCCCCCTTATTCAATTAGAAAGAAAGAAAACTATGCACAACTTATGGTATACACAGCAAGTTTACTCAGCTGATGATGTAAAGATAAATTATCGGGAACAATAAACGAACATTATATGTAACGACTAAATTAAACAAAGCTTAAAATTCATAGCAACATCAAAAATTAAACGTTACATGTAACATTTACAAATCATTCACTTCTCCTAATTAGTAATAATCTCAACTGACTAGAACACGATCTGTGGTAACTTAGGGTTTTTGAGCTCAACCAAATCGGACAGTTAGCAACTGATTAATTGCCGAAAAGATCGAACAGTGGATGGTCAAGCAAACTCATTTTTGGACAAAAACAATTTAGAGCCGAGAGTCGGCGCTGTGCCAAACTCTGTCGTTGGTAGCGCATTGCACACCGAAAAATTAGGAGCATAGCGAGTAATTTTTCCGAGTGCAGCAACTTGTTATAAGCCATAGCACTCAGAGCTAGAATTAAATACATTTTTGTTACACTGATACACTACATGTTTATTGTATTGCTCAAGTGCGTTCAAATCATTGACTATATTGTGTACATCAATTGACTTAGGCCCAGCCTTGAACTTTTCTAGGAGCTCCTTAGGAGCGGTTGCTGGAGCAAGTAGATCTAAGTTTCCAAAGATATACCTTATAAAGCCATGAGAATACAGATTGAAATCCCATGCCATATGTTCATTTTCAGGGAGAGGGATACTATAACCTCTATCAGAAAGAAGGCAGGTTTTATCATCGTAGGTATATATTAGTACCATGATGAACGAATCTGGATTTTCATATAGCCCTTTTACAACTTGCTCTAGAAAATTTGGTTGGCCTTTCTCCAATTGATTTAATAAAAGAAATATTACAGAAAGCCAGTCCGCATACTCTTTTTCGGTTACTTCCAACTGCTTACAAAGATATGCCTGTTGTGGCTTTCTTCCTTTCAGTACACGCTCAAAGTTTTTATAATGAACAGGATCAGTTGGATGAACGTTTCTAAGCTGAGGAAAGGTATTTAGTACTTTTTTAATTGAGTATGGATTTCTAACAAAATTAAGAAATTTGGAAAGGAAAATATTTAATATTTCAGACTTTATATCTGCTCCAGCGGTAGGCAATTTTGAAATTAGGCTTTCTGTATTTGTTTTGATGCTAGCTTCATATTGATGAAATAGGTTTTCAAAGTTATATCGTGCAGCCTCTTTTTCTAGAACATCAAAGCTAAATACATCGTTTAGGCTTAGAGTGTTTGATATTTTGAAGCCTTTCTCTGAGTCTAGATTTATTGCATAAGATTCTCGATCATCTAGGCTGAATGAATAAATCTTTTGATTTTCTTCTTTAGCTAACGGATTAATTGCATTAAGCCTTTGTTCTACTTGAGGAACAAAATGTTGGTTTTTAGTTACATCCTGCAAGTCCACGCCTTAATCTCCATTGGTTTATAACGTCGCAATAACGGGCGCCAAAAAGCGGAGCGCAGCGTAGCTTTTTGGCGTCCGAGTTTATGGCATTGTTAGGCCGTTTTTTAATAATCTGCATTTGCATACATATCTGCAATGTAGCCTTCCCTATCGATCCACTGTTCAAAGGAATCGACATCTTCTGATTCAGCTAGCATCTCGGATAACTTTTTTTCCTCTAGAATCAGATCGAGCCCGCTATCGGCAAACTGCCACGCGGAAATAAGGGCGTCGTTTTTAAGATAATTATCGAACTCATCAAATAGTTTACAAATATTGTTGAAACTGTCGTTCTCGACTGGAAATAGGTTGAAATGAACGCTTTCTCGATGCCCCGACATACTTGCTGGAATTGCCCCGAAGCTCGGTAAATGAAAATAAAATGATTGTCCGCTTTTCTCAAACCCCCCATGAGCGAAAGTATTGCGGTATTTTTCTTTTACGTTTACAAGTTGCTCGTAAAATGTTTGCACAGAGGTCTCATTTACATTTAGTATTCTTTTCAGTTTATCGGACCAAACCATGCCAACAAATTCAACTAAATTATCTGATTGTCGATCATAATTAGAGAATGCTAGTGCGAGTACAAAAAAATGTTCAAGACGACTAAAATACGCATCAATCATTGCTAGGGCATTAAACGAGCCGCTTCTTCCCGCATTAAAATTTCTATTGAGAATCTCCGAAATTCCCTCTACAGGATCATTACTTTTATAATGTTCTTGTGGGATGTAGGCTGTTTCAGCCTGCTCTCGAAAATAATGGTACTGACCGTCAAGCTTATGGAAATTATTAGCTATCGTTATGTTCCCATCGCTGATTTGTTGTTGTGCCAAGGTTGACAAGATGTGCTTTTCAGCCGATCCAATTGCCTTCTCTAGTTTACCTAATACCTCTTTTGGATTTACTTTACTATTTGATTTATTTATATAAAGGCGAAGTCCGAATTTCTCGAATGCGATTGTGCAATTTATATCTTTATATGCAAAAGGAACGCACCAATGCATTTTTTCACCGCGCCAGCCTAATGGAAAACCGCAAACGCCATGCAATATGAACAGCAATAAATTAGGAACAGGGAACTGATGACGATCTATTGATATTCGTTGTCCTTCGCTTCCCCAAACGAGATCTGGGGCATCCTTTTTTGGGACAGCAAAATCCCTCAAACGAAGCTTGACGTTACTAATTGCTGTTTTTAGTGCATCGTCCATATTTTATAAGGCCTAACGCTTAAAGCTGGGGCTTGTGGGAGCGCAGCGAGTACAAGTCCCTAGACTTGACTTGTTAGCAGCTATGTCCACAAGGCCCACCTTATTTTAATTAAACGGATTAGCATATTATTCTCTAACTCAAAGCTATCCTCTTCAGCTGTATCTGATTCGGTATAGCTAATCCACCACTTATACAATTCGTCTATCTCAGCTTTGGCTAGTCGATGCTTTTCATCTGCATTCCAATCCGTATTTCCAAGGGCTAAGTCTTCTTTCTCTACGAAGTCTTTTAGCAGCTGAAAACAGGCATGTAAAAGTATGGAGTCTTTATCCCGCCAATCATCATTTAATGATTCAATTTTTAACAGATTACTTGGTTGCATGATGGTAACTTCTGGCTGCTAACGCCCAAATAATGGGCAAATAATAGTTGGTTAAAATAAGCGACGCAGGAGCAAAAACCAACTGTTATTTGTCCTGATTTATTTGCTTGTTATGTTGTACTTGCTATGCCTCTCATTATTGAAATCAAAGTCTGAGATATACCATTATAATAATTTGTAAATTTTTCCTTAGATAGTGGCATTACAGAGCCAACCCAAGGTAATAGACAAGTAAACTCTCGAGCATCTTTTTCGCTAACAACACCATACCTATGTAATAAAATATTACGGACTCTATTTGCCTCTGATAAGAATGACTGTTCTTGTGGGCTTATATCAATGTTTATATTTAACCACGAGAAAAGTTTTTGAATTCGTAAAAAGAAATTAATACCACCATTTTCAACGTCTCTTTTCGCTTTTGACTCAATACGTTGCGCTAAATCTAGACATACCTCAGTATCCCATGGCCAAGTATCAATATCAAAACGACCAGGTTTAAATTTACTACTTAAATTTACTGCTACTTCACGATCATTTTTAATAAAGTCGGCAACTATATTAACTAAGCCTGACTCGAATGATGACCACATACCGATAAAAGAGTGAACATATAAGTCGTGATACTTTTGCTCTTCCATTTGAAGAGCCCACTTGCTTAGCTCTTTAATACCTGTAGAACGAGAATTTTTAATACAACGTTTATAATTTGAAACTAAAAAGAATTCATTAACAATATATGAAGAAGAAAGGTGTAAAGCATAAAATTTCCAACCAGTTTTAGAATCAGTACCTAGCTTAGGTTTTATTAGACTAGTCATTTACGCGAAACCTCCTTGTACAACATAACAATTTCATATCGACCCAATGGGTCGTTTCTCTACCGAGTCATGGCTCATTAATCTCATTGTACCAGCTTTATCGCAATAATTAACTTGTTGCTACACAGATATTTTTCATCATTACGAAAAGGATAAAAACGACCCAGTGGGTCGTTTTCTTGACTATAGGAGAAATACGGTGGAACTGTATATAAATACAGTCTATTTTAGAGCTAACTCAATGAGAACTCGTTCACCATTTTTAAACTATATCGTCGAATTTATGCTGCCTAAGCAATATTCGCTCAGAACTGTTGAACCCCGTTGAGCAAAGTTTTCTAGCTTGTTTTGGGGCAAAGATGAGCTATATTTATAACCCGCCTTTGGACATAAACGCGTTAAAGTATTTGAGTAGTCATGACCAATTAAGGCATAAAAGCATGCCACTACATGGTAGTATTTAGTAAGTAACGCTGTGAATTCATTCCAACACTATTATGCATTGAACCTAATAACTTTGAGCGTTTCTTTTTAACTGTGACAAGATATTATCATTCAATTTTAACCAATTAGTTTCGTATTTCCATGTCTTTTTGAAGTCGTCATTGCTCCTTGAACTTTCAAGCATTTCTCTAAAATCGAAGACATCTGAAAAATTACCTGCCGTAACATCATACCTTCCATAACCTCGGTTTTCAGGCACAATATATTTTAAAAAATTAGATTTAAAATCAGCTATAGTGCTTACTAGTTCCTCTGAATCATTTAGTTTTTCTTCTAAGAATTCTTTTTCAAAATCTGTAATTGTGCCTGTCGCTTCTAAAGCACCAGATTGGTTTATAGCGATTCCCCAATTTTTATTGGCCAATGAAGGGTTCTGCCTATTTATATCTGAAAGAAGTGAGTCATAGGGAGACAGCATTTTTTCTACCGCTTTTGGCACACTACCTCCCGGCAAATATAATTCACCAGTAGCAACAGCTAGCTCATGCATATAGTCATCAACTGTTTTAGTTATGTCTATCTGGCTCGATGTCATCGTCAGCGGCTTGGTATATGTTTGGCTTAGCTCTGAAGACGCGCTTTCATGGTATACGTCATCCGCCAATTTTTTAAGCTCAGTATCTAAAAGAGCCTTGCCATTTATAGGTGACTCTATAGTCACATTTTGATTATTAAGTGGTGGCGGTAAACTTCCAGAATTAACCTTCATAATACGTCCCTGATTTAGTGATGTAATTTTATATCGGCCTATTCTGATGATTCTTTACATTCATCGTTTTTAAAAAAGGCAGTCAAGTTAATTGTATTATTATTAGGGATGGATTATTCTTTAAACACTTAGGGGAGTAGTCTCTTGCATTTAGCAAGGAAACTGTCAACAGTCTCCGAGCAACACCGCTCGTGGCAGTTTCGAACCGTATCAGGTTTTGACAAGACTTAAGGCAATGAGTCATTTCGGGCAGAGATGGTTTGTTGTCTTTTTAGTCTAGTCTGCCCTAAGGGTAAATAATGAAACTACGTCACAGCCAAAGCTCACTTCATTTTGTAAATAGACCAGGCAACTCTGTCATACGCCTTTCAGGTATTGATACCGTAGGGGCTCAGTCATGGTTTTAGCTATAGCCGCTATTATTGCAGGGTTTGCCTTACTCGTATGGAGTGCAGACCGCTTTGTTGAAGGGGCGGCATCTACAGCAGGCCATGCTGGCTTACCTTCAATTTTAATTGGTATGGTCATTGTTGGTTTTGGGACTTCGGCTCCTGAAATGGTTGTATCTGCCATGGCGGCAAGTGATGGAAACCCTGATTTGGCGTTAGGTAATGCACTCGGGTCCAACATTGTAAATATCAGCTTAATCCTTGGTGTAACAGCCATCATTGCGCCTATCACTGTTCAATCTAAAATTGTTAAAAACGAGCTTCCCTTATTATTAGTTGTCGTACTTTTTTGTGGGTATTTGCTGTATGACGGCGCTTTATCAGTGATTGATGCAAGTCTGTTGCTGGGCGGGTTAGTCTTGTTCTTAGCATGGTCGGTGTATTCAGGTATGAAATCACCAAGTGATGCCCTCGAAACAGAATTTGATACTGAGCTTAAAAGTCACGCCATGTCTTTAGGGAAAGCAATTTTCTGGCTCATCGCGGGTTTAACATTGCTCATTATTAGCTCTCGCATACTTGTTTGGGGAGCGGTTGAAATTGCAACTGCGCTCGGTGTCAGTGACCTTATTATCGGCTTAACTATCGTTGCATTAGGGACATCTCTGCCAGAGCTTGCAGCTTCTATCATTGCCGCCAAAAAGGGAGAGCATGACATCGCCATTGGCAATGTTGTGGGGTCGAATATGTTTAACATCTTAGCTGTAATAGGTATCGCCGGTATTATTGAACCCATCCCTCATATTTCTACAGACGTACTTTACCGAGATTGGGGTGTGATGCTTGTACTTTCCATCATGTTGCTGATTATGGCTTACGGTTTTGGCCGACAAGGCAGAGTAAACCGCTGGGAAGGTGGTGTCTTGCTTACTTCCTATATAGCTTACAATGGTTACTTAGTTACCAGCATCATTAACTAGCTTTCGTTATCAAATTATTAAGAAACAAACGCGTATATTATTTATATTTAAAGGGAAATCACCGATGGAAACCATCATAAACTTTTTTTCTGAACACCAATTACAACTCATAGCGATAGCCAAGAATACATTGCTTACTATTTTCATCTTTATAGGAGCTAGTATTTGCTCAAAGCTACTTAAACGAGCTGTACATAAAGGTGTTTACAGACTAAGTAAGCACGATGAAATCATTACAAAGCTGCTTACCACGCTATCAGGCTATGTGGTTTATTTAATTGCAATTGTGATTATTTTAGATTTATTTGGAGTCAATACGGCCAGTCTTGTCGCACTCGTCGGTGCCGCAGGCTTAGCGATTGGTCTAGCTCTAAAAGATACGCTCAGTAATGTGGCTGCGGGGGTCATGCTACTTTTCTTAAAGCCACTAAAAAAGGCAGAGTTTGTTGAAGTGTCAAGCTATACAGGGAGTGTAAAAGATTTAGGTCTATTTACCACAGTCCTTGAAACCGCCGATGGTGTTTTTGTATCAATCCCAAATAGCACGGTTTGGGCAAATGCGATAAAAAACTTTACGAGAAACGAAAAGCGTCGCATGGATATAACTGTGGGTATTTCTTATGGTGATTCAATTGAAGATGGGCTTGCGGCATTAAGGGAGCTTGTTAGTGAAGAATCTCGAATTTTGATTGAGCCAGCCCCTCAGTATTTAGTCCACACTTTAGCAGATAGCTCTGTGAACTTGCAGCTTCGAGCTTGGGTAGCTACACCACATTACTGGGATATATATTGGCAAACACAGCGTAAAGTTAAAGATAAAGTGGAGAGCAAAGGAATTACTATCCCATTTCCTCAACGTGATTTGCACATAATAAACGGTGATAAAAAATAGTGAAAAACCTTGCTCAGTCCTAGGGCGTTTTTCTATGATAGAATAACAGGACTGAGCCTTTGCTTGAGAGCATAGCTCGCGTGTAATAATTAAAAAAAACAGAATTTACGATGCTCAATTATTGGTATAAAAACATTCCAGCACACCCTGAAAGTCCTGAACTATTTTGGCGAAGCCGTTTAATTGCCCATTCTTTATTGATATGTACTGTTTACTTCTTCGTACTGACTGTTATCAATATCTTTAAATTCAACAGCTATGACATTGCTTTGCTTGATGCTGTGGGGCTGGCTTTATCTATTTTGCTGTATGCTTGGTTCATTAAAGGTTCAAAGATTGAAGCGGTTTCATGGGCTGTGGTGTTATTGATTAACAGCTTAATACTGACCTTTATTATCTCAATTAACGGTGCGGCCTATTCATTATTTTGGGCAACATTAATTCCTCCATTTTCATTTTATTTAGTAGGCCGAAATTGGGGAAGTCTACTCAGTGCTGTCGCTTTCGCTGTGTGCGCATTTATAGTATATCAACACTCACAGAACCCAGAGCCTGTTAAAGTTGGACTTGGCTCCGTTTTTAATATCATTGAAGTTGCCATTGCTCATATTATCTTGTTCCGTTTCTATGAAAAAACTCGGTTTGCTGCCTATGATACATTGGCTGAGAAGAATCGGCTTATTAAAAAACTCGCTGAAACCGATAAATTAACGGGATTGTTTAACCGAGAAAAACTAGACAGAACGCTTTCAAGTTTACTAAAAAGCTCGAATTTTGGTTTCATACTACTAGACATTGATTATTTTAAAGAAATAAATGATACCTATGGTCATTTAGAAGGCGATAAAGCACTTGTCATTGTAGCAAGTAAGCTCAAATCTTTATCTTCTAGTAAAGCAGTATGTGCTCGCTGGGGTGGCGAAGAGTTTGTAATCATTATTGAAGGGGCAACCCTAGATGAAACAAAAGAGATTGCAACAACCATTATTACAGATATAAATAATATTCATTTTCACGAAAAAAGATTGTCAGTCAGCTGTGGAGTGACGATTAATCATCGTGATGATAATACGCTAACAGTAATTGAACGAGCTGATTCAGCTCTATATCGTGCGAAGAAAAATGGCAGAAATCGGGTTGAATTTAATGAATGAAACTTGTATTGATTTTGTGGTCATTACTGAACGTAATGACCACATTTTGAATGTTTAAAGTTATCTTGCAGAGGCTTCTTGTAAAGTCTTCAGCGCATTTGCCATCGATAGATTGAGTGGCTGTCCTCTTGGAGGAAATGCTTTAAAGGACTCCATTGCTTCCCCAACAAAACTAATCACGGGCACTAGCATAAATTGCTTTTCTTGGATCCACATCTGATATTGGACACTCTCTACCGAAGCACGCTCAAATGGATCTCTTCTTAAGTTTTGGATCCTCGGAACTCGAAGTTCAACAAATGGGTCTCGCCACAAATCTCATGTTCCGGCCTCAGCACGCTGCTCCGCGAATGTGAATTTCCAGTCTTTATAGCGCACATTTAATAGACTTGTATCATCACCAAAGTAAAGAAAATACTCTCTAGGGCTTTCATTCACTTTACCAGTAAGGTAAGGCAGCATGTTGTAACCATCTAAGTGGACTTTATATTTTTTCCCCGAGACCTTAAGGCCTTTTTCTAGCTTCTCGTTTAGCTTATTCTCACCTGTGATAGCAGCATAAATAGTAGGAAACCAATCATGATGTGAAATAAGACCATTTATCTCATTTCCTGCTGGAATTTTATCGGGCCAACGAACCATAGCAGGCACTCGGAATGCACCTTCCCATCCAGTTCCTTTCTCTGATCTGAATGGATCAGTTCCACCATCCGGCCAATTCATTTTCATCGGGCCATTATCTGAGGTATAAATTACAATCGTATTGTCTGCTATTTTTAGCTCATCTAATAGATCTAAAAGCTGACCAACATGACCATCATGCTCAACCATTCCGTCAGCAAAAATACCTTGTCCCGTAACACCCATAGACTCGTCTTTTAATATCGTCGGGAAATGCATGCGGGAAGCATTAAACCAAGTGAAGAAGGGCTTTCCATCTTCGTGTGCATTGCGGATAAATTTCATTGCACCAGCTAAGAACTCTTCATCAATCGTTTTTATGCGTTCAGAGTTAAGAGGACCGGTATCTTTAATTGTTTGCTTTCCAACTTTACCAAAGCGAGGATCAACCGTTTTATCGTCTTTGTCTGACGCAAAACTGTGTATTACCCCCCGAGGGCCGAATTTTTTAAGGAACTCTGGGTTTTTAGGGTAGTCTTCATCCTCTAACTCAGTGTGTGTATTTAAATGATAAAGGTTGCCTAGGAACTCATCAAATCCATGCACTGTTGGTAAGAACTCATTACGATCACCTAAATGATTTTTACCGAATTGGCCTGTCGCATACCCCAAGGGTTTTAACATCTCGGCAATTGTTGGATCTTTTTCAGATAGCCCTTGAGGTGATCCCACTAGACCTACTTTTGGTAACCCAACTCGAACAGCATATTGACCTGTAATAAAACCCGCTCGGCCAGCGGTACAGCTTTGTTCACCATAATAATCAGTAAATAAGGTCCCTTCTTTCGCTAGGCGATCAATGTTTGGAGTACGATACCCCATTTGACCCCGACTATAAGCACTAATATTCCAGATGCCTACATCATCACTAAAAATAACGAGTACATTGGGCTTTTCTTGTGCTGAAGCGAATCCAGCGAAGCATGTTATGACGACATATATTAAAAATATGAACTTTTTCACTTAACTTTCTCCCTGTTGAGAATAATAAAAATAAAGTGTTGGTGAAGAAAATCATCAAAGGACTGGTTGACTGATTATCTTGCAAAACATCGACTACTTTTTATCCACCAAGTTAGTATGAACGTGCTGTTCAGTTTATGCAAACGATTCAACCATATTCAATATATAAGTTGATATGTATCAAATCGATACTAACGATGTTTAGGCTATCGTTTGAAACGAGGCAGCTCTATAGAGCATTTACTCTGAATGATTTTGGGGCAAAAAAGAGTACCCCCTAAGGACAGCTTTGTGCCCAGACTGTGTGAAAACTAATTTTTAATAAATTGTCTTGGGTATGTTCTTAGTTTGAAACCATTTAAGATGGTTGCGATCGATTTTTTCTCAGTATCGCAATTTTCTCCGCGCGAGCGAAACTGCTATGGCAACGCTAC